>OKRF01000441.1 GCA_900290315.1 Candidatus Sulfopaludibacter sp. SbA3 | reverse complement strand
AATTACGCCATGCACCCCATCAACTTTTATCTGAGCGGCGTCATCAGCGCCGATTTTCCCGGCGAGGCGGCGCGGTACGTGGATGAGCTATTCGACAACAGAACGGTGGCCGTGTTCAGCCAGGGGGCATCCGGTGACCAAAATCCGCGGTTGGCTTTTTCGCCAAGCTATATTATGAGATCGCGACAGCGCCTGGGGACACCGCAAACGGTTGCCCCGCCGGCGCCCCCTTCAGAGAACAGGACAGCCCAAGGTTTCAATGCGGCTGCCGCCGGCTCCAGTAGGGGAGCGATACCGCCCGAGAACTTAGAGGCCTATAAGAAGGCCATCGCGCGTACTGGAGAATATGTGGTGATGCTCGGTCAGATGATCGGAACCACCGCTGTGCGACTGATGCGGGAAGAGATCAAGCCGGTCGACCGTGCTGCGATCTGGGGCGGCCAGCAGCGCTTTACCTGTCCTGGCCGTGAACGGCTGGACGCCGCGAATCCGGCCCGCGAGAATGTATTCCCCGGTTACAAAGATGGTCCAGATGTGAACCTCAAGGTCGGCTTGCTGCGTATTGGGGATATCAATTTCGTAACGGTGAACGGCGAAGTCTACAGCAAGATCGCTCTCAAGCTGAAGGACGCCGCGCCGGCGAGCAAGACGATCGTAGTGACATTGGCGAATGGGGCCGCGAACTCGGGGTACATCTATTCCGACGATGCGTATAGCCATTTGAGTTTTCAGGTAATTGGATCGCGGTTGAAACCCGGGTGCGCGGAAGGGCAGATCATTTCGACGGCGGTTGACCTGATGCACAAGGCCGGGGAATAAGGAGCCTCAACAATGATGCGGCGAATCGGACTCGCAGTCCTGGCTATTAGCGTAGCCGGTACCTGGGTCATTCTGGCGCAGAATTCCGGCGATGCACTGACACGCGGGTTCCAGAATCCCCCAGACAGCGCCAGGCCGCGCGTTTGGTGGCACTGGATGAATGGCAATATCACCTGGGAAGGTGCCAAAGCGGACATGGACTGGATGAAGCGGGTCGGCATTGCGGGCCTGCAAGCTTTCGACGCGGGCTCGGGCCCCACGCAGGTGGTTGATGTGCGTCTTCCTTACATGACCGCTGGATGGAAGGAAGTCTTCCGCAACGTCGCTGCCTATGCCGACAAGGTCGGCCTCGAACTGGGGATCGCCGCATCGCCGGGCTGGAGCGAGACGGGTGGGCCGTGGGTGACCGGGCCGGACGCCATGAAGAAGATGAGCTGGTCAGTCACACGCATCCACGGCGGCCAGCCGTTTACCGGAACGTTGCAGAGAAGCCGCCCACGACGACGGGAATCTTTCAGCCCAGCACCGGTGGATGGATGTTAGGAGGACGCGCGGCTGGACAGAATCCGCCGGAGTATTATGCCGACCAGAAGGTGCTGGCTTTCCGGTTGCCAGCCGACGCCACCCTTCCGAAGCCGACGGTGACAGCGAGCGGAGGCAATCTGAACGCCGATGCCCTTTCCGATGGCGACATCCTCAGCAGCGCCATAGACCTGCCGGCTGCCGCTGAAACCGGAGGCATCTCGTGGATTCAATTCGACTACGGCCGGCCGGTGACGGTCAGAGGGCTCACGCTCGCGACGCCGGCAGGGGCCTGGTATTACAAGGGTCTGACTGTGGATTTGCGGGCCGATGCGCCGCCGACTCTTTTCCGGCTGGAGTCGAGCAACGACGGGCAGACTTGGCGAGATACCGGGGCGAAGATTCAATCCGGCATTCCGGAACGGACCAGCTCGGTAGATAGCGTCCGCGCCCGCTATTTCCGTTTCGTGAGCGTGAAACAGCCGCCTGCGGAACCGCGGCGACTGCGTCGCTTTGAGCGTGCCGATCCTCCTCCCCCCGCCAGTATCGCGGTTCGCGAACTGGTGCTGCGCCATGAATCGACGGTACATTCCTTCGAAGAGAAGGCGGCATTTTTCCCCAACTCCAGCTACTATGCGCTACCGTCCGGCACCGCCGGAACGGACATCGCGGTGCAGACTGCCGGCGAGATCGACCTGACCAGCCGGATGCGCTCCGATGGCGGCCTTGACTGGACGCCTCCGGCGGGCGAATGGCTGGTACTGCGGTTGGGCTATTCGCTCACCGGCGCGATGAATCGCCCGGCTTCCCCGGAAGCCACCGGGCTCGAAGTCGACAAGCTGGACAAAGAGGCCGTAAAGCGCTATATGGACACGTATCTGGGCATGTATCGCGACGCAAGCGGCGGGCTGCTTGGACAGCATGGATTGCGCGCCATGATGTTCGATAGCTGGGAGGCAAGCCACGCCAACTGGACGCCGAAGATTCTCCAGGACTTTCGGCGGATGCGGGGCTACGATCCGACGCCGTGGCTTCCGGCGCTCGCCGGGTACGTCGTGGAGAGCCCCGAACGGAGCGATGCGTTCTTGTGGGATTGGCGCCGCACCCTGCAGCAATTGCTCAAGGAGAATCACTACGACTACCTCACGGGCGTGCTCCACTCCATAGGCATGATCCGCTACGGCGAAGCCCAGGAAGAACAATTTGCCGCCATGGGCGACGGGATGGAAATGAAGCAGTCCGCCGACGTTCCCATGGGGGCTACGTGGCTGGTCAACCGGCCCGGCGACATCGAGGGCGTCTATTTCAACGACCTGCAGGAGTCGGCATCGGTAGCGCACATCTACGGGCAGAATCTGGTTGGCTGCGAATCGCTGACCGGCGGTCCGGCGTACGGGACGGCGCCATGGAATCTGAAAGCCACCGCGGACGAGATCCTACTGGCAGGCGCCAACCGGTTCGTGATCCACACTTCGACGCACCAGCCGGTGAGCAAGGGTCCGGGCGTCACATTGGGCGTGGGCCAATACTTCACGCGCAATGAGACGTGGGCCGAGCAGGCCAAGCCCTGGGTTGACTACCTGTCACGGGCGTCGTTCATGCTCCAACAAGGCCGGGCGGCCAGCGACGTCGCGGTGTTCTATGGCGAGGCAGTGCCGATCGTAGCCGCGTATCGCGATACCTATCCCGCGATTCCGGAGGGTCTCCGCTACGATTACGTGAATGCAGATGTGATCCTGAACAAGCTGACGGTGCGCGGCGGTGCGGTGACCACCGATACCGGAATGGCCTACCGGGCTTTGTTCATCGGGCATGGCGCCGAACGTATTTCGCTCCCGGTACTGCGGAAAATGCGGGACATGGTGCGCGATGGCGCGGTGCTGATCGGGCCGCGCCCGCAGGGATCGCCCAGCTTGGCCGATAACGCCGATGAAGTCAAGACCATTCTCGACGCACTCTGGCCTGGCGGCCCGGTAACTAGCGTCGGCAAGGGCCGCGTGTTCGCCGCCGCTGACTCCACTGCGGCCTTGCAGGCGATCCAGTTGGCTCCCGACTTCACCTACACGAAACCGAATCCTGACAGCCAGGTGATGTTCATTCACCGCCGGCTTTCGAACGGCGACGCCTATTTCCTGTCGAACCGCCTCGACCGCGCCGAGACCATCGACGCCAGCTTTCGCGTGATCGGGCTCAAGGCAGAGCTTTGGGATCCTGCGACCGGATTGATGGCGCCGGCCGCTTACCGCATCGAAGGCGATCGTACGCACGTCACGGTGCCGCTCGATCGGTTCGGGACGGTGTTCGTCGTATTCCGCCAGCCCGCCGGTGGCGGGCGCAGCCGTACGCTGCCGCAGACTAGCCTGCAGACCGTGATGGAACTGACCGGACCCTGGCAGGTTACGTTCCAGGCCGACCGCGGAGCGCCGGCCACGGCGACGTTTGAAACGCTGGCCGATTTCCGCGAAAATCCGGATCCCGGCGTCCGCTACTTCTCGGGAATCGCAACCTACTCGAAGGACGTGCAACTACCCGCACTAAGGGCGGGCGCACATGTGTGGCTCGATTTGGGCCAAGTGAACGATCTGGCGGAAGTGTGGGTCAACGGCAAATCAGTGGGTACGGCCTGGAAGCCGCCGTACCGGGTCGATATCGGGAGCGCGGTGGTTGCCGGCGCAAACCGGATCGAAATCAAGGCCGTGAACCTGTGGGTGAACCGTCTGATCGGCGACGTCCAGCCGGGCGTAACACGCAAGTATACCTTTACGTGGGCGGATGGCAAGCCCTTGCCGGTGGGTGTTGGCGGCCGCGGGGGACGCGGCGCGGGGATGCCCTACCGGGCGGATTCTCCGCTGCGGGCGTCAGGGCTGATGGGTCCGGTGAGGATCTTCCGAGAGAGTCCCTTATGAAACTATCGTTTGATCGTTCGTCTATGAAGCTGACCAGGCGCGAAGTCTTCGCCCGTGGCTCGATGGTCTTATCCGGCGCCGCCGCCATCCAAGGACGTGCTTTCGCGCAGTCCGCGGAGCCAGAGTATGTCGAGACCAAAACCATCTACGGCCGTGTTCGCGGCGCCAAGACCGGCAACCTTACCACGTTTAAGGGTATCCCTTACGCCGGGTCCGCTTCGGGCGCAAACCGCTTCAAAGCGGCGGCGCCGCTGAAGCCGTGGACCGATGTGCGCGGCGCGCTGCAATTCGGCGCGCCCTCCCCGCAACCGGGCCAGCGCCGCGGTGAACCGCCGCAGGACGAGAATTGCCAGTTCCTGAACGTCTGGACGCCTGCTGCCGACGGCCGCAGGCGGCCGGTAATGTTTTACAGCCACGGTGGCGGCTTCACCACTGGTTCGGCCGCGTCCGGCTATCAGGACGGCGGGAACCTGGCGCGCGCCTACGGTGTGGTCGTGGTGGCTACCAACCACCGCCTCGGCATCGCGGGTTATCTTTACCTGGGCGAGTTGGGCGGCGAGGAGTACGCCACGTCGGGCAATCAGGGTCTGGAGGACATTCGCGACGGCCTCAAGTGGGTACACGACAACATCGAAGTGTTTGGCGGCGATCCCGGCAACGTGATGATTTTCGGCGAAAGCGGCGGCGGCTCTAAGACCTCCTGCCTGTATGCGATGCCTTCGGCGGCCCCCTACTTCCATAAGGCCTCCATTGAAAGCGGCCCTGGTATTCGCATGATGCCGCGCGACTCGGCAGCCGAAACGACCCTAATGGTGCTGAAGCACCTGGGGATCGAGAAGAGCGATTGGCGCAAACTGCTCGAAGTATCGACCGACAAACTGCTGGAAGCGCAAACCGGGCTGGGTAGTTCAGGGGGCGGCCCGCTGGGCATGAACGGTGGGCGCAAGGGCATGGGCGGTGGATCGCGGCCGGGCGGATTCGGGCCGGTCGTCGATGGTGCCATCTTGCCTCATCACCCCTTCGAACCGGAGGCGCCGGCCATCTCGAAGAACAAGCCGCTGATGGTCGGGTACAACCACGACGAAACGGTATTCTTTTTTCAACAGCAGCGCAATATCGAAGTGTTCACCCTGACCGAGGAGAGCTTAAAGGCGCGGCTCGCCAAGGAATTCAGCGGGAATGCGGATGCCATCTACGAGGCCTATCACAAGAGCCGTCCCGCCGCCGCCCCCTCCCAACTGTATGTCGCCATCACGACGGCGCGCATGATTGGAATCGGCGCCGTGACCATCGCGGAGCGCAAATACGCCCAGCATGGGGCGCCGGCATTTGCTTACATCTTCACGCACGCGTCGGACGCAGTAGTTCCTGGAACCCAGTTCAAACAGGGCTCGCCGCACGCCATGGAGATTCGCTACAAATTCAACAACGTGCAACCGGCTGGCACGCAGCAGGGATCTCCGCCGCCTTCGCAGCAAGGGGCCAACGGCGCTCCGGGCGGCAGGGGCGGAGGACGGGGCGCCAGCCCTGAGGACGTGAAGGCCGGGCACAATATGGCCGAGTTGTGGAGCACCTTTGCCAGAACAGGCCATCCGGCGGCGCATGGTCAGCCGGAATGGCCTCCCTACACTACGGAGAAACGGGCGACCATGCAGATCGACTCGCAATGCGAAGTGGTGAACGATCCAAACCCGCTGGAGCGTCAGCTCTGGGCGCGGCTGGATCCGTAACAGAAAGCGTGTGCCTGAAATCGGATATCAACTGGAAATCACCGATGAACATCATGAACAGCCTTTTTGGACAGTCGACGAAGCAGATAACAAGTTTCTTAACTGTGACGCTGTTGGCTTTCTTAATGATTGTCAGCTTCAAGACGTCATCAGCTCAGAGCGGCGCACAACTCACCAAAGCCGCGGCTGACTTTCGGAACCCCGGCACTCCATACCGCCCGCATATGCGAATGTGGATTCCTCAGGCCGCCGTGGATGAAAGCGTATTGAGATCCCAAGTCAACGACCTGGCGGATGCCGGCGTTGGGGACATCGAGCTGGTGGCGTTTGATTTCGTTCGCGGAGGCGGTCCTAACGCTCCCGCCAGCACAGCGCCCGCCATAGACAGCGCGGTATACGGATGGGGCACTCCGAACTGGGCCAAAACCATGGAAATCTTACTGGACCAGGCCGGCAAGCGCGGCATTAAGGCGACATTCATCATGGGTCCCGCATGGCCCATCGCATCTCCCTTGCTCACCAAATCGTCGCTTGGAGTCGAGGTCCAACTGGCCTGCAAACGGGTCGATGTTTCCGGTAAGTCGTATGGCGGCGACGTTCTGGGCAACATCAACCGTAACGATGTCTCGTCGCAGTTGGTGGCCGTGCTGGCCGGTAAGAGGGAATCCTCCGAGTCCACATCGCCCCTGGAAATGAGCACGATGAAAGATCTAACGGGGACAGTCATAAAGAAGACAGATGTCACTACCACTCAGGCATATACCATTGACTGGACTGCGCCGGACGATAGCGGGCAATGGACTTTGTTTTTCTATTGGAACGAGCCGGTGGGGGAGACCAAGAGCGGGCTGTATGTCGTCGATCATTTCAGCAAGGCTGGAACAAAGTCCGTTACGGATTACTATAAGTCTGTTTACGATGAGTTTGCCAAAAAGAAGCTCTTGCAGTATGGCAACGGCCTTTTTGGGGATTCGCTTGAGTACCGCTCCAGCGTTGAGTTTACCGATACATTGTTGACAGTCTTCAAAAAGCTGAAGGGATACGACTTGACGCCCTACTTGCCCGCCATAACCAACGGTGCGAGCCTGGCAGGCAGAGGCGGAGGCGGACCTGGAGCTGGTGCCGGGGCCGGAAGAGGCGCTGGAGCTGGAGCGGGACGAGGTGCTGGAGCTGCCGGAGGAGGACCAGGTGCAGGAGGAGGAATCTTTGGCGGCGGAGGAGGGCAGGAGGCCTTCGGAGGCGCGGGCGCCCGCATCAGGAACGATTATTACGACGTCCTGACGTATCTGTTCAACGAGAACCATTTGAAGCCGATCCAAGCATTCCTGGAGGGCTACGGCCAGAACCTGCGTTACCAGACGGCATATGGGAAACACATGGAGCAGGCCAGTACATCCATGAACGTAGGGATTCCCGAAGGCGAGATGATGATGATCAGAAATGAGTTTGACAACATCCGTGCTCAGGCCGGGGCCGTCCACATGATGAGAAAGCGGGAATACAACGCAGAATTGCAGGCGGAAGGAGGGAGAAACCACGCGCAGAGTTGGGCCAACTTGATGTATTTCGTCCAGAGGGCCTTCTCTGCCGGCGTTCAGAATCTGACGTTTCATGGCTACAATTACAGCGGAGCATTTAGCGGTGCGGGAAGCGTCAACGGACATATCCCTGGCGTCGCATGGCCCGGGTGGGACGCATTCGGGCGAGACGGCTATTCCAACAGTTGGGGGGTCGAGCCTCTGTGGCGCGATGCCAGACTGTACATGGACTTTCTGGCGCGCAACTCGTACGTTCTGAAACAGGGCAATAGCAAGATCGACCTGGCCGTGTTCCGAGAGTCCTTCTGGGACAATGCGTCATTTGCCGCGAAAGATGGCGACACCTGGTACAAAGACGGCGCTCTGCTCCAGGACAAGGGCTATTCATACGATTTTGTCGCATTACCCGAGTTGAAACTCCCCAACGCCAGAATTACCGCCGGCAGGTTAGATCCAAGCGGGCCGGCCTATAAAGCACTGATATTGAATCAGACGCTCGATACATTGAATGCTCCAGCGGCTCCGGGGAACAAGAGCATCGGTGTGGATGCGGCCAAGAAGGTCCTGGAATTGGCCAAGGCCGGACTGCCGGTTGTTTACATCGGCGATCTCCCCGTCAAGTCCACCTTCTATAGCCCGACGAATCAGTCCGGCATGGACAGTCAGGTGCAATCCACCATGGCTGAACTGAAGAGCTTGAAGAACGTGAAACAAGCGCCGACCTTTGCCGACGTTCCGTCCGCCCTGGATTCTCTGGGAGTGAGTTCGGACGCTCAATATTCCCTGGATGCCCAGCAGTCCAAGCTGATCAGCATGCACCGCGCCGCCGGCGGCATCGACTATTACTACGTGTACAACCGCGGATTCAACGCCAATAGCGGGAGCGGCTATGGCTGGGGCTACGGAAAGGTCAAAGAGCTGGACATCCCGGATGTAAGCACGAAGGTCACTTTCAGGGGAAAGGGAAAACTATATCAGCTAAACACCTGGACCGGAGAGATCGTTCCGGTCGCCAACTACACCGTGAATGGAAGCACAATTACCGTTCCGGTCACCCTGAGAGGCAATGAATCGACCGTGTTCGCACTCGACAGCGCGAATGTTTTGGCCGTCAACGACAACAAGGTGCACGCGACATCGAGCGGCGATGCCGACGTGTTTTACGTTCAGAGTGGCAGGCTCGCGATTAAAGGTCTCCCCGGCGGCCTGTACCACGTCGCGTTGAGTAGCGGCGCCGCCAAGG
>OKRF01000091.1:1850-10154 GCA_900290315.1 Candidatus Sulfopaludibacter sp. SbA3 | reverse complement strand
GAAGATCAGCACGGAGAGAAAGCGCGCGGCGAAAATCTGCCGTGAGAGAATCGGCTTGCCCGCCAGAGCCAGGTAGTCGCGCCCGCTGGGGAAGAGCGATTGCCACTCCAGCAGCGCCACCAGGCCGGTGATGCAGAACACCAGGGTCATCAGGGACAATTCATCCGCGATAGTAGCGGCGCGCAGTGCCGGCGCGTTCGACGCCAAGGTGCGGTACTTGGTGGCCGCGGCGGGATCCAGGTACCCTTCGCGGACCAGAAGAATTCCGGCCGGCAGCAAGAGCGAAATGGCGCCGATCGCGATGCTCTGCCACTGCCCAGGCGCGCCCCATTCGCCATCGAACATGCGGCCCAGAAAGTGGCGTGTCAGCTCGAACTGCACGCCGCGCGTTTCGCGGAAGATGTTCATGCCTGCATCACCTCCAGGATGTGATCGGCCACGGCCTGATGGTCGCGTTCCTGGGTGAGTTCGGCGAAGATGGCCTCCAGAGACGATTGGTGCATCAGCGTGCGCAGGTTGTCGATGGAATCGTGCGCGGCCACTCGTCCCTTGCACAGGATCAGCACCTGCGAGCAGACTTTCTCGACGACTTCGAGCACGTGGGAGCTGTAAAAGATCATGCGGCCCTGCGCGGCGAGGCCCTGTATGAGATCGCGGAAGATGAGCGAGGTGGTTACGTCCAGCCCGGAAAGCGGCTCATCGAACAGCAGGACTTCGGGGTTGTGCAGCAGCGCCGCCGAAAGCAGAATCTTCTGGCGCATGCCTTTGGAGTAGGCCGAGAGGGGTGTGTACTGATCGTCCCACAAGGAGAAGAGTTGCAGGAATTCGTCGATCTTGGGCTCCAGAATTTTGCGGCGCAGGCCGTACAGGCGCCCGGAAAGCTGCAGGTATTCGCGCCCCGAAAGGTGCGGGTAGAGATGCGGCTCTTCCGGGGTCGATCACGCTTTGTCCATGGAACAGCACCTGTCCGGAGGTGGGTTCGAGCAGTCCGATGATCATTTTCACGGTGGTGCTTTTGCCCGCGCCGTTGGGTCCGACGTACCCCAGAACTTCGCCGGGGGCGATGGAGAAGCTGACGTCCTGCACGGCGAGAACGCTGCTGTACCGCTTACTTAAGGAACGAATTTCAAGCATCTTCGCGCTCCCATAATACGCTTATGGGAAGTATGCGACGATTTTATCCGGAATGCAAGGGGGGCATAATTCGGTGACAGGCTACACAACCTCGAAACTCTTTCCGAGGTTATGTAGCCTGTCACTGAATTAGATCTCGACATTCCATAGACTTCCGGCCGCCGGAGTTTCGAGGTTATGTAGCCTGTCACCGAATTGGTCACCAGGCGTCGCGATTGGTGATGGCGACGCGGAAGAAGGGCTTTTCCTTTTCCGCGGGGTCCATTTGAAAATCCTGGGTGCTCTTCTTGGGATCGTAATCGCGCCACAGCCACGTCAGCGATTCCGGGAGATCCAGCGCCGCCTGCGCGCCTCCGTGAGCCGCGGTGCCGAAGCGGAAATGGAAATCGTACCCGCGCAGCTTCAGCGAATTGGCCATTTCGATGTTCTGCATAGGCCACGACCCGTGCTCGTTCTCCAGATCGTCGGAGCCATCGCTCATCCACACGCGGATGTTGCGTTTGGGCTCCTTGCGCACCTTGAAGGGATACACATTGCCGCCCTCCAGTTTCTCCTGCGGCCGCCACTGGATGGACGTGAAACTGCCCACCGCCGAGTGCACGCGCGCGAACTTTTCGGGCAACAGCCACGCCACGTTGAACGCGCAGATCCCGCCCGAAGACTCGCCGCCGATCGCGCGGCTGTATCCATCCGGCCTTAGCTTGTAGGTCTTCTCGACCTCGGGCAGCACCTCTTCCATCAGGAACCGCGGGTACCGATCGCTCACCGTGTCGTACTCGACGGACCGCATGGCACGCCCGTCCGCCGACGTGCCCGGCGCGATCATCACGTGCACCAGGGGCGGCAGCAGTTTCTGATAGACCAGGTTTTCCGTCACCGTGAAGAGCCTGCTCCGCGAATACTCTCCGATCAGTCCCTGACCGTCCTGCCACACCATCAGCGCCGCCGGGATCGCTGGATCCACGCCGGGCGAGGCGTACACCCAGTAATCGGCTTTCATGCCGTCGTAGATCTTGCTGACGATGGTGCGTTTCTCGCTCACCGTGCCGCGCGGCACCCCAGGCTTCGCGTAAGAATCGGGATTGTATCCCACCGCGTCGCCGCGAGCGCCCAGCGGCTTGCCAGCGGCGTAGTACTGATACGAATGCGTGACCCCGGTGCGCATTTTGGCGAGCAGCATCCACAGGGTGCTGCCTTCGACCTGCGACAGGGCAACGGCCGGTTGTTGGTCGATCGAAATGGTCACTGGCGATGGCGAATCGGCCACAAACAGATAGTCCTGACCCCACATCGCCGTGCCACCCCTCGCTCCCAGAGTCTTGGTGATGCGCTCCTTCAAACCCGGAGCCGCAGGCCCCAGCCGCGCCGCGCCAATCAGTTCTTCCAGCGGCGGCGTCTGCGCAAAACCGGCTGCCGCGAGCATCCCAACGATGACAAATCTCTTCATGGTTCGCCAGTATACACTGGTCTTTTCACAGCCGCATGAAACTCATCCTTCTGCTCGCCTGCGTGTCCGCCCTGGCGGCTCAAACCCGCTGGAAGCTCGATTCCGGCGGCGGCATCACCTGGGAAGTGCAGCGTGGCGCGGCCCATCAGGACCAAATCGAAATGAGCGGACGCAAGGTCTCGCTGATTCTCACATACGGCGTGCGCGAAAACGGCTCGCCGGTCCTGACCCGGCAACTGGTCTTTCCCACTCTGCGCACCATCCCCAATGACACGCACGCCAGCCTGAGCTACACCTTCGCCGACGATGTTGCCCCGCGCCTCTTCCTCGCGGGACGTCCCATCGCCGCCGAAGTAGTCTCTGCCGTCCACATCCGCGGCCTCGTGACCATCGACAGCACGCCCGCGCGCGGCAACGGCGTCACGCTGCGGCGCACCATCTTCCCCTCCACCACCAGCCCGCTCGCTTTGGAGAAATACACCTTCACCAACGGCGGCACGCGCGAAGCGGCGGTCGAAGTGGAGAGCACGCAGAAGACAGTCCGCACCGGCGCGGCCCGCGGAGTTACGGGCGAATATGTTATCTGCTCGGAGGTCCTCGACCCCGGGGCGCGCACTCTCAAACCAGGCGAAAGCGCCACGTTCACACTCGCCTTCACGGCTCGCGAAGCCGCGGCCCCCAAGCCCGTCATGAGTTTCCTTTCGAAGCTGCGGCTCGAGACTCCCGACCCAGTTCTGAACACCGAATTCGCCTTCGCCAAGACTCGCACCACCGAGAGCATTTACGAAACCAAGGGTGGCCTGATGCACGGACCCGGCGGCGGCGCTTACTACGCCGCTATCTGGGCCAACGACCAGGCGGAGTACGCCAATCCCTTCTTTCCGTACCTGGGCGATGACACCGCCAACGAATCGGCGATCAATGCGTTTCGCCACTTCGCGCGCTATATGAATGCGGACTACAAGCCCATTCCCAGCTCCATCATTGCCGAGGGAACCAGCTTCTGGAACGGCGCCGGAGACCGCGGTGACATGGCCATGATCGCCTATGGGGCCTCGCGATTCGCCCTGGCATATGGCGATCGCACCACCGCGGAAGAGCTCTGGAAGCTCATCTCCTGGTGCCTGGAATACTGCCGCCGCAAAGTCACTGCCGATGGTGTGGTGGCGTCCGACAGCGATGAACTGGAAGGCCGCTTTCCCGCGGGCAAGGCCAACCTTAACACTTCGGCACTGTATTTCGACGCGCTGAATTCCGCCGTCTTTCTGGGACGCGAACTCCATCTTCCCGCCGCCGGGTTGCAGCAGTATGCCCGGCAGGCAGAGGCGATACACGCCGCCATCGAGCGCTATTTCGGTGCGAAGATACAGGGCTTCGATGCTTACCGCTACTATGACGGCAATGACGTGCTGCGCGCCTGGATCTGCACGCCTTTGACCGTGGGAATCTTCGACCGCAAACAGGGCGTCATCCAGGCGCTCTTTTCTCCCACGCTGTGGACCGAGGACGGCCTCGCGAGTCAGGCCGGGTCGGCCACGTTTTGGGATCGCGCGACGCTGTACCCAAACTCCGGCCTTATTTTAATGCTTATGGGGGCCGGGGGTCAGGGGCCGGGGCTGTGCGGCGGCTCGCTTGGCTCGCCGTACCGGCGACAAGATCGCCGGCGCTACCGACTCCGGTTTTTCATGAAGTTCCGCGGGCGGAACGCACATCCCAACAGGGCCGGGGGCCGGGGGACGCCTATGCCCCCGGCCCCTGTTTTTCGACCCTGTCTTCCGGCGCAAAACTACCGCCTGTCCTACTTCGGCGCGCCAGGGTGCATTTCTACAGCATTGTGCACAGGCTTCACCGTGCGCAGCCAGGCATAGATCGCGCCCAGATCCTCGGGCGGCACTTGCGACAGTTCCAGCCACGGCATCAGTGTGAACGCCTGCGGACCGGGCAAAGGCGGCGGACCCGACGCGGCATACTCGCGATAGTCGTAAAACTTCTTCTTAAAGTATTCCTCAGACCATTTTCCGATGCCCGTTTCCATATCGGGCGTAATGTTGGCCGTTACGACCGTGCCGGCGGAACTGGCAAACACCTGCCCTCCGGCGAACGTCTTTCCCACCACCGGCTGACCCTTTTCGAGCGGTGTGTGGCAGTCGGCGCAGCCCCCGATCGTCACCAGGTATTCGCCGTATTTCAGCCGGTCCGCGCGATCCGGGGGCCCCACGCTGCCCGCAGGCGCCGGAGCGAACTTGATGAACAGGCCCACCGGAAAGTTCAGCTTCGTGGCCGGCAGAGAATTCTGAATCGGCGGCAACGAGTTCATGTAAGCCACCACCGCCTGCACGTCTTCATCGCTCATCTTGCGATAGCTGGGATACGGCATCATCGGAAAGAGCGCCCGCCCGGCATTGTCCACGCCCTCGCGAATCGCCCGGATCTTTTCACCGTCGGTCCACTTTCCCAGGCCCGTCTCGGGGTCCGGCGTGATGTTCGACGCCACCACCGTGCCTGGCATGCCTCGCAGGAAGGCGGAAAGTTCGTTGCCCCTCCCCCGCCCCGCCGCCACCACCGGACCATCCACTCGCGAAAAATCGCGCTGTGAGTTACATCCGTCGCAATCGCACAGATTCTCGAACAGGAACTTGCCGCGAGCAATCCGCTCCGGCGTCATCGCCACCTTGATACCAGAAGGGGCCGCCTGCGCTGGCTGATGCAGGTACAGAAACGCCGCGCCGCCGGCAATCGCCACAATCAGGACTACACCTACAATGAGCACTACCTTTTTCAACATAAGGCCATGGGCGTTCAATTTACCATAACGCTGCAAACCCCGTGGGACAGACGATCGTCTTTTGTCGTCTGTCAGGGCGTTTTGCTCGCGAAACTTCATGAAAAACCGGAGTCGGCAACCGCGCCGATCTCGTCGCCGGTGCGGCGAGACAAGCGCGCCGTTGCACAACCCTGCACAACCCTCGCCCCATTTGATCCTGCCAGCTAATCTGTAGTACACTCAATGTTTACTCCAGTGGTCCCGACACACTTCGTGTGTTCCGGCTCCCAAACAAGAGGTTTGCATGTACGCGATCATTGAAACGGGCGGAAAACAGTACCGGGTTGCTCCCGGCGATGTGGTCCGTGTCGAAAAACTGGCCGGCGAAATCGGCTCCGAAGTCGAACTGCCGATCAAAGCCTCCTTCCCGGATACCGGCGAGTTGTACTCCGGCGGCTCGGTCAAGGGCACCATCGTGAAGGCCGGGCGCGGCGACAAGATTATCGTCTTCAAGTTCAAGCGCAAGAAGCAGTACAAGAAAACCATCGGACATCGCCAGTCTTTCACGGACGTGAAGGTCGGCGAGATTCAGTTGTAGGTGACGTATGGCTCATAAAAAAGGCTTAGGCAGTTCCAAAAACGGGCGCGATTCGAATGCCCAACGGCTGGGCGTAAAGGTCTTCGGCGGCCAACTGGTTCCGGGCGGTTCCATCATTGTGCGGCAGCGCGGCACGAAGTTGAAGCCGGGCCTCAATGTCGGCTGGGGTAAGGACGATACGCTGTTTGCCAAAGTGACGGGCGTGGTGGAGTTCAAAGATCGCGGCCGCATGGGCAAGTTCGTCAGCATTCAAGCCGTCCAGTAGGTTGGACAGATGCCGGGCATGCCCGGCGGAATTTCCCTCATCCGGCCGCCGGAGGAGTTTTCACCCCGGCGGCTTTTCTATGCAGTTTCTCGACGAAGTCAGGATTCTGGTGAAGGCCGGCGATGGCGGTAACGGTTGCCTGGCGTTCCGTAGGGAGAAGTTTGTCCCGCGCGGAGGCCCGAGCGGCGGTGACGGCGGACGCGGCGGCGATGTCACCCTGGTAGCCACCTCGCAACACAACACCCTGCTGCAATTCCGCTTCAATCCGGAGCACCGTGCCGAGCGCGGCCGCCACGGCGAAGGCAGCAACCGCACCGGCGCCGAGGGCGCCTCGTTGGAGCTCCAGGTGCCCGTCGGCACCACTGTCTACGATGACGAGACCGGCGAGCGCCTGGTCGATTTCACCGAGCCCGGCCAGCGCTTCCTGGTGGCGCGCGGCGGAAAAGGCGGCCGTGGCAACCAGCATTTCGCCACGCCCACGCACCAGGCGCCCACCGAGCACGAGCCCGGCCGTCCCGGCGACGAGAAGCGCCTGCGCCTGGAGCTGAAGCTGCTCGCCGATGTCGGCCTGGTCGGCTTCCCCAACGCCGGAAAGTCCACCCTGATCTCGCGTATCTCGGCGGCCCGGCCGAAAATCGCCGACTATCCGTTCACCACCCTGGAACCGAACCTCGGCGTGGTGCAGTTGCCCAACTTCAAGAGCTTCGTAGTAGCCGATATTCCCGGTTTGATCGAAGGCGCGCACGAAGGGCACGGGCTGGGAATCCAGTTTCTGCGCCACATCGAGCGCACCCGTCTGCTGGTCCACTTAGTCGACGTTTCCGAAGCCAGCGGGCGCGACCCTGTGAACGATTTCGAAATCGTCATGCAGGAATTGGCCAGTTTCAGCGACGACCTCGCCGTCAAACCCATGGTCGTAGCCGCCTCTAAGATGGATGCGGCGCAGGATCCCGGCCGCGTCGCTTCGCTACGCGCCCTCGCCGCCGAACGCGGTCTTCCCTTCTTCGAAATCTCCAGCGCTACCGGACTCGGAATCGACGCCCTCAAATTCGCCATGGCCGAACGGGTGGTAGCTCCGGCAGTGGAATGAAGTTATACTGCGAGCGGAGGTATTCCCGTGGGCTGGGAACTTTTCGGCTGGAGTTTCGACGTCATCCGCAAGAACAAGCAGTTAGTCTTGTTCCCCATCTTCAGCGCCGTCGCCGCGCTCGCCGGTCTCTTTCTGTGTTCGCAGTGGGGACAGGTATCCTTTCAGAGGGTTCTCCATCACGTGGGTGTGCGCGACCTGATCTGGTTTGCCCCGGCTTACGTTCTGGTTAGTGCGGTGATCATCTTCTTCAACTGTGCCCTGGCCGCCTGCGCGCTGGCCCATTTCAACGGCGAAGAACCAACCCTCAGCTATGGCCTCCGTCACGCCGCGCAACGCATCGTTCCGATTCTAGCCTGGACACTGCTCTCTACCACCGTGGGGTTCATCCTGAACGCCATCGAGCGCAGAGCATCCTTTGCCGGTAAAATCGCTACCTGGCTTTTCGGATTCGCCTGGGGCATGGCTACCTATCTGGTGGTGCCTGTCCTGATCGCTGAGGATCGCGGCGCCTTCGGCTCGGTTCAGCGCTCCGCCCAACTGTTCCGCAAAACCTGGGGCGACCAGATCGTCGCCGAAATCCGCTTCGGATGGCGCTCCCTGGTGTTCTTCATCCCGTGCCTCATCCTGGGCGCTTTGGGTATGAACGGCTATCCTGTGTTCTTGCCCATCGCTGTGGCCTGCTTCGTCATCGGCGCGGCGGTTCTCAGCGCCGCCCACGGAATCTTCGAGGTAGCTCTCTACCGATACGCCGCCACCGGCGAAACTCCCGAGGGCTGGTCCCCCAACATGCTCTCCATTCTGCAATCGCAAGAGAAGAAGGGTACGCGGACTCTGGATATCGGGTAGACGCCGCCGCTCGCTAAGCCGGCCATTTCAGAAATACGCTTGCGTATCGCGCCGGAATTCGCCGCAAAACTGTGACACCCTCGAAAATCCTGAGGCGCGTGTCCGCCGCAAATCCGTGCCAGGCTCGAAATTCGCCGCCTTTTGGCGAATCTTCGTGCCT
>OKRF01000091.1:0-1840 GCA_900290315.1 Candidatus Sulfopaludibacter sp. SbA3 | reverse complement strand
ATTCGCCGCCTTTTGGCGAATCTTCGTGCCTGGCTCGAATTTGCCCCTTCGCGAAATCCCGACCCGTTCCCCCCATTTTCATACCCATCGTTGCCCGCGGCGGGCCCCCAAACAGGCTCGAATTTCGCCGGTTTTGCGAAACTTCGTGCCTGGCAGGGCCCAGCCAGGGTAGTGCCGTTCGGAGCCGCCCAACTGTACGCCGCGGCCTTGCCTGATATCATCAAGAGCAAGAAGGCAGCGGCCCGGCCGCAGGATCTAGCCGTTCTGCCAGTCTTGGAGAAAACCCTTGAAGAGGCCGCGTCCCACCAGAAAAGCGAAGCTGGAAGCTCTCAAGATGGAGAGTGACCTGGCGTTGTGCGATCAGATCCGCCGCCTGCTGGCGCTCCCCCTCGAAAAGCGCACGCATTTCCTGCGCAAGTGCGTGGGCATTCGCATGAGTTGCATTTAGAGATTCCGCGCCGCTATTCTGTACCCATGCAACCCGATCAAGCTAGCTTCCTCCTTCATGATGTTTTTCTGCCATCGCTCAAGAACGAGCACCGCGTTACGAAAAGCATCATCTCGGCAATTCCCCTGGATCAGGGCGACTATCGCCCGGCGACAGTCTCGCGAGGCGCGCTGGATCTGGCCTGGCACATCGTGGCCACGGAAATGCGATTTGTGGACGCTGTGCGGGTGGGCGAATTCGATCTCAGCCCCCGGCCTCTCCCGGATTCCATTCGGAATTCGGCAGAGCTCGTCACCTGGTACAGCGACAACTTCCCGCTGCATCTCGAACAACTCACGAAGCTTTCGAACGAACAGCTAATCCAGGTCGTAGACTTCCGAGGCATGTTCCAGTTGCCCGCCGTGATGTATCTGAACTTTGTCCTGAGCCATACCATCCACCATCGCGGGCAGTTGTCCACATACCTTCGGCCGATGGGAGCGAAAGTGCCCTCCATCTACGGCGAAAGCTACGACGCCGCGGAGGCCCGCAAGGCCAAGAGCCAGGGCGCCTAGCACCCATCAGTTTTCCGTGGGCAGCCGATCCACATGGTCCACCACCACCACGTCCACAGGCGCCTTCTGCGTCCGCAACCGGAGGCCTAGCTGATCCTGCAGCGCCGCGAAGATAGAGACGCCGGGCTCTGAACCGCCAGTCGCCGTTTCCCAGCGCGCCGGTAAACTCTCTCATGGAAACCTGGGTCCCCGAAATCAATCCGGGACGAGCCGTAAAGTACTCTCGCGGGCGAACCGCTTCCGGGAACTTCTGCCCGCCCTTGGCAATCACCAAACCGTAGGCGGATATTTCTTTGGACTCGTGGTGTACGGTCAGATGGAAACGGCTGGCCAACAGATTGCGCAGGAGCGGTTCCAACTGCTCATGCTTGTATTCGGCTGTCGGTTTCGCGGTGATATCGAAGGAAATCGTGCCCAGCCAGTTCGGCCCGACAAACTGATAGTCCTTCACTCCATAGGCAATCTCGATCAACGCCTGCAGCGATAGATTCTCAAATCGGATCAGTCCTTTCGTCTCGTCGATCCCCGACCTCCCAGTCGACGGGCTCGCGCTGGTATGTAGTTTCACCGAAGCGGCTTCGAACTCCTGCGCCCACACTCCGCACGCGGCCGCCGCAAGCAGGCAGGCAACCAAGGCCCTGGTCATTCCCATTTGCTCCTCCTCTTGGAAGCCTACAGGAGTTCCTGTAGCTTGTCAACAGGTCCACCGAGGTTCACTCTCTCGAAAATCCCGAGCCGGCGCGCACGCCGCAAACCCGTGCCATTCTCGAAAATCCCAAGCTGGTGCGCACGCCGCAGACCCGTGCCATTCTCAAAAATCCCGACCCGCGTGTCCGCC
>OKRF01000006.1:18109-19939 GCA_900290315.1 Candidatus Sulfopaludibacter sp. SbA3 | reverse complement strand
CATCGCTGTGCCAGTGGCTCGCCCGCCAGATGGATCAGGGCGTCGGTATCGCGCAGCGCCTCGGCTGGCGCCTCCGCCTTCAGGGGGTCCCAAGCCCACACCTTCACGTTAGGGGGCATGTTGGTGCCTGCGTGGCGGCTGAGTACCTGCAGTGTGTGCCCGTCGCTTCCAAAAGCCTTCAGAAGGCGGCGGCCGATGAATCCCGATGCGCCTGAAATGGTGATCTTCACGTAATCAGTTCCTTGCCTGTCTGCTCCAACTGCCGGATCTCTTCTAAGTACGCAGATACGTCCGACTTCCGTTCCATTCCCGTCCGCATCCCGAGGCACCACAGAATGTTGGCGTACGTGTACGGGTCCTGGCCATCCAGCGCGTATCGATCGTTGAGATAAATCATGGTTGCCAAGGCATGTTCTGCGCTCTCCGACCACTCCAGAATCTTTTTGCCCCAGTACATCGGGTAATAACCGTGAATCTTACCGCGCGGCCGCAATTCGCGCTGCGTGGCATTCCATAGATTATCGTAAGTTCCAGCCCGCTCAAATTGCTCTCGGGTATATAACGGATTCCGCTTGTCTCTCCGGTGCTTTCGAATCGTCTCGCGCGCCCAATCGGGAAATTGCTCCAGACTGTGCGGCCTGCCACCTGAGCCGCTACGCCCGCGACAAGAACGAGCCCTCCGCCGCGCATCCATCAACTATCCGATTCCCCCGCGCCCTGCCCAGCTACAATAAAAGCACAGCATGAGGGTATGGAACCGGGCTAAGCTGCTTTGGGGTTACCTTGCACGCCGGTCCACGCTGGCGGCGCTCCCGGTGGAGTACATCGTGGAGACCACCGCCAAGTGCAATCTCTACTGCCCCATGTGCCCGCGCGAAACCCATAAACAGCCCAAAGCGGATATGACGGACAGCGTGTTCGAACGTTTGGTGCGCGAATCCGCCGCCACCGCTGAACACATGATGCTCATCGGCCTGGGCGAGCCCTTTATGGACCCGCACATTTTCGAGCGCATCGAACTTTGCCACCGTCACAGCGTCTCCAGCCTGCTCTCCACCAACGGCACATTTCTTGACGAGGCTCTCAGCGCGCGCGTGCTGGATTCGCCGCTGGAACAGATTACCCTCAGCTTCGACGGGGCCAAAAAGGAGACCTTCGAGTTCTATCGCAAGGGCGCCAAATTCGAAAAGGTCCGCGACAACTTCGAACGCTTCGCCCGCATGAAGCACCAGCGCCGCTCCAAGCTGCAGGTGGTGGTCCAGATGGTCAAGATGGATGGCAACGCGAGCGAGGTAGACGACTTCATCGCCTTCTGGCGTGCTATCCCCGGCGTCGACCAGGTCCGCATCAAAGAGGATGAGACGAATCTCATGCGCCCCCAGGCGGGCCATGCCGGCGAAGAGTGGAAACATCCCTGCCATTACCTGTGGCGCGGCCCCATGTACGTCAAGCAGAATGGCGACGTCTATCCGTGCTGCCAGAGCTACATGCTGGATGGCGCCCCGCTCGGCAACCTGGAGCGGGATTCCCTGGTGCAGATCTGGAATGCGGAGGCTATGCAGAAAATGCGCGCGCTGCATGCCACCGGGCGCGGCGGCGAAGTGGACATCTGCTCGCGCTGCTGCACCACGATTCCGCATCCGGCGCTTGTGACCGGCAGCTTGATTCTACATGGGCGGACGGTACGCCGCCTCTTGCCGCTGGTGGAACGGCTGGTTTATCTTTCCAAGCTTCCCCGCCGCCTCCTCCAGCCCCCGCATGGGTAACGCCGGCGGTCTTGCCGCCGGTGCCTCCGTTACCTTCCCCGCAGGATCGAAAAGCGGGGTGGGG
>OKRF01000006.1:12509-18099 GCA_900290315.1 Candidatus Sulfopaludibacter sp. SbA3 | reverse complement strand
CGGTGCCTCCGTTACCTTCCCCGCAGGATCGAAAAGCGGGGTGGGGCTGTGCAGCGGCTCGCTTCGCTCGCCGTACCGGCGGCAAGACCGCCGGCGTTACCGCCTGCGCAAATGATAAGTGAACGACCCCGTGACATAAGACCGCAGCGGGAAGCCCGTGACCTGTTCCACCATCGCCAGCGTTTCCAGCGTCTGCCCTCCGTAGCCGCGGGCGATGAATACGTTCACCCCGATATCGATTCCCGCACGCTCGAACGGCCGCACTACCGCGCCACGGAATTCCCGTACCGGAACCGAATCAAATCCGTCGCCCAGAGGCTTCTTGCCGACATCCTCGTACTCGCCGCGAGCTACCAGGTGGAAGGGCAATTTGTCCAGCGTGCCCAGGACGTCCCAAATCAGCCGTGGCGCTTCCGGCGTGGGCTGGCCGGTGATCCGGTCGCGGGCATCCGCACGGGCGAACAATGCCTGTACGAAGCCATGCGAAAAGTTGCGCCGCGCCGTCACCGTAAGCGATCTCACAATCCCGGGACCTACGTCTTCCTGCAGTCCGGTATCGTTCGAAATGCGGGCAAGTTGTTGGGCCGTGGTGACGTGCTCCAGCGTCACTCGAAACTCGGTTTGCGCAATCGTTTTGCTGGCGGCAAGCTGATACGAGCGCGCCTTGCTCACGATGGTCCCTCCGAACATCGCCGTGGTCCCTATGCGCGGGTCGTCCACATGAAACGCCTGCCCATAGCTGAGGGACACGGCCGGCAAGAACGCTCCCGCCTCCGGTGGAAGAAAGGTGAGTGTGCCTTTCGGCGAGCTGATCATGGCGCGCCGCGAGAAGGAAAAGTCAGGGCGGTACAAATCCTGGTTATCCATCGTCACCGCGTCGCCGCGGTAGCCCACGTTGTAATGGAGATACCGCAGCACCGTGCCGTCCGCGGCCACGTAGGGGCTGTAGAAGTTGATGGTGATGTTGTTCGCCGTCACCGCTTGAAAGATGCCGGCATCGTTGGCCCGGTCCAGGTCCAGCGCGCGCGGCGCCTCGCGGCGCACGTCCATGCCAGCCAGCAGCGAAAAGGCTTTGCTGTAATGTTCCGCGTACAGCACGTCTTCCGAATTGGCATTGCGATGCTCGCTCTGCCGGATCAATCCGTCGCCGAAATTCGGCCGCACATCCAGGGCGTAGTAGCGATAGTCGCCGGAGAACTGGAATTGCCGCCGGTCCGTGAGGTGCCAGACGTCATTCACGATCAGCGCGCCATTAGACGTCTCTTCGCGCTGCCGCGCATCGATAGTGTCGCCCGGGACGTTGGTATCGATCGGAATCAATCCGGGCTGGTAGGCGAAACCGTAATAGCCGATTCCGTAGATGGTCAAATCGTGCCGGCCTATTGAAAACACCTTCGAGACATTCCCCTTGTACTGCCGGCGATGCTCCATCCGCTGCAGGAAGCCATTCCCGTACGAGACTTCCAGTCCCACCCACGACTTGTTGGCCGGGTCCGCGGGACTCCAGCCGGCCACCAGGTTCACATCGCGTGCATCGCCGCTCAGGCGCACGGTGGGCTCCAGCCGCTCGCGCAGGCCGAACGTAATTGCCGAGTTCACCGAGTTGTTCCCCTCCCGCACGTTGAAAGCGCCGCCATCGGTCTCCACGGTCTCAATGGCGATGGGAATGATGACGTTCGGGTCCGCGTACCCATTGCCGTGCGCATTGACGGGCAGATTGTTCTGAAAGAGAAAGCCGCCCACCTGGAAGAACATCGCAATCGGCTCGCCGTGATCCCCGGCCACCCCCGGCACAAAGTACTGCGGGGGTTTGATGCCACCGGCGGGAGACTCCACCGGCATTCCTGGAATCGAAACCGGCATGCCTGGACGGCCGGGATTCGCGTCCAGAGTTTCCTCGCGAATCAGGAATCGCTGCGCCGGATCGGGTGAGAACAACCCGGCATCGGACACATCGGCCGAGACCGTCACCGATTCGTTCTGCGATGCCACCGCGCGGAACTGCAGATTCGCCGTGTTCTCGCCATCGGCCACCGCGAGCGTTTGCGTGACAATCGGGAAACCTGTGGACTCGGCAGTCACGCGGTATTCACCCGGGTCGATGGTAGCGAATGCAAATCCGCCGTCTGTATCGGTGACTGCCTGCCGCCGCGACGAATCCGCCCGGCGCAGCAGGGTAATCGAAGCACCAGCCACGGCACGCCCCTGCGGGTCCGTGACAGTTCCGGAAAGGCTGGCCGCCGTGCAGGCGCCGGCGCCGAGAAGCCAGAGAAGCGGGATTGCTACGAATCTCAAGTTAGTACTACGCATGAGATCGCCATTCGGATTTGAGTGCTACGAATCTGAGAAACGTAATACACTAGTCGGTGAACAAATGCATATTCCTGACGGCTACCTGAGTCCGGCCACGTGTGCGGCGCTCTACGGCGGCGCCGCGCCGTTCTGGTACGTCGGGCTCAAGCGCGTCCAGAAGGCCCTGCATACCCGGCTGGTGCCTCTGCTATCGCTGTTCGCCGCCTTCTGCTTCGTGATCATGATGTTCAATCTCCCGCTGCCCGGAGGGACCACCGGACACGCCGTGGGCATCGGACTCGCTACCGTGGTCCTGGGACCGTGGGCTGCCATGCTGGCGGTATCGATGGCGCTCATCATTCAAGCGCTGTTCTTCGGCGATGGCGGCATCACGGCGATCGGAGCCAACTGCTTCAATATGGCCATCGTCGGCTCGCTGGTGGCCTACGGAGTGTACCGCGCGGTGGCCGGACGCGCTACCATCGCGTCGCCCCGCCGCGTGGCCGCCGCCGGCCTCGCAGGCTATTGCGCCATCAACGTCTCGGCGCTCTGTGCCGCCATCGAATTCGGTATCCAGCCGCTGCTTTATCGCGACGCCGCCGGAGCGCCGCTCTACTGCCCTTACCCGCTGAGCATCGCGATTCCCGCCATGATGCTGGGTCACCTGCCCGCCATGATGCTGGGTCACCTGACCATCGCGGGACTGGCCGAGCTTTTCGTCTCCGCGGGGGCAGTCGCTTTTCTGCAACGCTCAGATCCTTCGCTTTTGCGCGCGACTTCCGGCTTTACGGCGATCCCTCCGGCGCAAGGCCAAGCCGCCCTTCGCCCATTCTGGGTCGCATTGGGCGCGCTGATGATTCTGACACCCCTCGGCATCCTCGCGGCCGGATCGGCCTGGGGTGAATGGGTAGCTTCCGATTTTGCCGATCCCGCCATTCGGCAGCAGATCACCGCCTCTTCCTTCAACCTGACGCCTCCGCAGGCCCCGCCGCAAGGCCTGCGGCGATTGTCCTCCCTGTGGACCGCACCGTTTGCGCGCTATGCTCCGCCCTATATCCGCAGCGCCGGGTTCGGATACCTGCTCTCGGCCATGTTCGGCGTTGGCCTGATCCTGCTGGGAAGTTTCGGCATCGGGAAGTTGCTGCGCACATGAGCGGGCGCCGCCACTTCGTGGAACGCACCATCGAAGGGTTGCACGCCGCCATTGCCCGTGCCATGTACGCGGACACGCTGGCGGGCGGCGCAGGACTCCTGCAGCGCTTGGATCCCCGAGTGAAACTGGCTGGCCTGCTGGCTCTCATCCTGGCCACATCTCTTTCAGCGAAGCTCTGGGTGATTGCCGCCATCTTCTTTGGCGCAGTCGCTCTGGCCGCGCTGTCGCGGCTTTCCCTTCCCTCCTTGCTACTCCCGGTCTGGTTCAGCGCTCTCACATTCACCGGCGCGATCGCCTTTCCCGCCATCGTTCTCACCCCGGGCCTCGTAGTCTACCGCGTCCCGGTCGTCCACTGGGTTGTCACGTCGCAGGGGCTCACCTCGGCGGCCTTTCTGATCCTGCGCGCCGAGACATCGGCGACGCTCGCCCTGCTGCTCGTCTTCACTACGCCGTGGACCCACATCCTCAAGGCCCTGCGCGTGCTGCGCGTGCCCGTCGTCTTCGTGGTGGCGCTCGGTATGACCTTCCGCTACATTTTGCTTCTGCTGGAAACGGCGCAGCAGATGTTCGAATCGCGCAAAAGCCGCACCGTGGGAAGAATGGACGGCGCAGACCACCGCCGGCTCGCCATCTCCAGCGGAGCGGTCCTCCTCAGCAAGAGCTTTCAACTGAGCGGCGAGGTGTTCCTCGCCATGCAGGCGCGCGGTTTTCGCGGCGAAGTCTACGTGCTCGACGAATTTGAGCTGCGCCCGCGCGATGGTGTCGCCCTGGCGCTCTTTGCCGGCCTGAGCGCGGCGGCCATCTGGGCGGGCCGCTGATGCTCTTCGAGGCCGACCGCGTCAGCTATAGCTATCCGGGACAGGCCGCCCTCCGCAATCTCACCCTGGCTATCCCCGAGGGGACGAGGATCGCTCTCCTGGGCGCCAACGGCTCCGGAAAGTCCACGCTGCTTCGCCTGCTGGACGGTCTGTACTTCCCCGACTCGGGCGCCATTCGCTTCCGTGACGCCGCGCTCTCTGAAGAGCGCTTCGCCGACGACACGTTCGCTTATGATTTCCGCCGCCAGGTGGGAATGGTCTTCCAGAACCCCGATGTCCAGCTCTTCAATCCCACCGTGTTCGACGAGATCGCCTTCGGCCCCCTGCAACTGCGCTGGAAGAAGAGTGAAGTGCGCGACCGTGTTGCTGAAATACTCGACCGTCTCCGCATCTCCCATTTAAGGGACCGCATTCCGCACCGTCTGTCCGGCGGCGAGAAAAAGCGGGTGGCCCTCGCCAGTGTGCTGGTGCTGGACCCCGCCGTGCTGCTGCTGGACGAACCCACATCCGCGCTCGACCCGCGCAGCCAGAGCCAGTTGATCGATCTCCTCGTCGAATGGGGCGGCGGCGCGAAGACCGTGATCACCGCCACGCACGATCTCGGGGACCTGGAAGACATCGCCGACCGCTGCTACGTCCTCGACACCGGCCAACTGGTGGCCGAACGAACGCCCTCCGAAGTCCTGCAGGACAAGGACCTCCTGCGCCGTACCAATCTGGTTCATGCCCACCGCCATCGTCACGCCGGCGAGATGCACTCACACCCTCATATTCATGGCGACGATACCTAGGCGCCAAAGCGACTACACTATCAGGCATGGACCGACGATACTTCCTGGGTTCCGCCATCTCGGCGGGCGTTGCTCTTCGTTCGCGCGCGCTTGCCAGCCCCAACGATACGGTGCGAGTCGCGTGCGTGGGTTTCCACGGCCGCGGCCGGGACCACATTCGCGCCTACAGCCAGATGACCAACGTCGAAATCGCCGCGCTTTGCGACATCGATGAATCGGTGCTCAATGCGCAGGCAGCCGCGATCGAAAAGAACAAGGGAAAGCGCCCGGCAACTTTCACCGACCTGCGCCGGCTCCTGGAAGACAAGTCGATCGACGCCATCTCCATCGCCACTCCCAACCACAGCCACACGCTGCAGACGATCTGGGCATGCCAGGCCGGCAAAGACGTGTATGTGGAGAAGCCCTGCTCGCATAATATGTTCGAGGCTCGCCAGATTGTCGCGGCCGCGCAGAAGTACGGCCGCATGGTGCAGCACGGCAGCCAGCAACGCTCCGGCATTGGCCGCGAGGCGGTGCAGCACATTCAGGAGGGT
>OKRF01000006.1:0-12499 GCA_900290315.1 Candidatus Sulfopaludibacter sp. SbA3 | reverse complement strand
AGCCGGTGGAACCCGTGCCGCCGGGCGTCCACTACGATCTCTGGCTGGGGCCGGCGCCCCAGCACGAATACACGGCTAACCGGCTGCACTACAACTGGCACTGGTTTTGGGATTACGGCAACGGCGACCTGGGCAACCAGGGAATTCACCAGATCGACATGGCGCGCTGGGGATTGGGCGTGAAATATCCCACGAAGGTCAGCGCCATTGGCGGCCATTTCATGTTCGATGACGATCAGGAGACGCCCAACACCCTGACTGCTACCTTCGAATTCGATGAGGGCGGGGCGAAGAAGATCATCGTGTTTGAAGTTCGCCACTGGATATCGAACCACGAAGCCGGCATCGGCGAGCCCAATCCCGGAAACACCGTCGGAACTACCTTCTACGGTTCCAAGGGCTACCTTGGGATTTGGGACGAAGACCACCACAAGTACTCCACCTGGCTCGGCCGCGAGCAGAAGCCGGGGCCTGAATCGTCCGCGGCCGAATTGATGGGCAATCACTGGGCCAATTTCATTGACGTAGTGCGCAGCCGCAAGCGGAGCGACCTGCATGCGCCCATCGAAGAAGGCGCGATCTCGACCACGCTGGTTCACCTGGCTAACATTTCCTATCGGCTGGGACGTACGTTGCATTTCGATGCCGCCAGCTATTCCTGCACGGGCGATGCCGAAGCCAATCGAATGTTTAGACCCGAATACCACAAACCGTTCGTGGTGCCCGATAAGGTCTGACGTCTGACGCGGCGGCGCCATCCACCGAAGACATCGTTGTATTGCCGGACCACAACCGTTACTCTGATTCATGCCGCACTGGCTCGTCATCGGTTTATTCATCGCTTTAGTCTCTGTTCTGGCTGTAATCGTACGTTGGGAATTCTCACGGTTGCGAAATACATCACATTCTGCGTCCGGCGCCGTCAAGCGGTATCTCGATAGCGAAGCCGAACCCCCTCGCGCTCAGGCGCCAAGGGAAAGGAAGCGAGGCTTCGATACCTCCTGGGATTAGCGTAGTTAGTTTCTGTCGCAAAACTACCTCTCGGGAGCGAAGCGACGCCTCCCTTACAGTCGGGGCTCCGATAGTCTTGTTGCGACTATGATGAGACCTCACATCAGAGCCGCGACCGTTAGGGAGCGGCCTTAATGCGATTAGAAAAGCGGGTTAGGCACGACCCATAGCCGGCAGGCAACAGGCGCGAACCCCACCAAAGTAAGCCTTGATTTCAACCGGCGAATTCCGTAATGTGATTTTCGCCGCTTCAACTTTACTGTGATGGAGAACGTATGCGCAGAGTTCTAATTGGGCTCGCAGCGATGGCGCTGGGCGTGGTGTGCGCCCAGGCGCAAAACGGGCAGTGCCCTGGGATGACACCGGGACAGCTCAGCAGTCTGAACGGCTTCGTACCGTTTCCTGCCAACAATCTGTGGAACATGGACATTTCGCAAGCGCCTGTGGACGGAAACTCCGCAAATTTCATCAACTTCATCGGCTCGAACGTGACGGTGCATGCCGATTTCGGGTCGGGCCTGTATNNAGTGGCCATCAAGCTGGGGGCGTACGCGAGTGAGGATGATCCGGGGCCGATGCCGATTCCTTCGGACGCACTGATTGAAGGCTATCCGAAGCCGGGCAACGGCGACCGGCACGTGCTGGTACTGGAAAAGGACGGGTGCTGGCTGTACGAATTGGGCGCCGCGACACTGAAAAATGGCGCATGGAGCGCCGACGCGGCGTCGGTGTTCGACATGACAATCAACGAACAGCGGCCATACACGTGGACATCGGCGGACGCCGCGGGACTCTCGATCTTTGCCGGGCTGGCGCGGTATGACGAAGTGGCCGCCGGGGCCATCCACCACGCGCTGCGGTTCACGGTGCCGAAGACGCGGAAGGCGGTCACGCCGCCGGCATCGCACTGGGCGTCATCCTTGACCGAGTCGGATGCCCCACCGATGGGCATGCGGATGCGGCTCAAAGCCAACTTCGACATATCCGGATTCTCGAAGCAGAACCAGGTGATTCTGACGGCGCTGAAGAAGTACGGGTTGATCCTGGCTGATAACGGCAGCGCCGTGTACATCAGCGGCGCGCCCGATCCGCGCTGGAACAACGACGATCTGCACAATCTGGGGAAGCTGACTGCGTCGGATTTTGAAGTAGTGGCCATGAGTCAGATCTATACTCCTGCTAACGTGCCGGTGGGAGCGTCGCCAACCATCACCAGTTTCACGGCGAACCCTGCATCGCCCGCCGCGGGCCAGGTGGTCACGCTGAGTTGGGCGGTGAGCAACTCGGAATACAACATCATCACGCCGCAGGTGGGAGCGGTGCGCGGCAGCAGTGTGATACTGGCACTGCCGGCGGGCACGACAACTTACACTCTTGAGTCGACCAACCAATTCGGCCGGACGACCAAGAAGCTGACAGTAACGGTGAAGTAAGGAGCGACGAGTGAGCCCGCCCCTTGCATCAAGGTGTCCGATGAAGCCCCGAACAGGTTCGACGACCCCTATTTTCGGTGCTCAGATATAGGCGATCACGTCGATCTCGACCAGCGAATTGCCCGGAACGCCTGCCGCGGCGATGGTGGTGCGCACGGGCGGCTCCGGCCCGAAGCGGCCCAGATAGGTTTCGTTCATCGCGGCGTAGTCCTTCAGGTCGGCGAGGTAGACATTGCACTTCAGGACTTTTTCCATGGATGAGCCCACGCTCTCCAGTTGCTGCTGGATGGAATCGAGCACAATTTTCGTGTGGGCCTTGATATCACCCGGGACGTGGGCTCCCACGCCGGCGATGAAGAGCAGATTGCCGTAAGCAACCGTGCTGTTGAAGAGCGGCGTCGTAGCCGGCTTCTTACCATCCTTGTAGAGGACCTTTTTGGTGGGCGTGCCGGTCTGAGCCGCGGCGGGCTCGGCGATGGCCGCGGCCGCCGCTGCTGTGGCAACTCCACGTCCCAGGAAGTTCCGTCGATTCGTCTGTTTCATAGCATCTCCATTTGTCTTTACCCGCGCCGGTACTGGTGCTTCTGCGCCGTCCACCGGGCTTCACCATACTCGCCCAGGGCTACGGTCCCCGACATTTTGCCGCCCTCGGCAGTTCCCGAAAACTGGAAGGAGACGCGCGTGCCCTCGGTAGGGAGGGAACTTTGGAAGCGGACGGTATTGGCGGCGATGGCGCCGCTGATCTCTCCGGAGGCGAACTCTCCCTGATGTGTTCCCATGAGCTTGTTGCCATCCTGCTCCAGCATCAAAACGTGGCTCGCCGAACCGTGCACGAAATCGAGGTGCAAGTCCCACTGGCCGGCGAGCGACGCTGGCGTGCCTGACGGCGGGGCTGGCGGATTTTCGATTTTCGGCGGATTCGACAGAAGCGCAAAGAGACGGTCCGCTACCACCTTTTCGTCGCCCGGCATCATCTGATAGGGCACGATGGAGACCGAACTGGCCATGCTGCCGGGGCGGGTACCGCGAGAGCCGGCGACCACAATGCGTGGATCGGTATCGAGCAGAATCTTGCCGGCCTCCTGCCCGGTGATGCCGAGCTTGGCGCCGTCCCATTGGATCTGCAGCTCCGGGGTGCGGTTGGAAAGGTCCGCCGACGGCTGGTTGATCTTCGTGGTGACGCCATCGACCCGCTTGACGCTGGTGGCGATGTGGCCCAGCCGGCCTTCCCACTCGGCCCATTCGGCCTTGTGATCCCGTTTGACCCACATTTCGACGGCGGCCAGCATGCCCATGATTTCTTCTTTGCCGACTTTTACAGAGCGGCCGAATGCATGATGCGGCGCGCTGTTGACCCAGGCTCCCTGGAGCAAACTCTTCTCGCCCAGGAGAAGGCCGGCGGCCTGTGGACCGCGAATGCACTTGCCGCCGCTATAGGCCACGGCATGGGCGCCGCGCTCCAGGTGGACGTTGGGCTTGACGGTCAGAATCTCGGCTGCGGCATCCACCAGCACGGGGACGTTTTTGCGCCGGGCCACCTCGGCCACCACGCGCGTTCCGAGCGGCCCGTCATCGCCAGGTCCGCCGAGGATGTAGGCAAGGGCTGTACGCTCGTTGAAGGCCGCTTCCAACTCGACCCGGTCGTGCACGACCACGAGTTTGACGCCCAGCATGCGTATAGCGTGGTCGTACACGTTATGCGAGTAGGCGGGAACGACGGCCTCGCTTTTCAGCCCAGTCAAATTGGGGAGGCGCTGCATACGTTCCGGATTGCCGCCGGCGATGGCGGCAGCAGTGAAGTGAGTAATGGCGGCGCAACAACCGGCGGTCACGATTCCCCACTCGGCGCCGGTCAACTCGGCGAGGCGCTTGCTTACGCCATCCATCAGCTCATCCATGTGGACGAAGCCGCGCGATGCCTGGTCCATGGCGCGCTTGACTTCGGGGAGGGTCTGCGAGCCGGTAATGATGGTGAACGTGCCGCGGGCGTTGATCACGGGCCGCACGCCGATGGAGCGGTACATATCGGCGCCCAGATCGAGCGGCGCCGCCACGGCCTGCCGCACGCTGCCGCCGAGCGCCTGCATCGCTGCGAGCAATCCGCCTTGCCGGAACAGATCCCTGCGGCTATAGCCTGCCCAGGGCTCTTTGACCTTCTTCCAAAACGTCTGTGCCATGTTACTTCCCTTTCCCGGACGGAGCCGGCGCGGTTCTTCCCTGGGGCATGATGCCATCCCATCGCGGATCCCCGGTTTGCATGTAGTTTTTCGGCAGCTTGTCCCAATCGGTACGAGTGATGCCGTTCAGATCGTAGACCACCTTGCCGTTACGAACGGTGATTTCGCAGACCAGTTTCCGGGTTGCCTGGAGGCGCGCACCATACATGTCGGTGAACCCAAACCTGCCGGTCTGCAGACTCAGGACTGCCACGTCGGCCGGCGCGCCCACGGAGAGATGGCCCAGTTCTTCGTGTTGTATCTCGCGCGCCGGATTCCACGTGGACCGCCGGATTACCTCATCCACAGTCAGGCCCATAGCCAGGAACTTATCCATGACGTTGAGCATGTCTTTCATGCTGGAATTCATGCTGCCTGCGTGCAGGTCGGTAGAGATGGAGTCCGGGAGAAACTTCTGTTTGAGCGCGGGTACTGCGACGCGCCAGGCGAAGCTGCCGTTGCCATGACCAACGTCGAAGATGACGCCGCGTTTGCGCCCCTCCAGCATTCCCGGGTTGAGGTTGCCGGAGTCATCCAGTTCGTGGCGCAGACCGGAATAGCAGTGCGTGTAGATGTCGCCGGGGCGCAGCTTCCTGGCGAGCAGCTCGGCGATGGGGCGCTCCGGGCGGTCGGTTCCGAAATCGACCATCACCGGAATTTTGGCGATGGTGCCGGCCTCCACGGCATGCTCCACCGGGGTCCACTCGGGTCCGGCGAAGTGGGCGGTCTTGATGCCCACGATGAGGCCCTTGTAGCGGAGCGCCATCTCCGCCGCGGGCGCGGCCTCCATGTCGGCGAGGTCATTTTCGTACTTCGCGCCACGCATTCCGGCTCCCACAATATTGAGGAACGCCAGTACGCGAGTTTTGGAGCGGTCGATGACGCGATTCTTGAAATCTTCAAAATTGCGCCATCCGGAGCAGCCCGCGTCGGCGACGGTGGTAACGCCGTTGCGGAGGGTGAAGCCATCCGGGTAGACGCTCAGGTCGCCGGCATAGGACCCGCGCTCTCCGGTGCCGGCGAACGCGTGGACGTGAATGTCGACTAATCCCGGCGTGACGTATAGGCCGGCGACGTCGACCACTTTCAAAGCCGCGGAGGGATCCAGGTGAGCGGCCACGGCGGCGATACTGCCGTTTTTGATGGCCACATCGCGGACCGCGCTGATGCCATTCTTCGGATCGATGACGTGTCCGCCTTGCAACAGCAGGTCATAGGCGGGCTGGCTGAATGCATACGCCGCCGTGCAAATCAGAGCCGCGAGGCGCGCCGTGCTTGAAAGGAATCGCATAACAAGTCACCGGGACAGGTCGATCACCGCGTACGTCTTCAATTCCGGCAGCGTGAATTCAGTGGCGCCGGGCTCCACGCTGTAGTCGAGCAGTTCCACGCCCGCGCCGTCCGCGAGCGACAGGTGGTGTTTGGGGTACTGGCCGAGCACGCGAACGCGAATCCCCTGCACCTTGCGGGAGGCGCCATCATAATTTATCAAGTGGAGCCGCGCGCGGTCCCCTGCGGCGGTCAGGCGAGCGACCACGACGGCGCTGCCATAGATGCGTACGGAGCGTTTTTCATCGGTCAGGTTGGCGCGCACTTCGTGAGCCACCATAGCGGGGTTCGCGACATCCCGTTTAGGATACTCCTTGCTGCCGAGCTTGACGTTCACTTTCAGACTGGGATCCGGCGCAGTCACCAGGCGAAACAGCAGATTGTCGCGAACCAGCATATTCATGACCTCGCCGGATGGCGACGAGCCATCGTCGATGTACCCGATGTCAGCAACGGCAGGCGATTCATCACCGGCGACCGAGCTCAGAAACTCCAGCATGGTGGCCAGGGGTTTGAGCCCGGAGGCATCGGTCCGGATCATGGCATTGGCGCCATAACAGAAAGCCTCCGCGGCGGCCACGGCCGCCTGGTTGCCGGCGGTCTCGTAATAGAAGCGGCCATCGGGGCGGCGGAGAAACCTCCAGCCGTTGACCGCCAGCCAGGGAGCGCGCGTCGCGGTGGCCTCGGCGACGCGGTAGTCTACCGCTGGCGGCAGCAGCTTGACCGCGCCTCGCGGGTCCGCCGCTTCCACCTGAATACCAGGAAGGTTTTGCCATGCCGCCAGGCGCGCCGGAGGCACCAGGATGTGATGGATTCCGGCATCGCGGAGCGCAGGCGCCGTGTCTGCCGGGCCATCCCAGAAGAGGGCCGGTAAGGCTGCCAGCAAGAGAAGCATCACAATTCCATCACCTTGAGTTTGATACTGGCGGCGTCAAAGACACCGAGCCCCAGTTTCCCGGCGAACTCCACGTGGCCGGGCTCGCGGATGAAGTGATTGGTATTCGGGTTGCTGTTATCGCCACCAACGTGAGACATGGAACGGTCGAAGAGGGAAACTGCCCCTTCGGCTTTGCGCTTCTCTTCGATCACGTCGATGAGTTGGTGGTCCATGGCCACCGGGTCTGTGCCGATCATGATCTGTTTGGGATAAAAGCGGAAGCGCGGCATGTCGCTGAACGGGCCGGCGTGCCAGACTCCGCGCAGGCCATCCATTATGTGCAACACCACGCGGGAGCGCACCGGTTCGACCGCGGCGAGCGTGCCGATGAACGACCGGGTATAGGTCTTCTCGCCACGATGCGAGCGGGCGACGTTGGAAAAGTTGCCGTAGGCAATGTTCTTCAGGCAGCCCGTCACGCCGGATGCCTGGTGCTCTTTCATGTTGGGCACGTTGACGATTTTGGTGAAGGTTTCAGAGACCAGGCGGACGACGTTCGAGCGGGTATCGTCTTCGCCGAAGAAACTGGTCTCGACGTAAGTGCGGGGATCGTAGCCCAGAATCGCGCCGCGCGACGTTTCGGCCGCATGAAAGTTCACCCCTTCCGGCAGGAACTTGCCGTAGCCCACGCTTTTCAACTGGTCTTCAAAACGCTCGTACACGTAAATCTTCCTGGCGGGCACGCCGGCTGCGATCAGGCTCTCAGCGATGACCGCAACGATCTCGGGGCTGGAGCAGATGCGCGGCGCTCCCGAGCAGTTCACCTTGATGCCGACCACATCTTGCGGCGAAATGAAGCGCGCCCACGCGTCTTCGGGACGGGCATCGCCAGTGAGCGTCTTCATGCCGGCGGCGATCATCTGCCTGACGAGTTCCGGATTGACCCGATCGGTTCTGGCGTTGATGGCGTTCTCCGCATGAACCCGGACCACCTGGCCCGGATAGGGCCCGGGCATACCGAGCGGCCCGGCGGGCTTATAGGGGGTGACCACGCGATAGACCGGTTCGTCCACCGGACTGGCAAGGAGCGGGGCGGCGGCGGCCACCTGCAGGAAGATTCGTCTATCCACGGTGGTGAGTGTATAGCACGGTGGTGAACGTGGTCAATCGGGACAACGGGGCCGGGGGCCGGGGGCTGGGCCGGGGGCCGGGGGCCGGAGGCCGGGGGTCAGCAGGGCCACCGACTGCTCAGATTGAGCGGGATGTGATTGGGGCGTATCGCGAGTTTGACCGGCGGCAAGACCGGCGTTACCAGGTTTCGCGGGAGTCACAGGCTTCGCGCTGCTTCTTTTGAGTAGTGCTCCAGGTTGTCAAAGATCGGTTGCGATGGACGGGTGAAAACGGCTCAGGCAGCCTTGCGGAGGGGCTGCTTGGGGGCCGGGACGTGGCTTTTCGCGTCGGCAAGGCGGAGGTTGTGGGTGACGCGGCGGGCGATTTCGGGGAGTGAAAAACCAAATTGTGGAGGTAGGGCTTCGGGTGGGAAGTCGCGTTCTACGTCGTAGGGTTCTCCTTTGCTGGCGGCGTGTTGCGCGAGCAGGGTGGCATCTTCCACGACTTGGTTGAAGGCGGCTTTGCGCTCGGCTTGCAGATCCTTGAGCATTTTCATGTTCCGTTCCACGCGGCGTTGGGTGCGGCCTTCGTAGAGGGACATGAGGTTGAGATTCTTGGCTTCGGAGGCCCAGGTTACGGCCTGGGCGAAGGCGGCGTCGATTTCGGGATGGTGGGCGAAGTATTGGTCGGGTTCGGACATGCCCATGGAGAAGCGGGTGAGATCGATGGCGGCCGAGCGCTGGAGGCGCCATTGGTCGTCGGCGATGGATTGGGCTAAGCTTTTCTCCACGGCGCCTTCCGGGGCAAGGGCCTGGTGAAAGCCTTGACAGTGCGCCGTGTAGGCCGCTTCGTCGCTTGGGGTCATGATCATGACTTGGCCTGTCAGGCCGTGCCTGTAGGCATTGAAAGCGCGGGTATCGCGCTGGGTCGTCGTTTCGGTTGCTTCTGCAAACATAGGTAAACTCCAATTAAACGGTAGCATTGCGACCTAGCGGAGAAAACTCAAGTTGTTGATAGGATTGAGTGAGATTGTTGTGACTCACTTTTTGGCGGCCCCACTTTTTCGATGGTTTGCGGGCAGAGCTTCGCCTTGACGCGATTGGGACGGGAGTCGAGGAGTCAGAATCGCCCGCGGCGTATGACGTGAAGCGCATCATAACCCGCCGCTTCCAGTAGGTATGCCAAGCGCGGCGGCAAGGCGTTGTCAATCAGGAATCTCAAGCAGTCCACGGAACGGGCGGTTCCCGCTCCATGGCCGAGGCTGCCGCGAAACGCAGGCACTCGCGAATATGATTGGTCTCAAGATCGGGGTGATGCGCTCGAAATTCTTCATCCAGTCAGGGTAGATCTATTCCGCTCTGCAGCCAGCACTGTGCGCGCGCTCGGAACATTTTCATCCTTCGTTGCGGTACGAAGGACCGTGTCTTATTCGTGCCGCAGAGCCGCCAGCGGATCAATTCGGGACGCTCGCCTTGCCGGCGCATAGCCAGCGAGAATCGCGGCGCTTACGAGGACCACGCCGGCCAGCGCCAGGGTTCCCGGATCATTGGGCTGGGTCTCGAACAGAAACGATTCGACAAGCCGAGACGCGCTCAACGCAGCAGGCACACTGATCGCGAGTCCCGCCGCCGCCAGTATGAGGACGCGGCGCAGAACCATCCATACGACGGCGCCGCGTGGCGCGCCTAGAGCCATTCGGATTCCAATCTCGCCGGTCTGCCGCGCGACGCTGTAGGACATCGTGCCGTAGAGTCCCACGCACGCGGTCAGGAGAGCGAGTACCGCGAAACCCGTGCATAGTTTCGCGAACGTGACTTCCTGGCTGATCGTGCGATCGATTTCGGCAGCCTGTGTGACCACGTTGGTGACGGGTATGCGTGAATCCGCCTCCCGCACCATCTCACGCACAGTCTTGACATACGTCAGCGGATCACCCGCGGTGTGCAGCGCGTAGGTCACTCGGTCCTGAGAAAACTGGCTGAGCGCTACGAACACGATGATTGGACTCTCCGCTTCATCTTTCGGATCGCCGTACTGCAGGTTAGCCGACACGCCGACGATTTCGAGATCGCGCTTCTCGTCCGGGAGCGTGATGCGGCGGCCGAGCGGATTTTCATGCCCGAAGTAAGTTCGCGCCAGCCCCTCGCTGATGACTGCAACCGGAGTGGAGCCCGGTTGGTCGCGGTCGTCAATCTCACGCCCGGCCAGGATCGGAATCTGCATCGTCGTGAGGAAATCCGCTCCGGCGGCCAGGACGCTTGGGTCTTCGATGGTAACAGCGCCGATGTTCAGTGTCCCGTGGATCGGCGACCCGACAAGGCCGGCGCTGATGATCGAGGATTGCGAAAGGGTCGCGCTGCTCACTCCGGGGACCGATGAGAGGCGCTTGCGCAGGTTCGCGTAAAAAGTGGCGATCTCCGGGGCGCGATGCCCCGCCTGGCGCGCATTCAACGAGAACAAAAGCATGTTCTCGCGGGCGTATCCCAGTTGGATGGAGTGCAGGTTGTTGAGTGTCCGGACAAACAGACCCGCGGCGACCAGGATGAGAAAAGAGATCGCGATTTGGGCGACCACCAGAACGTGCTGCGCGCGGCGGCGCGGTCCGCCCCCGCGGCCGTCCTTCAGCGTGGGCATGACATCCGGACGCGTCGCCTGAATCGCCGGAGCGAGGCCAAACAACAGGCCGCAAACCACCGAGAGCGCCGCCGTCACGCCCAGCACGTTCCAATTCAATTCCGCGTGCAACGTAAAGTTCTCCCGCCCGCCAGAGAGCAGAAGCGTTAGCGAACGCACGCCCCAGACAGCAAACAAAACACCGAATGCTCCGCCGAGCGACGCCAGCATCACACTCTCGGTGAGCAACTGCCGCACCACGCGGAACCGTCCCGCTCCCAGGATGAGCCGGACAGCCATTTCGCGGCGTCGCGCGGCGGCCCTTGCCAGCAGCAGATTGGCGATGTTCGCGCACGCGATCGCCAGGATCAATCCCACCATCCCACCATCGTCAGGAGCACGTACAGAGGCTTGGAATATCGACGGCGCAAACTGCCCAGACCGGCGGCGCCGGAATTCAGAATCAGCGCGGGCAGTTTGGCGCGCTCGCCGCCGGTTGTCGCGGTAGTGGCAACCCATTGATGGAAACGAGGAGCCAGCGCTGCCTGCGCCTGGGCCATGCTTACACCGGGGCGCAGGCGGCCCATCATTTCGATCCAGTAGAAGTTTCCGTCGGGATACATACGGGCCGCTCGGGCACCGTCCACGAGCAGATTCGTGTGCAACGGAAGGTAAATGTCCGGCGCCGCCGCTGGGTCGACTCCGAAGAATTCCGGCGGCGCCACGCCGACCACCGTGAGAGGCACATTATCGACGAGAACCGGTTGTCCGATCGCATTCGACGGTCCCCCAAAGCGATTTTGGCTTGCTGCAAAACTGATTACGGCGACCGGCGCCGCGCCCGGACGGTCGTCTTCGGCGTTGATCAGACGTCCCGCGGCCGCCGAAATTGACAGACCGCGAAAATACTCACCGGTGACGTACTCCGTGCCGGCGCTCGCGGCCTGCCCGCCGATGGCCAGGGTCTTGTTATGTCCATTTACGTATCCGAAAAGCGTGGAAAAGGCTGGATTCTCCTCGCGAAGCGTCTCGAACGCGGGGTAGGGGAATATCCCGGTGACCAGGGTGCCTTTGTCGCCCGGCCAGAACATGCCTTGTAGCCCGTGCATGACGTGGACCGATTCCTTGTCGCCGTCCTTGGGCGGCCGGCTATGCCAGTTCAAGACCACCAGCGACGGGGGATCGGCCACCGGCAGCGAGCGCAGCAGAATGGATTCCATCAAGCTGTAAATCGCAGTATTGGCGCCGATGCCGAGCGCCAGCGACAAGACCGCCAGAGCGCTGAACGCCTTGTGGGCGGCCATGGTGCGACAGCCATAGCGGACATCCTGGCCAAGTTCCGAAAAAAAGCGTGTCATCCAAATCTCCCGGGACTCTTCGTGCTTCAGTCCGACGTTGCCAAATCGCTGGCGCGCTTCCGCCCGGGCGCGCTCCGCCGTCATACCGTCTGCCTGCAGTTCCGCGGCTTTTTCCGCAAGGTGGAGTTCCATTTCCTCATGCAGCGCGTCGCTACGCCTGGCGCTCTCTATCCAATACCTCAGCCGTCGTATCAACATGTCCGTCACTCCGCTCCCATCACACGGGCGATCGCCAGCGTGAGTTTCGCGTACTTCCGAGTTTCAACCGCCAGTTGTTTGCGGCCAGCCGCAGTGATCTTGTAGATCCTCGCCCGCCGATTGTTCGACGTCACTCCCCAGACACCCTCGATCCAGCCGTTTAGCTCCAGCCGCTGGAGAGCGGGGTACAGCGAGCCCTCCTCGACGAGGAGCTCATTGTCGGACGATTGTTGAATGAACTGGACGATGCCGTATCCATGGAGGTCGCGCAGCGACAGCGTCCGCAGAATTAACATGTCCAGTGAACCGGGCAACGAATCGTTCTTTTGCGCCTTGCGTCCCATACCAAGAATT
>OKRF01000376.1:470-3173 GCA_900290315.1 Candidatus Sulfopaludibacter sp. SbA3 | reverse complement strand
AATACGGACCTCGGTGTGCGGCGGGAAAAGCTGCTGACCTTTGAGACCCCGCTGTTCCGCTACAAGGAGTTCGATCGGCGCGATGCTTTCCTCAGAGCCGTGTTGGAAAAAATACGTGCGATTCCCGGTGTGATCGACGCCGGCGCAACTTCACGACTCCTACTGACGCCAAACGAAGCGGCCGCGACCTTCTATTGGATCTCCGGCCAACCGCGGGAGCGCATCCGCGACCAGGTCGCGATCATCCGGCTCGTGACTCGCGATTACTTACCGACCATCGGCGCGCGTCTGCGCGAAGGCCGCTTCTTTGAGACATTGGACCGGCATTCGGATGCGCAGGTGGCGATCGTCAACGAAACTTTTGCGAATCGCAACTTTCCTGGGCGCTCCGCGATAGGTGCGCAATTCAAGTTCGGCCGTACTGGCGACAAGGGCTATTGGTACAGGATCGTGGGTGTCGTGAAAGAGATTCATGAAGTCGGAATGGAGGAAGTCAGTCGCACGGCCAGTCGTCTACAGCCTGCACGAGCAAGGCAGCGACCAGCTTATGATTCCTCCGGGCGGGATCGCGGTTCGGACCGCAGTCGAGCCGGCGTCGATTGTGTCGGCAGTCCGGCAAGCCATCTGGTCCATAGATAAGAACCAGCCCATTTGGCATGTTGGGACTCTCGAAGACCTATTTGCCCGCCAATTGACCACGCCCACACAGAGCACCGCGCTCATGGGCGCGTTCGCTCTGCTGGCGCTGCTGCTGGCGTCGGTCGGACTTTACGGAGTGCTCTCGTACGCGGTCACGCAGCGCACCAGCGAAATCGGTGTTCGCATGGCACTAGGCGCAACTTCCCGCGAGGTACTGCTTACCTTTGGCAAACGCGGCTTGGTGTTGACCGTCGCCGGTCTCGCCATAGGCCTGGCCCTGTCAACAGTCGCTTCGCGTTTCCTGAATGCTCTGCTCTTTGGCTTCCGGCCTGACCTCGTCCCAATAATCACCGTAGTATCGCTGATTCTTCTGGGCGTGGCAGCACTCGCGTCTCTGGCTCCCGCGCGTCGCGCGTCGCGCATCGATCCAGTGATTGCTCTACGGAGTGAATAGAAGACGACGATCGGGTCGCTCCGCTCCTGTGGGACCCGGAGCGACTTGTCCGCCGCTGGAACTCGTGGATGCGTGAGATCAGGGGTCATCGCTGCCCGATGTGGAGTTCAATGGGAGTGTGACAGACGCCCAATCGAGGCAAAGCTGTTCAGGGGCTTAAGCTGATGAATAACCGCCATGAGATCTGGTTTCGCCCGAAGGTCCTTCCTGACGCCGTAGTGTTTACCGTCGCCGCCGGCCGGATCGTCCGCTCGGAGTTGGTCGAGACTGGCACCAGCGGACCCTTCCTTGGGCGATGAGTTCCCTTCGTTCCAGCAAACTCGGCCTTATTTTAAGGCCTATGAAGGATGGGGCTCGCTTCGCTCGCGCTACCGGCGGCCAGATCTCCGGAGTTACCGGGCCAGCGTCCGCGCCCGGGCGATTCCCGCGTTCGCATCCAGGACGCTCCGGCGGGCAGCGTGATCGTCGGGATGGGCCGTCAGAAACTGCTCCGCAATGCCCAACGCGACGCGATGCTCGGCGATCGCCTCCGTGTAGCGGCCCATGGCGGTCAGGCGGCGTCCGGCGTACTCGTGGGCAGCGATCGCTAGCGTTCCATCCGTCACACCATTGCGCGCCAGTAGGCCGGCGCCGCGGCGCAACTCTGCCAACGACTCGGCCAGGCCCGAAGGCGGCACGTCGAGAGCTCCTAACGGGATCAGCAGGCCGCGCAACTCGGCAGCCGACGAGGAAGTCGGCCGGTCGGCCGCGTTCGCTCCGGCGGCCTCGAGGGCCTTCTTCATGTATGTCCGGGCTACCTCGGTTCTGCCGAGGCTCGCCACCAGGGGTCCGCCCTGCAGGTAGCCGTAGTGTTCGTAGGACAGCATCAAGGCTCGTGCACCAGGGCGGTGGGCTGCAGGGTATGGCCCGTGCGCTCTTCGCGGAGCACGCCGCCGGCAATCTTGCGGAGCTCGTTGTAGAAGATCGGGAGCAGGCGTTAGGGGTGGGTTGCGGGCTCACCTCTTCTTTTGCCCCCATTGAGAATCGGGTGTTATCGATAGCGGCCGGGCGCCGGAGGCGCCATCGGTCCGTCCCACGCTACTCAACCACAGAGATACCTGACCGTACTTCTGAAACGTGGAGCACCGAACGCAGATGCGAGCACCAGGGCGGCGAGCGTTCCTCCCATGGTTTTCGTTACCTCTGCAAACGAACGATGAGCGTGGCCAGCGTATTTTCCGCGGTTAGCGGTTTCCCTCCCGTGACATCCTGTAGATAGAAGGTGGTGCCATCGGTCACCCAGGGGCCGGTTTTCGCCGATCCCTGATTCCCGCCGTAAGTGAAGAGCGGGCCATTGGGGCTGCTGATGTGAACCTCGATATACATTGCGTTTGGTGCATTCCAACTGATCGTGGTAATGCCAGCCGTCCCGCCCGTGACTGGTATGGGGTTTGGAGACGCGGTGAGGGATGGCGCTTCGCCAGACGCTGGGACCTCCCCAAAGAGGGTTTCCACCGGCAATGCCCGATAGGGGAAGCCGGTGCCCGGAGGAATTTGCACGTTCAGGACGGCCAGGGCGCCGGCCTCGGGGTTGGCATCGGCCTCGACCAGCGTGTAGGTCTGCGGGCTCT
>OKRF01000376.1:0-460 GCA_900290315.1 Candidatus Sulfopaludibacter sp. SbA3 | reverse complement strand
GATGTCGGCGCCGAACCAGACTATCGTGTTGCCGTTCGCGAGCCGCTGGGCCGTGCCGACTCTATCGGAGTACTTATAAACGGGAACTCCGCCGCTGGAACCTGTCTGGTGACGATACTCCCATACCTTTGCCGCCGTCATCGACTTCCAGTCGAGCGCCAGTTCGAGTGCGCGGGTATAGAGCCCGCCCTCAACCGCCGGCCGCCCGTTTCCGTTGTCGAAGAGGAGGAGATTCCCGTTTTCGAGCATGCGGACATAGTGCTCGTGGTAGAACCTGTCGCTTGGGTTGGGGAAAGTAAAGTCGCTTTTGAAGCGGCCGATCCGCCACGCGATCCGGTCGAGTTGCGGCGAAATCGCGATCACCGTATCGAGGTACCTCACCGACATCAGGAGCACGCCCATCGGCGTGACCTGGAGCGAGTTCGCGTGCATCCACTCCTCGCTCTGGAGCGAGGCTCCC
>OKRF01000299.1 GCA_900290315.1 Candidatus Sulfopaludibacter sp. SbA3 | reverse complement strand
CAGTTCCTGCGCTCGGGCATAGTCCTCCAGCCACAGAAAGCAGTTCCCCTGCTGCAGGTACTTCAAGCCTTCCGCATCCAGTAGCTTGGCGAGCCACTCCCGGCCGTTCAAGGCCACCTGAATATTGAAGGGAAACCACGTCTGGATGCGCGCGTGCATCCACCCCAACTCCGGGTGGATCTGGTAGTGATACAGCACGTGGCAGGGTCGCGTCCGTCGAATGATGTGCGTTTTGCGGTGCTCGAACGTCGGACTCGGCTCCATGGCGCTGATCGCGCATACCAGTCCGCTGGTCATCTTTCTTTCTTCCGCGATCCGGCGCGCGACCTCGCTCTTGTCCTCCGTCGGACTACTCAGCCAGACTACCGGCAGTTCTTGTTTTTCGAACGGCGCCAGCGAAGCCTTCTTTATCCGCTCGCTGACACTCTTTACGTGATCCTGGTAGTCCTTGAACAGAATCTTGTTCTGCCACAGATAGTTTTCCATCCCAGCTGCTACCAGCGCACCGCCATTTGGCTTTACGAAATTCAATTGCCGCAGAGAACCACGAAACACCAGACGGTCAAAGCCCGTCAAGCTCCCATAGATCTGCTCTCGATATTTTTCGATAAACTGTTGCATGGCGTTCTCCTGTGTCGGTGATTTGGAACTTCAACGACACGGTACTACAAAGGAGAACGCCTCTCATCTACCCGAATCAGTTTGCGGCGAAGCCGCACTGTGCTACCTTCCGGGCGCGTAGTAGCCCAGGCGCCAGTGAGCTTTCAGCGGGGGCAGGCCAGGCTGCGGACTCACGCGCACTTCCACGCGGCGGTATTTCCCGTCCTTCTCCTGGTTAGACGGCTGGTATGCCAGCACATACTGATTGCGCAACTCGATTCCGATGCGCGCGGCAACGCCTGGCAGGTCGCTGCCAGCCGTGGCGGTAAAAGCGCGGCCGCCGGTCTGCTCGGCGATCTCCGCCAAAAGGCGCGGGCCGCTCACTTCTTCGTTGCTCAAGCCCAGCGTGATGGTGGGTTCGAATACGCCCATGGCATAGATTTGGACATCAGCATCGCGCACCAGCCCTTGAATCTCTTTGGCAGTGTAGCGGCTGTGATTGTCACCGCCATCGGAAACAATTAGCAGTGCTTTCCGCGGGTTCTTCGCCTGCTTCATCTCGCGCAGCCCCAGGTGCACCGCGTCCAACAGTGCGGTGAGTCCGCCCGGTTGCAGGAACGCGAGCTTGAGATCCAGTTCTTCGGACCGGTTGGTGAAGGGCTGGGCCACCTCGGCTTCATCGGCAAAGGCCACCAGAAACGCCTCGTCCGAAGTATTCATGGTCTTGAGAAACTGTGCCACCGCCTGCCGCGAAGTCTGCTGCTTACCGCCCATGCTGCCGCTGCGGTCGTACAGCAACCCGACCGAAAGAGGCGTATCTTCACCCGACAGATTGGCCAGCTTCTGTTCCACGCCATCTTCCAGCAGTTGAAAATCCTGCTTGTGCAGCCCCAGCACGAAGCGGTTGGAGTGGTCCGTGACGCTGACCGGAATCAGCACGAGCGTGGAATCCGCTTTGAATTTCGGAAGATCCTGCGCCGCCACTCCGGCGGCACCCAGCAACAAGAATGCGAGACAACGTCGCGACACGCCAGTCTCCTGTTGGTTTCAGTGTACCAGCCCGCTTGCGCTATGATACGGTTGCTTTGATCCGCATCTCCATTCCCGACGATTCGCCTCCGGTGATGGCCTCCAGCGCCGCCTGGCGCGACCTTTCCTCGCGCGCCCAGCTCGATTATTACGACACGCTGCCCGGTTCCCAAGACCGCCTGATCGAACGCATTGCGCCGGCGGACGCGGTGCTCAACATTCGCGCCAGTTCGAAATTCAGCGATGCGGTCCTGGCGGCCTGTCCGCGCCTGCGCCTGATCTCCGTTTGGGGAACCGGCACGGATCATGTGGACTTTGCAGCCGCAGAGCGCCGCGGCGTCGCCATCGCAAATACGCCCGGCGTCTCCGCCATCTCCATTGCGGAACACACGCTTGCCCTGCTACTGGCGGTGGCCCGCCGCATTCCGCCTNNGCGCCGCGGCGAATGGCCGCGCGGCCAATCCGTGGAGTTGCACGGCAAAACCTGCGGAATTCTGGGACTGGGCGCCATCGGCAGCCGGTTCGCACGGCTGGCAGCCGGCATCGGCATGCGTGTGGTGGCATGGACGGTGCACCCTCGGCCCATCGCAGGCGTCGAATTGGTGGAACTGGACGAACTCTACCGCACCAGCGACGTGATCAGTCTCCACCTGCGGCTTTCGCCCCTCACCGAAAGCTTCATCGGCGCGGCGGAATTCGCCCTCATGAAGCGGAGTGCGATCCTGATCAACACCGCCCGCGGCGCGATTGTGGAAGAGGGCGCGCTGGTGGAAGCGCTGTCCACCAATCGCCTCGCCGGCGCCGGTCTGGACGTTTTCACGCGCGAACCGCTGCCGCCCGGCCATCCCCTGACGAAGCTTCCCAATTCCGTGCTGACGCCGCACTGCGCCGGCATCACGCCGGAAGCGCTGGAGGCCGGCCTGCAGATGGCCGTGCAGAACATCTGGCGATTCTTTGAACCATAGCCGCCTCACTCGGCACGCATCGCAATCAGGGGATCGACCCGCAAGGCGCGGCGGGCCGGCAAATAGGATGCCGCGACACCCACGATCGCGAACAAAACTGGTACGGACACAAACGTAACAGGATCATTTGCGCTGGTTTCAAATAACAGACCGCTGAGCAGGCGGGCGGCCGCTGCTGCGCCAATTCCAGCCGCGATTCCAATCAACATCAGCCGCAGCCCCTGCCCTACGATCAGCCGGAGCACGTCACCAGGGCTGGCGCCCAGCGCCATGCGGATCCCGATTTCACCAACGCGCCGGCTCACCGAGAAAGAAATCACCGCGTACATCCCCATGGCGGCGAGCACCAGAGCCACGACGGCGAATATGGCAATCAGGCGGAGGTTGAATCGGCGCGGACCCACCGTCAGCGCGATGAACTGCTCCATGGTTTTGACGCTGGATGCGGGAACGGTGGCGTCTACGGTGCGCAATTCGCGGCGCACCGCGTCAGCCAGGCTTGCGGGGTCCTGTGCCGTGCGCATCACCAGGCTCAGGTTTCCCGCCAGGAACGGCAGTGCCGTAGGCGTGGCCTGCGGAATGGGAGCGTACAGCGTCGCGGCCGGATCTTCGTTCAGACTGTTGTGCTTCACGTTGCCGGCCACGCCGACAATCTCGAAGTCGCGCTCGTCCATCCGGATATGTTGCCCCAGCGGACTTTCATTCGGCCAGTATTTTCGCGCCAGGGCCTGATCTACCACCGCGGCACCGCGCGCTGTCTCCACATCACGATCCGTGAACTCGCGGCCTTCTTTGAGGGGGATCCCCATGGCATGGAAGTAGCCGGCGCTCACCCAGCGGTTCTGGGCCGCGGGCATATCCTGCGGAGTGGCCGGCTGCCGGCCCCCAATCAGAAACTCGCTCCGGTTATTGGCTCCGCTCAAAGGCAGATAGGAAACCATGGCGGCCGATTCCACGCCGGGAAGCGCGGCGACCCGGCCATGGAGTCCGTCATAAAAGTTCCGAATAGCGGTTGGACTCTTGTCCTTCGAGACAGGAAGGGAGAGGCGCACGACGAGGAGGTGCTCAGGAGGAAAGCCCGGAGATACAGCCTGCAAGCGGACAAACGCCCGCAGGAACAGCCCGGCGCAGACCAGCAGTACGACCGACAGCTCCACCTCAACCACCGCCAGCACGCTTCGCGTCTTCGCCTGGTTGGCGCTGGAGGGACGGCGCCCGGCGCGAGCGCAACTCGTCAGCCGCGGTCACCCGCGATGCATGCAGCGCGGGCGCCAGGCCGAACAAAATGCCGGATGCCGCCATCGTCGCAACCACAAACAGCAGCACGCGGCCATCCACCGAAATCTCGGAAATACGCGGCAGGTCGGAGGGGGCCCACAGCGCCAGGGCTCGCAACGGCGCGCTCGCCAGCGCGACTCCCAGCAATCCGCCAGCGGCCGCCAGGAGCACGCTCTCGCCGAGGAACTGCCGGATCATGCTTAGCCGCGAAGCTCCTAGAGCCGAGCGAATCGCCACCTCGCGACTCCTTGCCGACGAGCGCGCCATCGATAAATTCGCCAGGTTGAAGCATGCGATGAGCACCACCAGGCCGACTGTGGCGAGCAGCGTCCCCAGTTCTTTCCGGTATCCTCCGGTCACTTCGTCGCGAAACGAGATCAGCCGGGGATCGGTGTGCTTGCTGTTGGTGTCTGGATACATCTCGCGCAGGCGCCGCTCGGTGGCAGCCAACTCCGCCGCTGCGCGCGCTTCCGTCACGCCGGGCTTCAGCCGCGCGAACGCTCGCAGGAAATTCATGCCTCGATTGTTCCGGAAGGGATCGCTCTCGGTTACCAGCGGCACAAACAGTTCGGCTTCGGTATTCGGCATGACGAAGGCGGGCGGGAGCACGCCGGCAACGGTGTAGCTGTCCCCATTCAAGGTCAGGCGCCGCCCGATCAGCGCCGGATCGCCGCCGAACCTCCGCGTCCACAGCCCATAGCTCAGCACGACGACGCGCCCGGCGGAGGGGCGATCGTCCGCGGCCTCCAGCGTGCGGCCGTAGAGAGCTTTGACGCCCATCATCTGGAATGCGTACGCCGAGATTCTCGCTCCTGTAAATCGCTCCGGGTCACCCATCCCGGCCAGGTTCGCTCCCCAATTCGTGAAAGCGGCGAAGCCGTCAAAGGCTTTGCTGGCTTCGCGTGTCTCGACGAAATCGGGCAGCGAGTAGAACGCCTTGTCGCGGTCGGTGCGCGTCGACCAGATCCACACGAGGCGCGACGCTTGTTCGAAGGGGAGCTGTTTGAGCAGGACTGCATTCACAACGCTGAAAATCGCGGTGTTCGCGGCGATGCCGAGGCCCAGTATCAACACAGCGGCAGCCGAAAAAGCTGGCGACATCCGCAGGCGGCGCATAGCATAGATCATGGTTCACCCTTTCGCCGCCGCACCGAGCGCGGCATGCATGGCGTTCAAGACTCGCGAGCCTTCCGCGATGCGGGCCTCATCCTCGCTGTGTAGGGCTGTAATCCCCTCGATCATGGCCGCGAAACCGCTGGTCTCCGGCAGCTCGTGTTTGTCGGTTTTCAGATCGATGTCGTGGACCATCTGGGCGATTGCGGCGAGGGCCGGATCGGCCAGCCGCAGATGGCGCAGCAGCACCTCGAACGTGCAAAGGTCGCCTTCGTGTGTGAATTCCCCTTCGAACATATCGAAGCGGATTCCGGCCGGCGCTGCCGTTTGTCCGGCTGGGTCGATAAACTGAAACCGGGCCGCTGGATCGGCGAAACGCCGGATCAGCCAGGCGGTGGCGATGCGGTCCACTTTGACTCCCCGGCGAGTCACCCATGTCTTGCCGGACAGATTGGTGAGTTCCGGCTTTGCCGGGTTGGCGCGCACTGTTTCTCCCAGAGTCGTCTCAATGGTCTTCATGATGTCCTCCAGTTCCCTTCTTTCCGGAGCGTCGAAGAAATCGATTCGCCGGATTTCCTCGAATCGCCGCTTGAGCTTCTTCAGTGCCGGGTAAAGGCTGTTGCCGGCATCGCCTTCACTCTCGCGTGCCGACTGAAGCAGTTCGGCGCCGGAATCTAACAGATGTTGGTAGTCTGGGCTTCGGAGACGGCGGAAAGCTTCCTTTAGGCCTTCGTCCGTAACGCCACCTAAAGCTTCCACCCGAAACAGCCATGCTTCCCCGCCCTCGTGCTCGATCTCCGTACGAACCCATTGAAAATCTTCGACTTGCTCTTGAGTCTCGGGTAGAAGATAGGCGGAGTTCTTGATCGGACACGCCCCAAGCTGGTTCAATTTGCGCAGGATCTTCGCCCGGAAATAGGTCGGAGAAGGAGGGATTTGATGCAACAGAAGCACACAGGTCATAGCACAATTGCTATAACTATAGCACAATTGTGTTATATCGCAACCGAAATCGTCATCGCGGCAGTATTGCCCGAACCGCGATAACCTGACCTGAAATACCCCGTCATACCCCGTCCCGTGGCCTTGACCTGCATACTGCAATTGTCGTACCCTTCCCATGAGCCTCTACCAAGTCACATGAGCAAGAAGTGGTATAACCTCTTCGTCTCTGTGGATGAGTCGACCGGCCGTCCCGAAGAAAGTGAGGGGACGGCGCCTCCACCGAACGCGGCACAGGCCGTTGCCGATATCGCGCGGGCCGCGGCGGGTCCTCCGCCCACCTTTACTGCGCCGGTCAATAATCCGAATTCCCTCGCGGAGATCTATGAGGCCGCCGAGATTCACCCTCCGGCCCATGGCTTCACCGTCGAAAAGGTGGCCGAGATGCTCCGTAGCGAGCACATTCGCAGCCTGCCTCGCGACGTGAAACGCAGCTCCGTGATGGTCGCCTTGGAAGCCGTTGGCGCGCCGCTGCAGGACGTCATTCAGGACGCCATGAAACGCGACCAGGCGCTAGACACTTTCGAACGGGTGCAGGAACAGGCCCTTAACCAACTGGAAGCCAAGAAGGAGCAGGAGAATCAACAGATTCAGGCGGAAATCGACCAGCTTGTGGCCGAACACCGTTCGCGCATCCAGGCCAATACCGACGAGGTTGCCAAGGAAAAAGAGCGTTTCTTCGCCTGGCGTTTGAAAAAGCAGGAAGAGGAACAAAAGATAGCGGATACCGTATCTTATTTCGTGGCGGATAATCCGATCACCACCGGCGGTCACGCGGCTGCGCCGGCCTCAACTCAGAAACCCGAGTAAACAGCCGCAGAAATGGAGCACCTTCGATGTGGAGACGATTGTCTCGCATGGTTCGTTCGTTTGTCGGCCTTTTCATTTCCATGGGGGAGAACCCGGAAATCATTCTGGAGCAGAATATCCGGGACATGAACGACCAGGTGCCGCGCATGAACGAGAGCATCGCCATGGTCAAAGCCAATTCGACGCTCTTGCAGAAGGAAGAGGCGCGGTACAAGGACGATGTCGCCACCCTCAGCTCCAAGGTGAAAGCCGCTATTCAGGCCGGCCGTGACGATCTGGCCGGCAGCTTCGCCATGCAACTGGAGCAGGTCAAAGGCGCACTCGCCCGCACCCAGGGTCAGTTGCAGACCGCCAACGCCGCTTTCGATAAAGCCATGGCCGTCAAGAAGGCCTTCATGCTCGAGAAGGAGCGCAAGACCCAGGAAGCTCTGAATGCCATTCGCGACTATCGCCGCGCCCAGTGGCAGAAGAAGGTGGCCGATTCCATGGAGCAGTTCGAAGTGGCCGGCATCAGCCAGACGCACGACGAAATGGTCCGCAAGATCGAAGAGATGACCGCCGTCAACGAAGCTCGCATGGAGATGGCGCTCGGCAACGTGGATCAGGATAAGATCCATATCGAAGAGGAATCCGACAAACTCCGCGCTAACGAGCTGGTGAAGCAGTTCAAGACGGAGATGGGGCTGATCGCTCCGCAGCCTTCCGCCAACCCGCCACAGAAAACCATTGGGGGAACCGAAGCTCAAAGAACGTCGTAGCTTTCTTAGGAAAACATCATGGCCGTTAAAATTGAACGAGGTGGTTGGTTCCTGATTTTCCTGTTGGGCTTGGGGCTGGTGGGTTATAGCCTCAACAAGTACGGTCTGCTGAATGTGACCAAACTATTCTCCGGTTCCAGCTCCAGCTCTTCTTCGAGCGTCAAAGTGGACCCGGCGAAGCCCCTGCCCACTTCCGCGTCGGACGAGACCAAGGAAGTGCGTGTGCGCCTGAACATCTGGGTGGGCTGCGTGGGCGGCCTGGTGGCGAACGGCGGGCTGGATACAGCCTCCGGATCGATCTACGACCAAAAGGGCCTCAAGGTCAGCTTCAAAATCATCGACGATTGGACCGAGGGTTCGGCCGCGCTGGCGAGCAACAACGTGGACATCATGTTGACCACCGCCGACGTCTGGGGCAAGGATTTCGGCCAGTTCCAGGATAAGGGCGTGAATGCCCGTGCCTTTTACATGGTGGATTGGTCGCGCGGCGCCGATGGCGTCATTGGCAGCCAGGGCATCCACAGCATCGAAGACTTGGCAGGGAAGACCGTGGCCTTCGCTCCGTACACGCCGTCTCACTTCCTGCTGTGGAACGGATTGAAAGGCTCCGGCCTCACCACCGAACAGCGCAACGAGATCTTCAACAAAGCGGTCCACACCAAGGATGGCATCGAGCCCGCCACCCTGTTCGCGCAGCAGAAGGTGGACGCCGCGGTGGCCTGGGACCCGGACATGAGCGACGCCGTCGCTAAGCGGCCCGGCTCGCGCAAAATCTACGATACGCGCGTGGCCAACCGCCTGATTGCCGATATCCTGGTGGTCAGCGATCGATTTGCCGCCGCCAATCCCGGCACCCTGGTCAAGTTCATCCAGGGCTGGCTCGAAGGCGTGGAGTTCATCCAGAAACAGCCCGCTCGAGCCCACACCCTGATCGGCACCATCAAAGACTTCAACATTCCGGCCGACTTGGCCAAGACCATGCTGGAAGGCGTCCACCTTTCCGACTACGCCGACAACCAGAGCTTCTTCGGCGCGCCGGGCGGCGATTCCGATTACGCCAACATCTTCAAAATGTCGCAGGAGATGTACCGCGAGCTGCGCCTGATCAAGCACACTTCGGACGCCGAACAGAGCGTGGACCGCCGCTACGTGGCCAGTGTCGCG
>OKRF01000186.1:6919-8078 GCA_900290315.1 Candidatus Sulfopaludibacter sp. SbA3 | reverse complement strand
GGGCCCCGGCGCGAGGATCTCACGGCGTATCCGGTACGGTTCTGGACACCGCGCCGTTTCGCTTGCGTTTGATGACAGATTCGATCGGACAAAAGCAAGGGAATTCCGTGGCACCAATGGAGCGAAGAGCCGCCGCCCCTGGAGCCATTTATCACATTCCTGCAACAGAACTATAGTAGTCTGTTGATTTGACTACACCCACCAGCGAAAAGCTCCGTTCGGCGCTTTCTCAAGGCCACTGGGAGCAGGCGGTAGGCCTTCTGCAGCAGATGGACGTCGCGGATACCGCGGAACTGCTCATGGATCTGCCGTTCGAAGAGCAGAAATCGCTCTTAAGAGCAGAAATCGCTCTTCCGCAGATTCCCCACTCAGTTCGCCGCGCAACTGGTGGGCGCAGTCCCCTACTATCACGCGTACGTTCTGCTGCATTCGCGGCCGCAGGAAGATCTGACGGCGATTGTCGACCAGATGAACGACGCCGAGCGCCTGCACTTCTTCGACGAATTGCCCGAAGAGGCCTGGCAACACCTGATGGACGAGTTGGCGCAAAAGGAGAAAGAGGCGCTGGCGACTCCGCCGGCGGAAGAGAAGGCTCCGGCGGCCGCCGCTCCCGCCGAACTGCCCATCATTGAGGCGCGCGCCATCGAAAAGGTCTTCCAACGGCCCGGAGGCGGCCAGGTGCAAGTGATCGCACCGACCGATCTTTCCGTGGAAGCCGGCGAGATCATCGCGCTGCTGGGCCCTTCGGGCTCCGGAAAGTCGACGCTGCTGCGCATTCTGACCGGGCTCACCCAACCCTCCAGCGGCGAAGTCTTGTGGCGGGGTCGCGAAGCCTCGCCGCACGTGGCCATCGTATTCCAAAGCTTTGCCCTCTTCCCCTGGCTCACCGTGCTGGATAATGTGGAAGCCCCGCTGCTGGCGCTGACTGTGCCGGAGGAAGAGCGCCGGCGCCGCGCCACCGTGGCGCTGGCGGCAGTGGGCCTGCAGGGGTTCGAAACCGCGTATCCGAAGGACCTTTCGGGCGGCATGAAGCAGCGGGTCGGGTTTGCCCGCGCGCTGGCAGTGGAGCCCGAGATCCTCTTCATGGACGAACCATTTTCCGCGCTCGACGTTCTGACCGCTGAGAGCCTGCGCGGCGAACTGATGGAACTGTGGCTCA
>OKRF01000186.1:0-6909 GCA_900290315.1 Candidatus Sulfopaludibacter sp. SbA3 | reverse complement strand
GAACTGATGGAACTGTGGCTCGGCAAGCGGATTCCCACGCGCAGCATTTTTATTGTCACGCACAACATCGAAGAGGCTGTCCTGCTGGCTGACCGGGTGCTGGTGCTGGGCCGCAACCCCGCCCGGATCCGCGCCGATTTCCACATTCCCCTGCCCCAGCCNGGATCCGCGCCGATTTCCACATTCCCCTGCCCCAGCCGCGCGAACGCACGGCTGCCGATTTCCTGGTCTACGTGGACTACATTTATAAGCTGATCACTCAGCCGGAAGTGGAACCGGCTCCACTCGCCGCGCCAAAGAGCCGCTACCCCATGTTGCCGCACGCCCGCCCCGGCAGCATCGCAGGACTGCTGGAGTTGCTGCTCGATCGCGACGGCACGGAGGACCTCTACCGGATCGCGGACGATCTCCGCATGGAGGTGGACGACCTCCTGCCCATCGTGGAAGCCAGCACGCTGCTCGGCTTTGCCGTTTCCGACAAGGGTGAAGTCCAGATGACTCCGCAGGGCAAGGATTTCGCCGAAGCCGACATCTCCCGCCGCAAACGGCTGTTCCAGGATGCGGCGCTGGCGCACGTGGGCCTTCTGCAGCAGATGAAGAGCGCGCTAGAAGCCAAGAAGGACCACACCATGCCCGCCGAGTTCTTCCGCGATGTGCTGGACGAACACTTCTCGGACACTGAAGTGGACCGGCAACTGGATACTGCCGTGAACTGGGGACGGTACGGCGACATCCTCCGCTTCGACTCCGAAAGCGACAAGCTGATGCTGTATGAATCGGCCGAAGATGCGGACGCCGCCAGCACCATGCGGCAACTGGGATGACGGAGCATCGCGGGCAGGCTTCCAGATTATTGCCGTTCGAGTCTTTTCCCAGCAGCGCGTGGGCGCTGGTGAAGGATTTGCCCATCATCTTCGCCGGGCTGGCGCTGTTTTATGGTCTCGTCTCTTTAACGCACTATTGGACCGAAACGGTGAACACGGCGGCGGAGATTCAGCTCCAGCCCTGGGCGCTGCCGCGCTACGCCCTGTTTTCGCTGGCGCGGCTGACCGCGGCATACGTAGTCAGCCTGGTGTTCACCCTGGTGTACGCCTACGTGGCGGCACACAACGCCAGGGCGGAGCGGATCCTCATTCCGATGCTGGACACCCTGCAATCGATTCCGGTGCTCAGCTTCCTGCCCAGCGTGATGATCTCGATGGTGGCGCTGTTTCCCACCCGGCAATTGGGCCCGGAACTGGGCTCAATTCTGCTGATCTTCACCGGCCAGGTGTGGAACATGACCTTCAGCGTGTACTCCAGCATGAAGAGCATTCCGCGCGAGATGCAGGAGGCAACGCAGATCTACCGCCTGAGCTGGTGGCAGCGCTTCACCCAACTGGAGCTGCCTTATTCGGCGATCGGGCTGGTGTGGAACTCTATGATGAGCGTGGCGGGCGGATGGTTTTTCCTGATGCCCTGTGAGATGTTCGTGCTGGGCAAACGCGACCTGCGCCTTCCCGGATTAGGCTCCTATCTGCAGACCGCGGCCAATGCCGGCGACACGCGGGCCATTCTGTGGGGAGTATTCGCCATGGTGATGGTCATCGTATTGATGGACCAGTTGATCTGGCGCCCAGTGATCGCCTGGAGTGAGAAATTTAAATTTGAGACGGTGGAGGCGGCGCAAGCCCCGCGCTCGCCGATTCTGACGATGCTCCGCCATTCGCGGGTAGTGTCTCGTCTGACGCGAGCCGCATTGGATCCGGGGCGCGAGGCCATCACGCTCTTTTTCGCACGGCGGCGTGCGGCCCACCCTATCGACGATGGGCGCGGTGGGGCGCGGCGCTGGCTCGGTTGGGCTGCGGGATTGGCCGCCGTGGGTGGTCTGCTCTACGGCGTGGTGAAGATGAGTGTGATGGTTACGGCGATCACGCGTCTCGAACTGCACGGCATCTTCATCGGCGCGGGCGCCACCTTCCTGCGCGTGGAACTCACGCTGGTGCTGGCCGCGCTGTGGACCATTCCAGTGGGCGTGTACGTAGGCTTGCGGCCGAATGTCGCGGCGTTCGTGCAGCCCGTGGCCCAAATTGCCGCTTCGGTACCCGCTACCGCACTCTTCCCCATCGTTCTGCTCATGCTGATTCGCGTTGGCGGCGGCATGGGAATCGCCGCCATCGTCCTGCTGCTCCTGGGCACGCAGTGGTATCTGCTCTTCAACGTAATCGCCGGCGCGATGGCTATTCCGACAGACCTGAAAGAGGTTTGCGACATCTATCACCTGGGCACGGTGCAGCGCTGGCGCAAGCTTTTGTTACCGGGCATCTTCCCGTATCTGCTGACGGGACTGGTGACCGCCTCCGGCGGTGCGTGGAACGCCAGCATCGTGGCCGAGTACTTCCATTTTAATAAGCAGACCATCTCGACTACGGGGCTCGGCGCCACGATCAGCGCCGCGACCGATAGCGGGAACGATCCACTCCTGCTGGGCGCGACGATCATGATGGTGGCGATGGTGGTCACCATCAATCGGCTTCTGTGGCGGCGACTTTACGGGTTGGCACAGACGCGATACAAGTTGGAGAGTTAATATCTCGCCAAGGCGCAAAGGCGCAAAAAAGCAAATCTCTCCCGTGCCCCGCGTCCATACAGGAGAGGAACTGCGGTTTCGAAGTCGCCGACATTGTTGTTTGTCGGCTCATGAGGCGGCGCCTCCCCCGGATGAAAACTGCGGGGAAAAATTCGAGCCAGGCACGAAGATTCGCCAAGACGACTGGGTACAGTTGCAAGTTCCTTCGCCTCTTTCGAAAATGCCCGCTTAGCCTGAAGAAGACAGACGACAAAAAACGATCGTCTGTCCCACGGGGCTGGCGGGTGAAGCTTCGCCTCATGAGCCGCCTGTCGCGCCGGCTCGGGATTTTCGAGGGTGTCGTCTTCGCCCGAGGAAGACAGACGACAAGAGACGATCGTCTGTCCCACGCGATAAAATCAGTAAGGACGCCAGAACCCGGTTATGGACTTAGTGTTTCGGAAGGGCGGATTTTCTCTAGCGGCGGCTTTCCTGACGGCGCCACTCTTTGCTCAGTCCTGGCCAAGCTTCGCCGGCAACTCACACCACACGGCGCTCGCTCCGGCGGCGAGTCAGAGCTTGACTCAGATTCACTGGCAGACACCCGTCGATCTCCAGCCGCAATATTCCGGGAACGAACTGCTGATTCACTACGGGTCTCCGCTGATTACCGCGGCGAACACGGTCCTCGTGCCCGTGAAGACCGGCGCGGCCGGTGGATTCCGCGTGGACGCTCACTCAGGGATCGACGGCTCTCTCCTCTGGAGTCTCTCGTCGGACTACCAGTTACCCCCCTCTAACTGGACTCCGGAGTTCTCTCCCGTGCTCACGCCGGCGCAGCGGCTCTACTATCCCGCTGCCGGCGGCACCGTCGGGTACCGCGATCTGCCCGATTCCGGCACGGGCGCCTCGGGGCGAATGGCGTTCTATGGACTCACCAATCACAATGCCAGTCCCGAGGCATATAACGACGGAGTCATGGTCAACACGCCGCTCACCTCCAGCCCTTCCGGCGATATCTATTTTGGATTCCTGGTGACCGGATCCACGCCTCTCGGGCTCACCAGCGGTATCGCCCGTATCGGCGCCGACGGCAACGGCAACTGGGTTGCGGTGACCACCGCGTCGAGCGACGCATCGATGACCCAGGTGCCTCACAATTGCGCCCCTACGCTCAGCGGAGACTCGCGAACTGTGTACATCGCGGTCAGTGACGGCAGCGCCGGCTACCTGGTAGCGCTCGACAGCGTCACGCTCCAGCCCAAAGCCCGCGTGCGCCTGCAGGACCCGGAATCCCAGTCCGACGCCATCCTGTCGAATGATGCGTCCGCCTCTCCCACAGTGGGTCCCGATGGCGATGTGTTTTATGGGGTACTGGAGAACCCGCCCGGCCAGAATCACGAACGCGGGTGGCTGTTGCACTTCGACAGTTCGCTGGGGCAACCGAAACTGCCCGGCGCCTTCGGGTGGGACGATACGGCATCGGTCGTGCCGGCCTCGATGGTCCCTTCCTATTGGGGCGGGTCGAGCTACCTGCTGATGACGAAGTACAACGATTACATTGAGGCCGGTGGATCGGGCTACAACCGTGTTGCCGTGCTCGATCCGAATCGCGGCGAGACCGATCCCGTCACCGGCACACCGGTCATGAACGAGGTGCTGACCATCGCTGGGCAAACGCCCGATGGTGCCCCACCCGCCGTGAAGGAATGGTGCATTAACTCGGCCCCACCCGCCGTGAAGGAATGGTGCATTAACTCGGCGGTGGTTGATCCCGCGACCGGCTCCATCCTGGCCGGCAGCGAAGATGGCAAGCTCTACCGATGGAATCTTGCCGGCAACACCCTGTCGCAAGTCTTGGTCCTGACGCCCGGCCTCGGCGAGGCTTATACACCCACGCTGGTAGGTCCCGACGGAACCGTCTACGCCATCAACAACGCCACGCTTTTCGCGGTGGGAGCGGCGCCGCCGGTGACGCTAAACGCTACACCTGAAGCCCTTTCGCTCTCCTACACCATCGGCGGGCCGCCGGTGACCCGGAGTCTGACGATTACCAGCAATCCGAGCGGAGTGGCGGTGACGGTAGCGACCACCTGTCCGGGCCTGTCGGCGACGCCGGTGGGCGGCGTCACTCCTTTCACTACCACTATTACCTTCCAGCCCGCCGGCCTGAGTCCGGGCCGATATACCTGCTCAATTACAGTTACTGACCCCACGGGTAACAGCATGGCAGTAGGAGTACGCTAACCACTGGCTATATTGGCCCATTCCCGCAACTTTCCGCCCGGATTTGCGTCTTAACAGACAGGAGGACGGGATATGAGCAACGTGGCAGATCGATTGGAACTCTGTGAGGCGGTCCTGGCCCTCATCGAAAAGAAGCGCACCGAGAAGAAAGACCTTTCGCTGGGAGCAGCCCTGGAACAGTTCGTTCTGGATGCCCAGGTGCAGGAACTCGAGCAGGAGATTCTGGAGAATCCCGGTGCCATCGAACCCTGGCTGGTCCGCCGCCGCAGGATGGAAAACTAATTTCCGCTCGGCGTCCGATCGACGTGGTCGATCACCAGCATTTCCACCTCGCCTTTTTCATTCGTAAATTTCAGGCCGAGTTGCCCCTGGACGGCACCGTACAAGTCTGTGCCGCCAGAGTCGCCATTCGCTGAGGCGGAAGTTACGTCCCTGCGGAATTCGAGGTAGAAGTCGTAGCGCCCTTTGAGCTCGGTGCGATCCACCACGCGTCTCTTGAGTTGGCCCCATAACCAATCGACGAATTCGGGCATGGACCTGCGGATGAATTTCATGCGGCTCAGGCCGGATTTTACGCTGGCAAACATACCGATATAACCCGGCGGCATGGTGGGAAATCCATCTTCGCCGCGGGGGCCGAGAGGGTGCGAGACGTCCGGTTCCGGATCCTGTGGGCCTTCGTTGTTCTCCTTGAGTTTTGGCGCGTTCTTTCCCACCGTCAGGGCGTACACCTGGGCCACCTGCGTTTCGCGGTGCACCTTCAGGGCAAATCGCTCGGCCAACAGATTCTGCAGCATGAGCAGGGACTGCGGCTTGGTAGTTCCCGGCGCGAGCTTGGCTTCCAGATCGAACTTACCGTCCGCCGAGAACATACTGGCGGCATTTAACCAGGCTGGTCCGGAGAGTTGCTCCGGGCGGACTTCGTAAGCCCGTGTGATGAGCTCTCTGACGGTCGCATTGTGGAACGAGATCCGCGTGGGATCGCTCGTTCCCGGGCCGCCATCGTAACGCGGGATCACGATCGTGAGTCGCCCGCCAGAAGCGGGAGGGGGCGAAGGCTTGAGGGAGGCGACTTCAAACGCGGTCTGGGCGGTTAATAGCGGGAGGGCAGCGAGGATCGGGAGAACAGTTTTGCGCAGGAACCGCATCTCACTATCTCCTGGGAAGCACGATCTCGCCCGATGGGTCCTTTTGCTTGAGGCCCTTCACCTGCCCGTCCTGGAGCAAGAATTCCAGTGTCACATCGGAGAAACGGGGATGGCGGAAGGTCACACCCTTGGCGTGGATCAACGATATTGGGGGTTGGCCCGGCGAGACCAGGAACAACCCGCCGCCCGGCGCCAGCACCACCTGGATCTTGACACCGCCGGGCGTTTCGTACGCGCCCGGCAACAGAGTTAGCAACTTCGGGTCCACCGCGTCGGGCTTGCGGACGAATACGGCTTCGCCTTCATCCAGAGACATCACGGCCTGATCGATATCACCCTGTGGATTGGTGCGGAAGTTGACCGACCACTTGCCGTCGCGTTCGTCGTCTGGCGTGTCGAAGCGGTCGTAGTGGAACTGCGTCATAGGCATCTTGATCTTATGAAAATCGAACTGGAGCTGGTTATCTTTCAGTCCGACGGTCATCAGGCCATAGGCAGCGTTTTCGAAAGTGCCGGCGTAATCGGCCAGGGCGTGCGACGGTTTCGTATTGGCGACCCTGCTCTCACCGGCCTTGGTGCGAGACTCGGTGTCCGCCTTCTTATTCTTCAGGCGGATTTCAAGCTGCCGTTCACTCCACGGCGTCTGAGTCATTCCCAGCAGTCTCTCGTAGACGTTGTAACTGACGATGTTGTAAAGCGGCTGGCTATGATCGCCAATTTCAAATACGATGACGCCGATGTGATCCTGCGGCATGAAAGAAACCTGCGTATGGAAGCCCGGCAGATCGCCGCCGTGGAAGGTGTACAGGTGGCCTCGATAGGAAGCAGTGTCCCGACCCATGCCGTAAGCCACATTCAGCATCTCCGACCAGCCCCTGGTCTCTAGCGCGGTATTCGGCAAGGCAATGGCCGGCTGCAGAGTGGCCTTCAACACTTCCGGCGGAAGCACCTGTTTGCCCTGGTATT
>OKRF01000117.1:185-4995 GCA_900290315.1 Candidatus Sulfopaludibacter sp. SbA3 | reverse complement strand
AGCCGATCTCCACTGAGTATCACGGCTGGAAAGTATACGAGTTGCCGCCGAGCGGCCAGGGTATCACTGCCTTGCAGATGCTGAATATCTTTTCGAGCTTCCCGCTGGCGAGTGAGCAGCCGCGCAGCGCGGAGGAATTGCACACGCAGATTGAAGCCCAAAAGCTGGCGTATGCCGATCTTCACCGGTTCGTGGCGGACATGCGATTCGCTAAGGTTCCGGTGCAGGGAATGCTTTCCATGGAATATGCCCGCCAGCGGGCTAAACTGATCGATCCCGCGAAAGCGCGCTGCGACGATACGCCGGGCAACCCCACAACCATGGCGGGCGACACCATTTACCTTTCCGTGGTGGACCAGGAAGGCAACATCGTTTCACTGATTCAAAGTCTGTATCAGCATTTCGGATCGGGCGTGGTGGTGGACGATTACGGATTCGCGCTGCAGAATCGCGGTGGGCTGTTCGAGGTGGACCCGGTGCATCCCAACGCACTGACGCCGCGCAAGCGCCCCTTCCACACCATCATTCCGGCCTTCATGGAAAAGGGTGACGTGCACATGGGCTTTGGCATCATGGGCGGGCTGAACCAGGCACAGGCGCACGCGCAGTTCGTCTCCAACATCGTGGACCACGGGATGAGCATCCAATCGGCGCTGGAAGCGCCGCGCTTCACCCGCAAGGTTTTCGGAGGCTGCGAAGTACTGGTGGAGAATCGCATTCCGCCGGCCGTGAGAGACGCGCTCACCGCTAAGGGGCATCAGCTCAAAGTGCAGGGCGATTTCTCCAACGAAATGGGTGGCGGCCAGGCAGTGGTCCACAATTCCGCGGCCGGTGTGAATTGGGGTGCGTCGGATCCGCGCAAGGATGGCGCCGCGGCGCCGGAGCCTCACCCCTACTGGGGAAAGTGAACAGGCTTCTATTCCTGCCTGCCGCCTGCCGCCTCTTCCTGGCGGTCTTCGAGGCGCCCCACGCGCTTCGGACCTCCCGGCAGCTTAGGCGGCCGGCCGCGACGCGGCGCGTCCAGTTGCTGCAACCTCTCCAGACTGAGGATGGCCGCATCCAGGTTGGCCAGTTCCGCGCGAAGTTGCTCCAGCACCTTAGTGAAATCCATAACTGCGTACCTGAAGAATAGAACGTTTCCCTGGAAAATCAAATTCACTAAATGGCTTAGGAATACTCAGGAAAAACGGAGCTGCCCGAAAGCGGGACCTCCTGATCATAAACTTATACTGCTGGCCGCGACAACAGCGGATCGTCCGCGAATTCCGCCGGATCCGTATAGGCCTGCAACGAATCAAGTGACTCCAATACCCGCTCCAGCAGGCTGTCCGTCTGCGAAACTGTCGTTTTTAGTACCTCGATGGAATGTGCCTGAGTAGTCAAGCGGTCGTCTAACGACGACATCGTTTTGGAAAGCAACTGCTCCATGGCAGAGACAATCTGGGCCGTGGAAGGCATCTCCGCAAGTTTCGTGGCGTGCTCGTCCAGGCGGGCCTCGATCTGCGTCAATCGGGCCGCAGCCACAGTTTCCTGCGCCGCCATGCGCGCTTCCAAGCTGGCGATGGACTTCTTGAGATCCCCGTTCGCCGCCGGAACGCCTTGACCCCTATCCCTTCGGGAATTGCCTATTGCCCCCGCCGCGACTCCCGCCAGGAAGATCGCCACGCGGGGAACGTAATTAATAACTCGTGACATCGGTGATCCACTTATAATACGGATACGGAACTCGTTGCAAGTATTAAGGTTAGTAATGATAGTACTAGGTACGTACCGCGATTGCAGTTAACAGGGCATTCCTGCCATTCTGAGCTAGGAAAGAACCGCGTAACTAGGAGACATCTGGTTGAGCGACGGCTCGCGGAGGCGAGTCCGACTACAAAGATTCTGATCACCAAAGATATCCTCGTGAGTGCTCCCCTGTTGTTGGAATGCGATCTGAACGGCCAGATTATCTGGATGAGCGACCGGACCCGGGCGACTCTGGGCGACGCCGGTAACCTCGCCACGGCAATATTTGCGGATCCTTCGGTGAACTGTGCGACCTTTCGCTTTACCCGTATCTGGACTGCTCACGACCGGCTGCTTCTGAGCGGCGAGCTTTCCGCGTGGACGCCGAATGGCGACGTCGCCGATCTGCTCAAGGTGCAGAGTAACCTGCTGCGCCATTTTTTTCAGCTCCAGCGCGCGGAGCGGCATCTCTCCTCCAGAAGCCGGAAGCTCCGCAGCCCCAGCGGGGCCAGCACGGTCCGCCAAATGGAGATGGAGCGGCAGCGCTTGGGCCGCGAACTGCACACTGGTGTAGGCCAGCTCCTGGCTGCGATCCGCATGCAACTCGAAGTGATCGCCGCCCAGCTTCCGGAGCCCCCGATTTTGGTGCGACAGGCGTTGGGCCGCATTTCCACTCTGGCTGCCGACGCCCTGGAGCAGGTCCGGACAGTCTCCAAGAGGCTGCACCCGCCGGAGTGGCAACGGTTATCTCTCGAATCCGCGCTCCGGCAGCTGTGGGAGAACAGCGGCATTCCACAGCGCTTTGAAGGTACGCTGGAAACGCAGTTACTTCCTCGCGAACCCGAACTCGAAGTCAAAATTCTGCTCTACCGTGCCGCCCAGGAGGCCGTCTCTAACTTAGTGCGACACGCTCGGGCAACACGAATCACTATTACGCTGGAGCCACGCGGATCGGAAGTGGCTCTGACCATTCGGGACAACGGCGTGGGTTTCGACGTGGCGGCGCTGATGGCCGCGCCCGCCAGCCTCACCGCTGGAATCGGACTCCTATCGATTCGCGACCAGGCTGCCGCGGTTGGCGGAAAAATGGAGATCGAAAGTGGACCGAATGGCACTAAACTGGAAGTTACAGCACCCTATTCGCCGATCGATGTGTGAGCTGAAGGAAGTTTGAGCTGAAGGAAATTAGCGCGCCCTTGCCCGCCGCAGCCCAAGGAGTAACATGCCGGAATCGCCAACTACGGTAGTCCTGGCCGACGACCACGCCATCGTCCGCGAAGGCATCGCCGCCCTATGTACCGCTAATGGAATGGCCGTACTAGGCCAATGTTCCGACGGGCCGTCTGCCTTCGAGATGATTTCCAACCTCAGGCCGGAATTTGCCATCCTGGACCTGCACATGCCGATGGTCACCGGAGCGGAAGTGATTCGCCGCCTGCGCGCCGCCGGTTGCACGGCCAAGCTCCTGATCCTTTCCATCAGTCGCGATGAATCCACAGTGATGGAGGCTCTCCGTGCCGGCGCCGATGCCTACCTGCTTAAAGACGGGCCTGGGCGTCACCTGCTGGATGCCATCAGCTTCGTCCGCGACGGTGGAGTTTATGTTTCCCCTCTATTGCGGGGCGCCGGACTCTTTACGCGCACCGATCGCCGCCCGCCCGAGGATCCGCTGGCCGCCCTCAGCCCGCGCGAGATGGAAGTATTCTCCTACCTGGTCAATGGCCTGCGCGCCAAAGACATAGCTGAACTCCTCGATATCAGCCCCAAAACCGTGGACACCTATCGCGCCAGCCTCATGCGCAAGCTGAACGTACACGATCTGGTGGGACTGGTGAAGTTCGCGATCGAAAGAAACCTTACGACCACTTCCGCACAGCGCTGAATTCCACCGGCACGGAAATCTGGCTGGATCGGACATCCTGATAGTCTTCCAAAGACCGGATCAGGGTTTCTACCGCTGCCTTGCGCCGGTACAAGCGGTCCAGGGCCCGGCGGCGAATCATGTCTATCGATAAGAGGCGGCTACGTTCACTGGTGTCGGGGGAGGCGAACACAATCGGCATCATGTAAGATTTTTCCTATTGCGTTAATAAGTATTTTCCTAGTGAAGTGCCAGAATATCCGTTTTCTCCCCGATTAAGCAAGACAAATCTTAGGTGCATCAGAAATTTCTGCAACTTATTTTTGTCAGCTCCCCTGCAGAGTCCATACTTTCCAAAAATATCGCAATACGATATAATAATAACTGAGCCCTTTGTGGAAGATTTATACATTTCGGACTATCAGGCCTTGGGACAATTCCGCTACCAGATCCGGCGATTTCTGCACTTCAGTGAGGGAGCCGCCCGTAGCGAAGGCCTGGAACCCCAACAGCATCAGATGATGCTCGCGATCCGGGCCTGGAACGAGGCCGATCCGCCTACTATCGGAGCGCTCGCCGAGCATCTGCTCCTGAAGCATCACAGCGCCGTCGGCCTTGTCGACCGGTTGGCGGAGCATGGCCTGGTGGAACGCGTCCGCGGAGCCGAAGACCGGCGGCAGGTGAGAGTGCGCCTCCTGCCCCAAGGTCTCGATAAACTGCGCAGGCTCGCCGGCATTCACCGCGAGGAACTGCGCACCTCCGGTCCCATTCTGGTGGACGCACTGAGCGCTCTGCTTCAAAGGCTTCCCTAACCATGCATCAGAAAGCTGCTATAGACAAGCTGGGCGATTTCACCATGACGCCCCGGGCCGTCTCGATTTCCGGACTGGCAATCCTCATCGGCTTTGCCAGCGCCTACATCGCCCTGGCGCTGCTGAAACTCATCGGCATATTCACCAACCTGTTCTTCCTCCAACGGTGGAGCACCTCCATGGCATCGCCCGCGGGGAACCACCTGGGACTGTGGGAGATCGCCGTGCCCGTGGCGGGTGCGCTGATCATCGGCTTTATGGCGCGATACGGCTCCGAGCGCATCCGCGGCCATGGTATTCCGGAAGCCATCGAAGCCATCCTGATTAGTGGAAGCAAGGTGGAACCGAAGGTGGCGCTCCTCAAGCCGCTCTCCAGCGCCATCTCAATCGGCACCGGCGGGCCGTTCGG
>OKRF01000117.1:0-175 GCA_900290315.1 Candidatus Sulfopaludibacter sp. SbA3 | reverse complement strand
GGAGCCGCCGCCGGCATGTCCGCGACTTTCGCCTCGCCGGTGGCCGCCGTGCTGCTCGCCGTCGAGCTGCTGCTGTTCGAATGGAAGCCCCGCAGTTTCATCCCGGTGGCCCTGGCCAGCGTTACGGCGGGGGCGGCGCGCCGCTACCTTCTGGGACTCGGGCCACTCTTTCCGT
>OKRF01000338.1 GCA_900290315.1 Candidatus Sulfopaludibacter sp. SbA3 | reverse complement strand
CCCTTCCGCCGGGCTGCTTGAGCCATTTTCACCCGTCCACCGCTACCGATCTTTGACAACCCGTTATACGACTAACAAGAAGACGCGCGAAGCGCATCCAACCCCTGATCGCCAACCCCTGCGTTGTGGCTGGCAGCCCATGAAACGGCGATTTGAAGAGATAGGATAGTCGTAACTGAACAGTATTGGGCTTAGACCGGGTTTGGTGCCCGAACGGCGCCCGCGCGAGCCGAATCCCTGGGGGACAAACTGTCGGGAAGGTCTGGGATTGATGTGCTGTGTAGTAGTATTGAGCAAATATTGAGGAGCTGACGAATTGAATTCGGAACTTTGGCGCAGAGCGGAGGAGTTGTTCCACTCGGCGTTGGAGCAAGCTCCGGAAGCACGCCGGGCGTTTCTCGACGACGCCTGCGGCGAAGACACCGAACTGCGGCGGCAAGTGGAGTTGCTTGTCTCCAGCGACGGGAAAGCCGGCGCTTTCCTGGATAAGGCGGCCGTAACAGACATAACCGCCACACTTCATGCCGCCGGATCGCTGGTAGGCCGGCAATTGGGGCAGTACCGGATCCTGTCTCCCCTGGGTGTGGGCGGTATGGGCGAGGTTTACCGGGCGCACGATAGCAGGCTTGGCCGCGATGTTGCGATTAAGACGCTCCCCCAAGAATTCGCCCGCGACCCGGACCGCTTAGCCCGATTCCGCCGTGAGGCGCGCATGCTGGCTTCCTTGAACCACCCCAGCATCGGCGCGATTTACGGGTTCGAGGAGTTTGATGGAACCGATTTCCTGGTTTTGGAACTGGTGGACGGCAGGCCGCCACAGGGCCCGCTACCCATCGTTGAAGCACTGCGCGTGGCGGGACAGATCACAGAAGCGTTGGCAGCCGCTCACGCCAGAGGCATCGTCCATCGGGACCTGAAGCCCGCCAACGTGATGGTCACGGCCGATGGCAAAGTGAAGGTGCTTGACTTTGGCCTGGCGAAGGCGATCTGGGGGCGAGCGGACCAGGAGCCGCCACACCTGGCGGCGATGACTGTCGTGGGGTCCGTAGCCGGGCACATTGCCGGCACGCCTGCATACATGAGTCCGGAGCAGGCGCGCGGAGAAAGCGTCGACCAACGGACCGATATCTGGGCCTTCGGATGCCTTTTATTCGAGTTACTCACCGGCAAACGGCCCTTTCAGGGCGACACTGTGCAGGAGACCATCTTCAGTGTGCTGGAGCGCGAGCCGGACTGGGCACTCCTTCCGGCGAAAACGCCCTCGAAGGTTCGCCAACTGCTGCGCCAGTGCCTTGAGAAGGATGCAGCCCACAGGCTGGCCGGAATCGCCGACGCCCGCAGTACCCTGGAACAGGTACAACGCGGATGGAACGGCCGGCGATTCGCGGTTGCCGCCGTGCTGGTGTTGGCTGCGGCGGGCGGCCTCTGGTGGCGGCGCCCGCTCCGGCCGACGGACTCCTCTCAGTGGGTTCAGCTCACGAAATTCCCGGATCCGGTGAGTCAGCCTGCGCTTTCGCCCGATGGCCGCATGGTTGCGTTCATTCGGGGTGATTCCACGTTCTATGGCCCTGGCCAGATTTACGTCAAGATCCTCCCGGAAGGTGAGCCGGTACAACTGACTCATGACAACGTGGAGAAGATGAGTCCCGCGTTTTCACCGGACGGCGCGCGCATCGCGTATACCACCTATCAGGAACA
>OKRF01000001.1:45180-49938 GCA_900290315.1 Candidatus Sulfopaludibacter sp. SbA3 | reverse complement strand
GTCAATGCTCCAGCCCCGCCGCGGGATCCCGGAAAACCGGTCAACCCGTTTCCCTCTCCTTTTCGCACCCGCCGCGTCACCGAAGGTGCCATGGTGGCGCTCGCCTCTAAACCCATCGCGCAGATTGTGATTCCCATGTTTTCCGGCCCGGATCTGGACGCATTCGCCACCAGAATCCAGGCGGTGATCGCCGATCTGGCTGCGAAAAAGCCTTGCGGCTGGATTGTCGATCTGCGAGGCAACGGGGGCGGAAACATCTGGCCCATGATGGCCGGCGTGGGGCCGATCCTCGGTGAAGGCGAGCCTGGCGGAGTGATGTACGGCGCGACCACCAACAAGTGGTTTTACGAAGAAGGTAAAGCCGGCTCGCGGGAAGATAAACACGACCCTTATTACGCCAAGACCAACGGCGAGCCAGTGAAGCTGAACGGGACCCCGCCGGTTGCTGTGCTGATCGATCGCGAAACCGGCAGCTCCGGCGAGGGCATCGCCGTCGCCTTTCGCGGCCGGCCCGATACCCGTTTCTTCGGCGAAGCTACTTTTGGCGCCGCCACATCCACCTTTCCCATCAAGCTCAGCGATGGAGCGCAAATCTATCTCGTGACCGGAGTCATGGTAGACCGCCACGGCGCCGAGTACCCTCTCGGGATCAAGCCCGATCAGGAGATCCTCTCCGATTTATCCATCACCACCAACGACCCGGTCATTCGAGCGGCATCGGATTGGCTCTCCGCACAGAACGGCTGCCGGTAACGCCGGCTCTTTTGCCGCCGGCTGTGGTAACTTGAAGAAGTCGCCTCCCGGCGACTTGCATGAAACGGTAAAGACCAACCCTCACTTGTCCCCGCCGCACATCCGCGGCACTGGAGGTGTTATGTCTTTACTTGCCCTGTCCGAGCTATCGTTTGAGTACCCGTCTGGTCCTGTCCTCTTCGAAAATGTCTCATTCTCTCTGAACCCGTCGGATCGCCTGGCGATCGTGGGTCCGAACGGATCGGGCAAATCGACCCTGCTGCGCTTAATCGCGGGCGATCTGGAACCAACGCGCGGCCGCATCATCCGCCAGCGCACGCTGCGGATCGCCGTAGCCGATCAGGAGGTCCCCACGGGGCTTCGCCAGTCTCTGTTTGACTTCGTCTTCGGCGCATTACCATCACTGGCCCAACTGCGTGCCCACCTTCAAGAGCTGGAGCAGCGTCTCGCCGACCCATCCAGCGCCGCTGAATACGCCAGCCGGATCAACGAATACCAGGAATGCGGCGGGTTCCTGGCGGAAGCCGCGGTAACTCGAACACTGAGCGGCCTTGGTTATTCCCCGCCGGATCTTGACCGGGGCGTGCAATCCCTGTCCGGAGGCGAGCGCACCCGCGCCGCCCTGGCGCGCGCACTCTCCATGGAGGCGGACCTGTTGGTTCTAGACGAGCCAACCAATCATCTCGACATCGCGGCGCGCGAATGGCTCGAAACCAGTCTCGCGTCGCGCCCTGCGGCCTGTGCCATCACCTCGCATGACCGCGCCCTCTTGTCTGCATTCGCCAACCGGATTGTCGAAATCGAGCGCGCGAAGGTATCCGTTTTTGAAACCGGCTACCAGGACTACCGCCGCGCCCGGGTGCTGCTCGATCGGCAGGCCTGGCTGGCTTACGAGGCATTTGAGCGCCGGAAAGCGGCCCTGAATCGCGCCGCCCAGCGCAGAGAGCAACTCTCGGTGCGAGTCGCGGCCACGCCCGAAGGCATCCGTGGCGGCAAGGATCATTACGCGCGAAAGGCGGCCAAGGTTGCCCGCACAGGGCGCATCCTCAAGGAGCGTGTGAGCGAGGAGCACCGCGTGGAGAAGCCCTGGGAAGAGCAGCCCATCGAAGGCCTGACCTTCGATACAGTCGCGCGCAGCGGCGATATTGCCGTGGCCGGCGCCAGGCTCACGAAATCGTACGGCGCGAAGACCCTGTTTCGGGATCTCAGTTTTCATGTCCGCCGCGGAGACCGGCTGGCCATCCTGGGCCCGAACGGCGCGGGAAAGACAACCTTGCTGAATGTGATCCAGGGGACCACGTTGCCGGATTCGGGCTCCGTTCGTTTCGGCGCCAAGGTCCAAATGGCGAGTCTGGCGCAGACCCCAGCCGAGTTCGACTTGAGTCGCTCGCCGCTCGATATCTGCGGCGCCGATACCGCCGCGCGCACGCTGCTCGCCTGCCTCAAGTTGCGCCCCGATCGTCTGAATCGGCCCCTCCAGGAATTGAGCGGCGGCGAGCGAACCAAAGTCGCGCTGGCCCGCATCCTCACTAGCGGAGCGAATCTGCTACTTCTCGACGAACCAACCAATCACTTAGAAATCGAGGCGCAAGAGGCCCTGGAACAAGCGCTGCAACTGTATCCCGGCGCGCTCATTGTCGTGTCCCACGACCGCTTCTTTCTCGACGCCCTGGGTCCCGAAATGACAACGTTGACGTTGGGCGCCTAGAAGTGAGGTTCGCGTAAGACGGTGACAGTCGGCGCATGAGGCGATGCCTCACCCGGCGGGATGAAAATGGGGGGGAAAACGCGCCGGGATTTCGTAAAGGGGCAAACTCCGAAGATTCGCCAAAAGGCGGCGAATTTCGAGCCTGTTGGGGTGCCCGCTCGCGGGCAACGATAGGTATGAAAATAGGGGGGAACGCGTCGGGATTTCGCGAAGGGGCAAATTCGAGCCAGGCACGAAGATTCGCCAAAAGACGGCGAATTTCGAGCCTGGCACGGATTTGCTGCGGACATACGGCTGGGGATTTTCGAGGGTGGCACGGATTTGCGGCGGACGCACGGCTGGGGATTTTCGAGAGAGGCAACACGGTCCACGCGGCCCAAGTGCGGATGACACGGTCCCCAACCCCCGCTGCCGTGTTCCACAATAGAGTTTGATGGCGGCTTCGGAATCCGGAAGCATCGCCGTGCTGGCCGAGAAGCCTTCCGTTGCCCGCGATATCGCGCGCGTGCTGGGGGCCGGCAGCAAAGGCGATGGCTACCTGCATGGCAATGGGTATGTAGTCACGTGGGCAATTGGCCACCTGGCCGCGCTCGCCCAGCCGCACGAGATCAATCCCGACTGGCGCCAGTGGCGCCGCGATCGCCTGCCCATGCTGCCTGAGCAATGGCCCCTGGTGGTCTATGAGAAGACCAAAGACCAGTTTGAAACCGTCAAGCGCATCCTGCTTTCGCCGCGCATTTCGCAAGTGGTGTGCGCCACGGACGCCGGCCGCGAGGGAGAGCTCATCTTCCGCTACATCTACGAAGCCGCGCAGTGCAGCAAGCCCTTTCGCCGCCTGTGGATCTCCTCGTTGACTCCCGACGCCATCCGCCGGGGCTTCGACTCGCTCAAGCCCGGCGGCGAGTACGATCCGCTGGCCGACGCCGCCCGCGGACGCAGCCGCGCCGATTGGCTGGTGGGTATGAATCTTTCGCGCGCCTATTCCCTGGCCTATAACGAGGACCTCTCCGTGGGCCGCGTGCAAACGCCCACCCTGGCCATGCTGGTGGAGCGCGAAATGGCCATCCGTGCCTTCGTCCCAGAGGACTACCTCGAAGTGGTGGCGACGTTCCATCCTGCCAACGCGCCCAAGGAGAGCGTCTACAAAGGCACCTGGTTCCTCAAGGATTCCAGTCGCCTGCCCCCCGATGGCGAAGAGGCTCGCCGGATCGAAGCCCGCGCACGTGCCGGCGCAGCGGCCATCGAATCCGTGGAGGCGCAGACGCAGCGCATGGCGCCGCCCGCGCTCTACGACCTCACGGAGTTGCAGCGCCACGCCAATCGCCTCTTCGGCTTCAGTGCGCAGAGCACCCTGGACGTGGCCCAGACGTTGTATGAAAAGCACAAACTGATCAGCTATCCACGCACCGACAGCCGGCATCTTTCGCAGGATGTGGCGAGGACGCTGCCGCACGTCGTCGAGGCTATCGCGGCGCCATACCGGGAGCAACTCGCACCCGGCACCGGCGAGCGTCCGCTGGGGCGCCGCTTCGTGGACGATGCCAAAGTCACCGATCACCACGCCATCATCCCCACGACGGTGTCGCCGGAGCGCGCCTCGCTCACGCCGGATGAGCACAAGATCTACGACCTGATCTGCCGCCGCCTGTTGAGCGCCTGGCATGACGACCACATCTGGCTGGTGACCACCGTCATCACGGCCATCCGCAATGGTGAACTCGTGGACCGCTACCGCAGTTCCGGCAGCATGGTCCAGCAGGTGGGCTGGAAGGTGCTAGACATCGCGCCGGCCAGACCTAAATCGCAGAAAGAGGAAGAGGAGCAGATGCTGCCGCCGGGTCTCAAGCCCGAGATGCGCGTGGACGTGGCCGATGTCGAGATCCTGAAAAAGAAGACGCGGCCGCCCAAGCGCTTCACCGAGGCCACTCTCCTGACTGCGATGGAAACGGCCGGCAAGACGCTCGACGAAAAGGAACTCTCCGACGCCATGAAAGAGACCGGCCTGGGCACGCCAGCCACGCGCGCCGCCATCATTGAAGTGCTGCTCAAGCGCCAGTACATGGTGCGCAGCGGCAAGACCCTGGAGGCCACCGACAAGGGTATCCGTCTGATTGAAGTGGTCCACCCGGAAGTGAAGAGCCCCATCATGACGGGCCAATGGGAAGCCTATCTGCACCGCATCCAGCGGAAGACGGCCCAGCTCGCTCCATTCCTCAAGGGCATCGAGGATTACGTCACGCAGGTAGTAGGCAAGGTGGGTCAGACCTCCGCTGCACCGGCTCCACTCCCTAACGGCC
>OKRF01000001.1:0-45170 GCA_900290315.1 Candidatus Sulfopaludibacter sp. SbA3 | reverse complement strand
TGCCCCCCCCTCTACAGCCACGCCCATGGACCTCCTGCGCGACGCCTTCGGTTTTTCCGCCTTCCGCGCCAGCCAGGAGGTCGTCTGCCGCACCGTCATCGAAGGCCACGACGTATTGCTCGTAATGCCCACCGGCTCCGGCAAATCGCTGTGCTATCAACTGCCCGGCATCGCCCGTGGAGGCACCACGCTGGTGATCAGCCCGCTCATCGCCCTCATGGAAGACCAGGTGGCCAAGCTGAAGGAGCGCAATTTCGCCGTGGAGCGCATCCATTCCGGCCGCGACCGTGCCTCCTCGCGCCAGGCCTGCATCGATTACCTGAATGGCAAGCTGCAATTCCTCTTCATCGCTCCGGAACGGCTGCGCGTGGCGGGCTTCCCCGAGATGCTGGCCAAGCGCAAACCCTCACTCATCGCCATCGATGAAGCTCACTGCATTTCGCAATGGGGCCACGATTTTCGACCCGATTACCGCATGCTCAACCAGCACCTGCCCGCCTTGCGGCCTGCCCCGGTGATCGCCCTCACCGCGACCGCCACGCCCATCGTGCAGGACGATATCGCCGAACAGTTGGGTCTCGGAGAGCCGGTGCGCTTCATTCAAGGCTTTCGCCGCGAGAACCTGGCAGTGGAGGTTCTGGAGGTAGCACAATCGGGCCGCGAGGAACTCGCCACCGCGCTGCTGCAGGATGAAGCGCGCCGCCCCGCCATCATCTATACGCCCACGCGCGCGCAGGCCACCAGCCTGGCGGCGGAGCTCAATCGCCATTTCCCCAGCGGCGCTTACCATGCGGGCCTCGATGCGCCCCATCGCAAGCACGTACAGGAGCAGTTTCTGGAAAGCCGTATCCAGGTGATGGTCGCGACCATCGCGTTTGGCATGGGTATCGATAAGCCCGACGTCCGCACGATCATCCACACCGCCCTGCCGGGAAGCCTGGAGCAGTATTACCAGGAGATCGGCCGTGCCGGGCGCGATGGCAAGCCCAGCCGCACCATCCTGATGCACTCCTACTCCGACCGCCGCACGCACGATTTCTTCTTCGAACGCGACTACCCCGATGTCTCCGTGCTGGACGCCATTTTTCACAAACTGCGGGCCGAGCCGCAGGATAAAGCGCTGATTGCCATGCAAGTGCGCATGGTCGAAGACGAGTTCGATCGCGCCTTGGAAAAACTGTGGATTCACGGCGGCGCGGTGGTGGATTACGCCGAGAACGTAAGTCGCGGCCACGACCATTGGCGCGATTCCTACAACGCCCAGGCCGACCAGAAGCAGCAGCAGCTCAACCTGATCCTGCGTTTCGCCGAAAGCAACGAATGCCGCATGGCCGCGCTCGTCCGCCACTTCGGCGATCTGGCCGACAGCCGCAAGCCCTGCGGCATTTGCGATTTCTGTGCGCCAGACGATTGCGCCGGCCAGCAGTTCCGACCGGCTACCGTGGACGAGCACGCGGCAGCGGCCGCGGTCATCGCCAAACTGCGCGCAGAAGGCACACGCGCCACCGGCAAGATGTATTCCGAACTGCATCCCAAAGGCGATCTGACGCGCAATGAGTTCGAAGACGTTCTGGGCGGCCTGGCGCGCGCCGGCCTGGTACGAATGATCGAAGCGACTTTCGAAAAGGATGGCAAGCAGATTCCCTATCGCAAGGTCGCGCTCACGCGTCAGGGCGAGTCCACCCAGGAGTTCGACCTGGCCATGAAGGCTGCAGCAAGAACGGCGGGTAGGGGCAAACGCAAAGGCAAAGGCAAGAAAAAGGGGAGATCGGCGAAGGCTGTTCCAGCGAGGAAGGAAGCAGTCGTGATTCCGCAAGCTACCGCACCACCCCAGGACTCCCCTATCGAAGCAGCCCTGCGCGCCTGGCGTCTGGCCGAAGCGAAACGCCTCGGGGTTCCGGCCTTCCGCATCTTCAGCGATCAGACGCTGCGCAGCGTGGCAGCGCGCCGTCCCGGCACCGCCGCGGAACTGCTATCGATTCCCGGCATTGGAATTGGCACTGTGGAAAAGTACGGAGCGCAGTTGTATAGGATTTTGCATGAAGGACGTACGTGAACCTTTCGTACTCGACTGGCTGCTGACGGGCGATCCGGCGGTGCGCTGGCAGGCCCTGCGCGACCTGGCCGGGCGCGGTGAAAGTGCCGTGCAACGCGAGCAGAAGCAGATTGCCGCCGCTGGTTGGGGGAAGCGCCTGCTCGATCTGCAGGATGCCGATGGGCGTTGGGCCAAAGGCCTGTACACGCCAAAATGGACATCTACCACTTACACTCTGGTGCTACTTCGCAGTTTCGGCCTGGCGCCGGGTCATCCGCAGGCGCTGCGCGGCTGCCGCATCCTTCTGGATAAGGGTTGCTGGTCCGATGGCGGCATCAACTTCTATCCGCGCCGGTACCAACACAGCGAGACCTGCATCTCCGCCATGGTGCTGGGCGTGGCCTGCTGGTTCGGTGTGGACGATCCGCGCGTCGATCGCCTGGCAGACCACCTGCTACAGCACCAGTTGGCCGATGGCGGCTGGAATTGCCGCGCCATGCCGGGCTACGGCGGCGCGACCCATTCCTCCTTCCACACCACCATCTCAGCGCTGGAGGCGCTGTGGGATTATCAACAGTTCCGCCCGGAACGCGCTTCGCTGGTGAGCCTGCCGCAGCCGCGGGGACGCGAGTTCCTGCTGGTCCATCGCCTGTTCCGTTCGCACCGCACCGGTGCTATCGCCAGGCGGGAGTTCCTGCGCTTCTCCTTCCCGCCTCGCTGGCACTACGATGTGCTGCGCGGCCTGGACTACTTCGTCGCCAGTAGAGCCAAACCCGACGACCGGCTGGAGGACGGCCTAGCGATGGTCCAAAGGAAGCGCCAGCCGGACGGACGCTGGCTGCTGGCGCTCCCGCACCGCGGCGCCACCTTCTTCGAACTGGAGAAGCCCGGCGATGCCAGCCGCTGGAACACCTTGCGGGCGCTGCGCGTGCTCCGATGGGCCGGAATCGGGTAAGCTAGCCCTATGAAAAAGATTGCCCTGTCCCTGACCGTCGCGGCGTTGATGCTGGCCGCCGACGGTCCTCAGACCATCACCGGCACCATCACCGAGAACATGTGCGGAGGCAACCACAAAGCCATGGATATGGGTCCGGACGAAAAGTGCATTACCGAATGCGTGAAGACCATGGGCGCCAAATATGCGCTGTGGGACGGAAAGACCGCCTACGAATTGAGCGACCAGAAGGGCGCCGCGAAGTTCGCCGCCAAGAAAGTCACCATCAAGGGGAACGTGGACGAAAAGGCCAAGACCATTCAGGTGACCAGCATCGCCGCCGCCAAATAACATGCCCGAATCGGTGGAGTTGTACTGTCCCTCCTGCGCTAAGCCCGTAGCCGACCCATTGGTCTGCGGCGATTGCCACGCCGTGATCTGCCGCGTCTGCGGCACGCCCCTGGAGCGGATCGACGATCTGGGGGTGGGTTGAAAGTGGCGAGATTACTTCTGGACGAATACATACTTCTTCAGACTCTTCTGCTGCACTTCCGCGCTATAGATGGTTCCTTTCCCGTCGGCGGCCAACCCTTCGGAACCGCTGGTGGCGGACGCTTCGGGAGTGACGTATGTATCGGGAATGAAGGATGTCACGGTGCCATCTTTGGCGCTGCCCACGCGGATTCCGCGCTTCCAGCCGGGATGGTGGCCGTAACCTTCTTTCTCGCGCGATTCGGAATCGGAGACGTAGATCACGTCGTTGCGATCGATGAAGATGGCGCTGGGACGGCTGAACTGTTTCCACTCCTCGAGAAGTGCGCCGTCCTGGGTAAAGATCTGGATGCGGTTATTGGCGCGGTCCCCCACAAATAAGCGTCCCTTGGAATCAAACGCCAGCGTGTGGGGGGTATCGAACTCACCAGGCGCGGTGCCTTTCTTGCCCCATGTCTTGATGAACGTGCCATCCTTGGAAAACTTCACGATGCGCGCGTTGGTGTTGCCGCCGTGGCCGTCCGCCACGAAGATGTCGCCGTCGGGCGCGATGGCCACCGCCGAGGGCTGATTGAAGGTATCGTTGCCATCGCCCGCCACGCCTGCCTTGCCCAGGGTCAGCAGCACCTTGCCATCGGGACTGAACTTGAAAACCTGGTGGCCCTTGCCTTCCCGCCCCTGGCCATCCACCACCCAGATATTGCCGGCGCGGTCGACGACGAGATCGTGCGGGAAGATGAACAGCCCCTCGCCGAAACTCTTCAGCAGCTTGCCTGCCGGGTCGAACTTCATGACCGGCGCATCCATCTTACCGGCGCAATTGTTGGCGCCGCAGCGGTCTGCCACCCAGATGTTGCCGTCGCGGTCGAGATCCACCGAACTGGTCGAGCCCCATGTGCGGCCCTCCGGCATCCTGGCCCAGTTCTCGATGGTGCGATAGGGATTGGGCTGCGAGTTCGGGGCGGCGTCGGGCTGGGCGAGGGCGGCGCCGACGCACAGGACGAGGGCGAACGCCAGACGGGTTCTTCGCATCATAGCTCCCAAGTTTACCGCTTCGCGCCTGAGTTAGAATGGCGGCATCCGGTGAAAATAACGCGCGCCTTCCTTCTCATTCCGGTGCTGGCGATTGGCCTCGGGGCGGCCGATTCCATCCATGTGGAGTACGACGCGGTGGAGCCGGCCGTCATCCAACAACGATTGGAAATGGTGAGCCGCAACCTGGCCGAACGCAGGGCCACGATGGAATCGCTGTTCCAGCACGTGGGCTGCGATGGAGCCAACCTTGCCACCGAACCAGTTCCACGATCCAAGGAGCCCAACGTGATCTGCACGATGCCGGCGGACGGCAGCGGCACGATCGTGGTGGGCGGCCATATCGATTTCATCGAGAGGGGCACGGGAGCGATTGACGATTGGAGCGGCGCGGCCCTGCTGCCCAGCCTGTATCAGAGCCTCAAGAGCCGGCCGCGGCGCCATCGCTTCGTGTTCATCGGATTCGCCGGCGAAGAGGCGGGGCTGTTCGGCTCCACGCAATATGTCAAAGAACTCCCGAAAGAAGCGCGGCGCGCCACTCGCGCCATGATCAACCTGGAATGCCTGGGGCTTGACCCGCCGAAAGTGTGGGCCAGCCGCGCCGACAAGCGGTTNNGGACGACGATTCTCATCCGTTCCTGAGCGCGGGCATTCCGGTGCTGACCATCCATTCGATCACGCGCGACACCTTCCCGCTGCTGCACACGGCGCGCGACAATCTGAAGGCGATCCATCCGGCCGACTATTACGACGCCTACCGGGTGGCCGCAGTCTTTCTGGCGTATCTGGATTCGAAACTGGAGTAGTTTCGCAGACCGAAAGACGGCGGCAGGCGAGCGTTCGCCTCACCCGGTGGGATGAAAATGGCGGGCGACGTTGCCTCTCTCGAACTTCTCGTGCAGTTCGGAAGATGACAGACGACAAAAAACGATCGTCTGTCCCACTCGGCTACCTAATTTTCATCCGGGCGGACCCCGTTACAGCGCGACCTTGTCGCCGGTGCGGCAGGAGCGATAGATAGCGTCGACCACTTCCAAGGCTTGGTAGCCCTCTTCTCCGGCACATTGCGGTTTGCGGCCGTGGGCGATGGCCTCTCCGAAATCGAGAAACTGGCGTTCGAAGGGCTCGAGCGAAATAGCCATGGGGTCGGAGGCGCCGGATGCCACGTCCTTCGCGACCGGTGCGGGGTCGCCGGCATCGTTCTCCACGTCCCAGGTGGTGAGTTTGTCGCCGGAAATGATGGCGGTGCCCTTGGTGCCGTGGAACTCGGTGCGCTCGGTGTAGCCCGGCCAGATTGCGGTGGATGCCTGCATCACGCCGGTGGCGCCGGAGGCGTAGCGGACCACGGCATTGATCACATCTTCGGATTCGATCTTATGCCGCGCGCCCAGTTGCCACATGCCGAAGACTTCGCTGAGCGGACCGGCCAGCCAGCGCAGGATATCGATCTGGTGAATCGCCTGGTTGATGAGAGCGCCTCCGCCTTCCGTCTGCCAACTTCCCTTGATGGGCCGCGAATAATATTCAGGGGAGCGGTACCACTTCACATAGCAATCGCACTGCAGCAGTTTGCCCAGGCGGCCGGCGGCGATGGCCTTGGAAAGGAACAGGCTGGCATCGTCGAAGCGGTGCTGGCTGACCACGCCGAGCAGAATGCCGCCCTGCCGCGCGGTTTCGATCATGCGGGCCGCCGTCGCCAAACTGGTGGAGATGGGTTTCTGCACCTGCACGTGTTTCTTGGTTTGCGCGCAGATCTCGATGGGCTGCAGGCGAAAATCCGGGAAGGTGCAGACGTCCACGTAGTCCACTCTGGGGTGGCGGCAGACCTCTTCGTAGGTCGGGACGAACTCCGCGCCGTGCTGGCCGGCGAACTTGCGGCCGTACTGCTCGCTGATGTCCGTGCAGACCGTCAGTTCAAAGCCGATCTTCTTGTAGACGCGCGCATGCATCTGCGAAATGGTGCCGGTGCCGATGATTCCAACTCTCATAGGAACAATCATTCTACCCCGTCGCCGCGGGTTACAATGAGGGTTCACTCATGATCCGTCATCTTGCGTTCTTTGCCGCGGTGCTGGCCGCGCTGACCGTGTCCGCGTGCAAACACGCTGTCCCCGCAGGGGTGGCGGCGGAAGTGAACGGCCATGCCATCACCATCGCTGAGTTAGAGAAAATCTACTCCACGCAAAGCCAGCACCCGCCGGAGGGCGCCAGTTCCGACGTGTTCACCAGCCAGAAATTGGACTTGTTGACCAGCATGATCACCAGCGAAATCATGTGGCAGCGCGCCGAGAAGGCCGGTTTGATCGCGGTGGACGCGGATGTCGAGACCGAACTCAACAAGATGAAGGCGCCTTTCACCAAAGAGGAGTTCGAAAAAAAGCTGGCCGATAAGCACATGACGGTGGAAGACCTGAAGGCGCAATTGCGGCGCGATCTCACGGTCAACAAGCTGATCAACAAGGAAATCACTTCGCACATCAGTATCAGCGACGCCGACGTGGCAGGCTACTACAACGCCAACAAAGCCATGTTCAATTTGCCTGAGCCGCGCATCCACATGGCACAGATCCTGGTAAGTCCCGATCCCAACGCCGAGTTCCGCAATCTGAAAAACAGCAAAGCCAAGAACGATACCGAAGCCAAGGCAAAGATCGCCAACATCGAGATGCAGTTGAGGCAGGGGCAGGATTTCAACGCCCTGGCGGCGAATTACTCTGAGGATGTCAGCTCCGCGCCCAACGGCGGGGACATGGGATTCCTGCCGGAATCCACGCTCGAGAAGGTGAGTCCGGACCTGCGCAAGGTGGTGATGGCGCTGCAGCCGGGCGCGATTTCTCCGGTGATGCGCATGCCCGACGGATACCGCATCCTCAAAGTGATTTCCAAGGAACCGGCCGGGCAGCGCGACCTCAACGACCCGCGGGTGCAGCAGCAGATTCGTGAAGAGTTGATGAACGAAAAGGATTCACTGCTGAAGGCCGCCTACATCGAAGTGGCGCGCAACGGCGCCACCATCCACAACTACTTCGCACAATCGATCATTGACAACGCGGCAAAGAATAAGTAGCTTCCGGAGTGGCCTGGTAGTGCAGCACGTAGTGTTGCATGCCGCGCTCCATCCGGCTCATTCCGTTTTTTCTGGCCTCGGACAGCGCATCCCGATTCTTCCAGTGGTCGTGGGCGATTCGATAGCAGGCAACAATGGTGCCGGTGCGATCGGCTCCCCGCCGGCAGTGCAGGAAGATGGGCGCCGGTGCGGCATCGTCCAGGAGGGCGAGGACGTGAGCCACCTGCTGATCGGTGGGAGCATGCAGCCTGGCGAGAGGGATGTTGATGTACTGCATGCCGTCCTTTTCCACCGTGCGCTTTTCGGCGGCGGAACGTCGGCCCGGTTCGCGGAAATCGATCACAGTCTTGATGCCCAACCGGGCGAGGTCGTGCAGGCCTTGCAGGGAGGGCTGCGCACCGCGGTAGAGATTCTCGTTGACCTGATGGAAGTTAGGGACGCCGGACACGACCGCGGCCAGCGCCGCGGCGGCGAACGCAAAAACGAGTGCCAGACTTTTCATTCGGGGCTCTGTCTATTTAGATGCATGCTGCTACCATTCAGGTTGCAATGTGTCCTACGCATCCGACAGGCTGGCCTTTGGTGATAGGCGGCGTGGCCACAATGTACAGCACCTCTCCGGCCAGGGACGAGTGAACTTCGGCAATCCGCTCGCCGAAGAAATCGGTAATGTGAGCCAGCGTGGCGCCCTGTTCCACCAACTGGCCGCGCTCCACCTGCGGGAACAGAATTCCGGTAGCGGGACTGAAGATCACCTCCGACGGGTCCAGAAAAACCGGATTGGCGACGGGCGGCGGGCCATCGTCCAGCATCTGCAACTCCCGCAAAACACCGCGAACGCCGGTGACGATCTGCTGCACGCTGGTCTCATCGGTGGTGCCCAGGAAGCCGGCTTCGATCGTGACTGCGGGCTTGCCGCGGGTGATGGCCGTGGTCGAGCAGTAGAGGGAACGGGCAGGATCGGTAGGCCGGTTGCGGTCGATCAGAATATGATCGATGCCGAACGCCCGCGCCAGCCGCGCGACATCAGTATTGATTTGCGCATCGGGAGTCACGGTCTGGTACACGTAGGGGCGCAGCGATTCGTTGCCATCGCCACAGTGCAGGTCGAGCAGGTAGCCGGCCTGGTCGATGACTTCGTGGGTGATGGCATAGGCGATGCGCTCGGACACGGTGCCATCCGGGCGGCCGGGGTAAACGCGATTGAGGTTCTTGCCATCGACCGGGCTGAAATAAACGGTGCGGCCCAGAAATGACGGCATGTTGGCTACATGCACCATGAAGATTGTGCCGCTGAGAGCGGCCGGATCGATGGCGGAACGCAGGCGCTGCAGCGCCAGAATGGGCGGGTATTCGTATCCGTGATTGCCCGCGATGAGCGCCAGCACCGGTCCTGGCCGTGCGCCCCGGATGGTGGTGAGCGGAATCTGTGTGCCGGGGTCGGAACCGGCGGGGATTTCGAGAATGCGCGACTCGATGGAAGGGCTCATAGTTTTGGATATATATAAGGTATCGTGCAGATCGAGATTGTGAAACAGGCGGATGGTAAAGGTGTGCTGCGTTGCACGCGGAAAGACGGTCCGTCACGTGGCAGAAGCAGGCCAGGCATGCCGCGCATTTCGCCCTGCACGACTTGACGCATTTCGCCGTGGAGACAGCAATGGGCTATCGCCGCGGGTTTTTCGGCTTGATCGCCGAAGGCTGGAATGTGGACGATACCGGCGGCAAGGGACCGCGCGGCGCGGTTCCCGCCGAGACGATTGAAGTGGAGCGAATCGTCGGACTTTTCGATTCCGAGCAGGGCTCCGGCATGTTGTGGAGCGTCGAAGAGTTCAATCAGTTTGCGCCGCGCCCTTTGACGGAGGCTGAGATTCTGAAGGTCCGCACGTTGCGGTCGGAATTGTTCGGGAAATGGAAGGCGGTAGCGCCCGGGCAAAAGCTGGAATTGAGGTTCGAGGTTGGGTAGCGTTTGCAGATCTCTGGCAAGCAGCGTCACTCGCTATACTCCAATGGAGTACACTAGGATGTGCAGACGGTAGTGGAGACTCCGGCATTCCTCAGCGATGCACGGTCGTTGGGGCTGCCGGAAGGCGAGCGCCTTGCCATCGTGACCTGTGTTGCCGCCAACCCGATGGCCGGCGACGTGATCGAAGGAACAGGGGGCGCACGCAAGGTGCGGTTCGGCGGGAAGGGTAAGGGAAAAAGTGGCGGTTATCGGGTTATCACATTTTTCACTGGTGTGGACACCCCGGTTTTCTTGCTCAATATCTTCGCCAAGAACGAGAAGACCGACTTGACGCCGCAAGAGCGCCGCGTATTGAAGACCGTGCTGACGCGCATCGCCAAGACCTACAGGTCTGCAGGGGAGTCGAAATGAAGAAGAGGAAACCAACCCCGGGTCAAAGAATGATCGAGAGTGCCAGACAGGCGCTGGCATTTGCGAAGGACGAAGAAAACCAGGGGTATGAAGTGCACGTCCCTGAAGCTATCGACGTCAAGGCGATCAGGGAGAAGATCTCCCTTTCTCAGGGCGAGTTCGCCAAGCTGTTCGGCTTGAGCAAACGGACCTTGGAACACTGGGAGCACGGCCGGCGAGTCCCCAGCGGCCCCGCCAGGGCCTTCCTGACAGTCATCGCGCGCGAACCGGACGCGGTTCGGCGTGCGCTGCTGGCGTGATTCGCTCGTCTATCTTACTCGTACCGCAGTGCGATCAGCGGATCGACCCTGGTAGCGCGCCATGCGGGAATGAGGCAGGCCAGCGCGGCGGAAGCAAGGAGCACCAGCGCGGCGCCTCCGAACGTCACGGGATCTAAGGCCGGGACTCCGAAGAGCAACCCGCTGACCAGGCGCGCGGCGAAAATAGCGCCGGCAAGTCCCGCGGCCAGTCCGGCGAGCACGGGTGCGAGTCCCTGGCGGCCCACCAGGCGGCCGACCTCAACTCGGGTGGCGCCGAGCGCCATACGAATGCCGATTTCGTTAGTGCGCTGCGTGACCGATTGCGATACCACCCCGTAAACGCCGACGGCGGCCAGCAGCAGGGCCGAGAGGGCGAAAAGCAGAATCAGTTCCAGTTGGAAGCGGCGCGGTGCCACCTCCGAATCCACCACATCGCTCAGCGTGCGGATCCGGGGTATCACCAACTGCGAGTCGCGACCGCGGATAATGCCGCGCACGGACGCGCCAAGCGCGAGAGGATCCATGGCAGTCCGCACCACCAGGGCGAAATCGTTGCGCGAAAGCTGCCAGTAGGGCGGGTAGACGGTCATGTTCGGAGCGTTCTGCAGGCTGGTCCGCATATCGCCAACGATGCCGACCACCTCGTACGAAGCGTCCGAATTTCCCAGGCGAAAATGCTTGCCCAGGGCGTTTTGCCGGGGCCACAGGCGGCGCGCGGTTTGCGCGGAGACAGCGGCCACGGGGCGGCCGCCATCGGATTCTTGGGGCAGGCGGCCGGCCACCAACGGAATGCCCATGGCATGAAAGAAGTCGGTCGAAACGCAGCGATAGTCGACGATGGGCCGCTGAGACGGCGGCAGGTCGACGCCTTCCACCACGATGCCCAGATTCGCACCTTCTCCGGTGAGCGGGCCGCGATTGGAAACGCCCGCCGCCACCACGCCGGGGAGGGCTTGCACCCGGTCAAGCAAGGTGCGCATGAAGCGCGCGCGGGCGGGCAAATCGGGATAACGCACGCCAGGCAGTCCGAGCCCCACCGTGAAGGCCTGATCGGCTTGGAATCCCTTATCCACCTCGATCAGATGTACGAAACTGCTGAGCAGCAGGCCACCCACCACCAGGCAGATGGCGCTCAGAGCTACTTCGGCGCCAATCAGCATGCGCCGCAAGCGGCCGCCGCGGCGGCCTTCGGTGATGGCGCGCCCGCCGGATTTGAGGGCGGCCTGGGGATCCGTCCGGGCCATCCGCCACGCCGGGAGAATACCGCAGAGCAGTCCGCTACCCAGCGTGATGAGGGTCGCGAAGGCGAGGGCCTGCCAGTCCAGCCGGACATTCTGCAGGCCGGGCAGATTGAGCGGTGCTTTCAGAATAATGCCGGAGAGCGCCCATTTTGCCAAAGTCACACCGAGGGCGCCGCCGCACAGTGACAGCAGGATGCTCTCCGTAAGCAACTGGCGGACCAGGCGATACATGTTGGCGCCGATGGCGGTGCGGATCGCGAGTTCGTGGCGGCGGGCGGTGGCGCGCGCCAGCAGCAGGTTGGCCAGGTTCACCACCACGATCAGGAGGACCGCGCCAGAGGCAGCCAACAGCATCGTCAGGCTCTGCCGCGAACTGCCGGTGATCGCCTCTTGCAAGGGCACTACGGAGGAGCGCAACTCCACCTTCTCGGAGAGATCCTTGACGATGTTGCTCTGAATCACGTTCAGGTCGGCGATAGCTTGCGGGATGGTGATACCGGGCTTCAGGCGCCCCACGCAGTCATAGTTGAATTCGGCCATGATGGCGAGATCGCCCTCGCGAATGGCAAAAGGGACGAAGATGTCGGCGTCCCAATCGTAGATCACCTTGGCGCCCTTCGGCAGCACGCCGATCACTTGCAAGGGCACTCCGTTCACGATCATTTTGCGGCCGACAGCGGCAGGGTCCCCACGGAAGCGGCTGTGCCAGAGGCGGTCGCTGATGACGGCCACACTGTCGCGGCCCGGTTGCTCCTCGTCTTCCGAGAAAGTGCGGCCCAGAACCGGCCGCACCCCCAGCATGGGGAACAGGCTGGGCGAAACGCGGGCGGCCGCCACGCGCACGGGGTCGCCATCGGACGTCAGGGTATACAGTTGACTGTTCTGCAGGGCCACCTGCTCCAACACGTGGCTCTGCTTGCGCCATTCGCGGAAGTGCCAGGCGGTGACCGGAACCGTGGGGCCAAAGCGCGCCATGGAAGGCACCACTTCGCGGATGGAGATCAGGCGGTGCGCGTCCGGATACGGCAGCGGGCGCAGCAGCACTCCGCTAAAGACGCTGAAGATGGCGGTATTGGCGCCGATTCCGAGGGCCAGGGTGAACAGCGCTACCGCGGTAAACCCGGGATTGCGGAGCAAAGTCCGCAGAGCATAGCGAAGGTCGGAAGCCATATCAGATTATACGGCCGGAGCCAAAAATGGTTGGCGTCCTGCTGAGTTAAACTACAGATATCCACGCCGAAAACTGAGGTGTCTGAGGGTTGATTAACGGAAAACGCATTGTGGTGGTGCTGCCCGCCTATAACGCCGAGAAGACACTCGAGGTCACGGTGCGCCAACTACCCGAAATCGTCGACGAGAGCATCCTGGTGGACGATCATTCGAGCGACGCCACCGCGGAAATGGCGCGGCGCCTGGGCCTGACCGTGGTGGTTCATCCCAAGAATCGCGGGTACGGCGGAAATCAGAAGACCTGCTATGCCAAAGCCATCGCTGCCGGCGCCGACGTGGTGGTGATGCTGCACCCCGATTATCAATATGAGCCCCTGCTGGTGACCCCCATGGCCACCATGATCGCGTATGGCGTGTACGACCTGGCGCTGGGGTCGCGCATTCTGGGAGGCGGCGCCCTGCGCGGCGGAATGCCGCTGTACAAGTACGTTTCCAACCGCATACTGACGCTGTTTCAGAACCTCATGATGGGCGCCAAGCTATCGGAATATCACACCGGGTTCCGGGCCTACAGCAAGGAACTGCTGCAGGCGCTGCCGCTGGAATTGAATTCCGACGATTTTGTTTTCGACAACCAGGTGGTGGCCCAGGCGGTTCTGATGGGGGCGCGAATCGGCGAGATTTCCTGTCCCACCAAGTACTTTCCCGAAGCTTCGTCGATCAATTTCCGGCGCAGTTCCATTTACGGACTGGGCGTGCTGCGGACCAGCATGCAGTTCCGCATGGCGAAGATGGGTTTGCCCAAGGCGAAGATTTTCCGCGTTCCCGAACATTGGAAGGAAACGGCCGGCCGGCCGCTGGCGTCCGAGTCCCACAGGTGACCCTTCCCCTGGCGGCGCGGGACCGGCAAATTGTTCAATCGAACCTGTTCCTGGCTGCGCTTCTGGCCGTGTGCATCGCGCGGCTGTGGCTGATGGCGCTGCCCTCCAGTTTCTGGGTGGACGAAATGGCCACGGTGTTCGTGGTGCAGCACGGCGCGGATCACCCATCGTTCGCCGTGGCGCCGCAGGTGCCCGATTCCCTGTACTACTGGCTGCCGCGCGTCTCCAGCCGGCTGTTGGGATCGTCAGAGATTGCGTATCGTCTGCCTTCCATACTGGCGGCGGGCGTGGCACTGTGGCTGATCGCGCTGTTGGCGGCTCGGCTGATTCATCCGCAGGCGGCCTGGTTCGCCGTGTTCGCCTGCCTGGGCCTGCATGATTTCAACGAACACGCCGCGGACGCACGGCCTTACGCCTTGGGCATGTGCGTGGGCGCGGCGTGCGTCTGGTTTCTGGTGCGCTGGCTGGATTCGGCGCGCTGGCGCGACGGATTGCTGTTTGCATTCTTCGGCGCGCTGCTGTGGCGGGTCCACCTGATTTATTGGCCGTTCTACCTGCTGCTGGCGTTGTATACCGCGGTGCGGATGGCCCGCCATGAGACGCGCGTGCCCATGCGGCACGCCGCCGCTGTATTTGCACTCATGGCGATCGCGGTATTGCCGGTGGCGTTGCGCTCCTTGCGTCTGATGCGGCATGCCGGGGCGCACGTGATTCTGGCGCTGCCTTCGCTGCACCATTTCGAATGGACACTCCGCTGGAAACTGCCCCTGCTGGCCGGAGCGCTGGCGTGGCTGCTGGGCCGCGTGCTGCACTGGAATCGCAATGGGGAGAAGCTCTCGCGATCGGCGCTGGTGCTGGTGGCGGCATGGTGGCTCGGGCAGCCCATCTGCCTGTTCACGTATTCCTACCTCACGGGAAATAACGCTTACGTGCCGCGATACTTCTCCATTTCGCTGCCGGGACTGGCGCTGGCCGCCACCTTCGCAGTGCGGCCTTTTGCCGGCGCCACGCAGTGGAGGCCCCTGGCCGCGCTGGTGGGCGTTGGGACGCTGGCCCTGCTGGGGCAATGGACCTTGCTATGGCCGGAGCACCAGCATTCGGATTGGCGCGGCGCGGCCGCCATGGCCAACCGCGAAGCGCCATCGCGCGAAATCGCAGTGATCTGCACCAGCCCGTTCGTGGAAGGCCAATCGCCGCACTGGAGGCCGGATTATCCCCTTCCCGGCTTCCTTTACGCGCACTTATCGGTCTATCCCATTCGCGGCCAGATTCTGCTCTTTCCTTTTGAGCGCGCCCACGATTCCGAGGAGTATGCCACGGGCCTGCTCCAGGAAAAACTGACCGCGCCGCGTCGCTTCCTCATCTACGGAGGCGCCGGCAACGTCCGCGACTGGCGAAACTGGTTCGCAAGAAGGCCGGAACTGGCCGGCTGGGACAACAGGCTGGTGAAGTTCGGCGATGTCTACCTGGTGGAGTTTTTTCGCCGCTGACGACAGTCGTCCCTCAGTCCCCCGGCTAGACTCGAGTCGAAGATTCGACGCGGGCCGCTACTTCGCGAGCCGGCTCCAGCGGACGCTAATCGGACCGTTGAGCCCCGGCAGCGGCAGTGAGATCGCCTCAGCCTCAACCGCCTCACGCTCCGCCGCGGAAAGGCGGCGCCGGACATCGAGTGAAATGTCGGCCGCCGATCGCCGCCACACTCCCACGATTTCTCCGCCCACCAGTAGCGCGCCGGGCCATACGCGTGACGTCCATAGCTCCGGCCGCCGCTTGGCATCTGGCACGAGGATCTCGCGATCGGGTCACCACACGAGATAAAAGGAATCGCCGCTTGGCAGCAGCCGGGCCGGCGCAGGGGGTCGGGGCTGGGCCCGGAACGTTGCCTCATCCCCGGCAAGGATCCACGCGTCGCCGGCCGGCGTCCGCACCGGCGTAAGCTTACCGGCGAGTTCCTGGAAAACGGCGCTCGCCTCCTTAGGCCGAATCCCGGCCCAGCGGGCGAAAGACGCGGCCGTAGACGGACCAAAGACGTGGAAGTACCGGCGCGCGAGTTCGAGACGGGCGTGCTGCGGGTCCATGTCGGGCGGTGGCGCGGTCCAGACGACCGGCTGGTGCGAGCCGTCCCAGCGCAGGAGGACTCTACCCGTGGGAGCGGCGTATCGAAGACTGTTTGGCTGCGTGCCCATCGCGTGGCCTGCCTGGCCGAACGGCATCCGCCGGCCATTGAGGAAGGCGTGGAGCCGGTCCGCAGTGTCGTGCGCCCTCCCGCATCTACCGGCGTCCGCCGGCAGGCGTCCGAGCGAGAATACGGCAAGGTCCTTCGAGGCTACGACGTAATCGTTGAAACGCGGGCCCCAAAGCTGGATCAGGGACGGATGCTCCCAGGTGGCCGAGCTGGTCCCCTCGACTCGCGCATGGATTGACAACAGCGCCGCGCGCGGCACGGAGTCCTGCAACCCGGCCCAGGCGGCCCTTCGGAGTGACTCCGCTCCTGCTGAGAGGCGTTCGTCGAGCGATCCGACTCTCCGCCTGAAACAGAGGATCTGCGATTGCGAGAGTTCAAGGCGCGGAATCATGGTGGCGTTTTTTCGCTTGACATATTTTACGATGGCGCAGGCGCCAGGCAGCCGATTCCAGCAGTTGGCGTCGCGCAGGACTCGGGAGGAAGCAAGACCATAAATCTTGACAAAGTTTGATATTAGATATAGTCTAAACTCTACATGGACGCGGAGGCGATTAAACGGTCCTTGGAGAGCAGCGGGTTGCGGTGCACTCCGCAGCGCTACGCGGTGATGGCATTCTTGATGGAACAGGCTAGGCATCCCACGGCCGCGGAAATCTTCGAAGCGGTGAATCGCGTGGATCCGCGCTCTTCAAGGGCCACGACTTATAACAATCTGAGGGACCTGGTGCAGGCGGGTTTGGTGCGTGAAGTGGCCGTGGAGGGCCGCGCCGCGCGATTCGACGCGAAAGGCATGCGGCATCACCACTTCATCTGCGACTGCTGCGGCAATGTTGAAGACATGGAGTGGTACGAAGTGCCCAGGCCTGCCTCGGGCTCGCTCGGTAAGCGGATTCTTCGCGAGTGCGAACTCATTTTCCGGGGGCTGTGCACGAAGTGCGCTCCGCGGCAGGCTTCCCGTTAAGTGTCGTAAGCGCGAGAATACCGGATGGATGGCGCGCGTCAGCAAGCGCGCGCGAATGGGAAAGCCAGGTTCGTAATTTGTCGCGATCTTCTTGACTAATTCGAAGGAGGATAAACACATGGAGAAGGAACTCACTACCGCAGCGGGGGCGCCTGTCCCCGGTCAACAGGAGCAAAACATATCAACCGAATCCAAGTGCCCGGTGTCCGCGGGCGCACGCAGACACACAGCGGCTGGAGCCCCGACGAATGCGGGCTGGTGGCCGAATCAATTGAACCTGAAGATCCTGCACCAGCACTCTCCCCTGTCCGATCCTATGGACAAGGACTTCAATTATGCTGAAGAATTTAAGAGCATCGACCTGGACGCCGTGATCCAGGACCTGCATGCCTTGATGACGGCATCGCAGGACTGGTGGCCCGCCGATTATGGCCACTATGGGCCGTTTTTCATTCGTATGGCGTGGCATAGCGCAGGGACGTACCGGATCGCCGATGGCCGAGGCGGCGCGGGTTCCGGAGCCCAGCGATTTGCGCCGCTCAACAGTTGGCCGGACAACGTGAGCCTCGATAAGGCGCGGCGGTTACTCTGGCCGGTCAAGCAGAAGTATGGCCGGAAAATCTCCTGGGCGGACCTGATGATTCTCGCCGGGAATGTCGCATTGGAGTCGATGGGGTTCAAGACTTTCGGTTTCGGCGGCGGGCGGGAAGACGTCTGGGAGCCCCTGGAGGACATTTACTGGGGGCCTGAGGGCAAGTGGCTGGCGGACGAGCGCTACAGCGGCGACCGTCAACTCGAGAACCCTCTCGGCGCCGTTCAGATGGGCCTGATTTACGTGAATCCGGAAGGGCCCAACGGTAGACCGGATCCGCTCGCGGCGGCCACGGACATCCGGGAGACCTTCGGCCGNNGGATATCCGAGAGACCTTCCGCCGCATGGCGATGAATGACGAGGAGACGGTGGCCCTCATCGCCGGCGGACACACGTTCGGCAAAGCCCATGGCGCTGCCGATCCGGGCAAGTATGTCGGCCCCGAACCCGAGGCCGCCGGGATCGAAGAGCAGGGCCTGGGCTGGAAAAGCAGCTATGGCAGCGGCAACGGCGCCCAGACGATCAGCAGCGGGTTGGAGGGCGCATGGACCACCCGCCCGGTGAAGTGGGACAACAACTACCTGGAAAATCTGTTCGGCTATGAGTGGGAGCTGGTGAAGAGCCCAGCCGGTGCGAATCAGTGGGCTCCCAAGGACGCGTCCGCGGCGGGGACCGTTCCCGATGCCCACGATCCTTCGAAGCGGCACGCCCCGATCATGTTCACTACGGACCTTTCCCTGAGGGTGGACCCGATCTATGCGCCGATCTCCAGGCGCTTCCTCGAGAATCCGCAGGAGTTCGCAGACGCGTTCGCCAGGGCTTGGTTCAAGCTGACGCACCGCGACATGGGGCCTGTTTCGCGGTACCTTGGCCCACTCGTCCCTGCGCAGCCGCTGCTGTGGCAGGACCCTATTCCCGCGGTGGATCATGAACTGATCGGTGAGCAGGACATTGCTGCCCTGAAGGCCAGGATCCTCGCATCCGGACTTTCCATCTCACAACTGGTCACGACGGCTTGGGCGTCGGCGGCAACGTTCCGCGGTTCCGACAAGCGCGGTGGGGCAAACGGGGCGCGCATTCGCCTCGCGCCGCAAAAGGATTGGGAAGTCAACCAGCCGGCCGAACTGGCGCAGGTCCTGCGAACGCTGGAGGCGGTCCAAACGGAGTTCAACGGCGCGCAGTCCGGCGGGAAGAAGGTCTCGCTTGCCGATGTGATCGTTCTGGGTGGCTGCGCAGCGGTGGAGGAGGCTGCGAAAACGGCGGGCCACGATGTGAAGGCTCCCTTCTCGCCAGGGCGCATGGACGCATCGCAGGAGCAGACCGATGTACACTCATTCGCTGTACTGGAGCCGGCCGCGGACGGGTTCCGCAACTACCTTCGGCGGGGAGACCAAAGACCAGCGGAGGAGCTGCTGGTTGACCGGGCGCAGTTGCTGACGCTGACTGCCCCCGAGATGACGGTTCTGTTCGGCGGCATGCGCGCCCTGGGTGGGAACTTCGCGCAGTCCAAACACGGCGTCTTCACCAACCGGCCCGGGACGCTGACGAATGATTTCTTCGTCAACCTGCTCGACATGAATACGAAGTGGCTGGCCTCCTCTATATCCGAAGGCGTGTTTGAGGGGCGCGGCCGCGCGACGGGCGAAATCAAGTGGACCGGCACCCGTGTGGACCTTATCTTCGGTTCGAACTCGCAGCTCCGGGCAATCGCGGAATTCTATGCATGTGACGACTCGAAGGAGGCGTTTGTGAAGGACTTCGTGGCTGCGTGGAACAAGGTGATGAACCTCGATCGCTACGACCTTGCCTGAGCTAGACTAGCTTAGTCGGTCATTTCAGAAATACGCTAGCGTATTAGCGCCGGGATACGCCGCAAAGCCGTGCCAGGCTCGAATTTCGCCGCTTTTGCGAAACTTCGTGCCTGGTTCGGCTCTTGCCCCTTTACTGAAACCCGAAGCGTTCCTGCCTCAAGAAACCATACCGGGCCTCATTCAGGCTACGCCGCGGGGCGGCGTATCTCCGAGGCCATCCACTTGCAGCCCACTGATATCGACAGCCAGCGTATGGTCATCCGGATTGACCACGGCAAAGGTCAGAAGGATCGCTACGTGATGCTGTCTCCCAAATTGCTAGAGGCGCTACGGAGCTATTATCGGGCCGTGCGGCCGAACGGTTGGCTGTTCGAGGGCGATGTGAGCGGCCAGCTCATCAAACAGAAGTTCCGTCGAACTGGCCTGCCAGAAGGCCCTGCAGCTCTCTGGCATCCGTAGGCCGATTGCGCCTCATTCGATGCGCCACCCCTTCGCTGTTCATCTTCTGGAATCGGGAACCGACATCCGCACCATTCAACTCCTGCTCGGCCACCGCAGCCTGACCACCACGGCCCGGTACCTGTGCATCGCCACCAGTAAGGTCTGCTCCACCATCAGTCCGCTCGACCTGCTCCGACGCGTCATGACTGCAGTCGAGCTTTGTCGAAACGCGGTGCTCGGCGGCCATCTGGAACAGTGCGATCAGTGCGGCCAGAGCGCAACGCTTACACCTCTTAAGCTCAAGGGCTTTGCTACGCTTGGTGCGGCCATTTCATGGCCAATGCTCAACAAGGAGAGCCCCTGCTAGAAACGTACTTCTCCGCGCCCAAGACGCTACGACGCTTGCGGTTGAATCAGTGGACCACACATCGACGCGTTCGGAGATAACCTCGAACGCGAGGGTTACGCCGCCGCAAGCGCCGTTCGGCACATCCGAGCCGGTCTCACGTTCAGCGGAAAGGCGGCGTGCTGAAGGACATCGATCTCACCATGCTGGATTCCTTTGACCTACATCTTCGGCGTTGCCGATGCCCCATTTTCAAGCGCGGAAAGATCAGCTACCACGCCCGGTTCGGAGTGAAGCTCTTCCGTGACGCCCGCTGTCTCATCCGCTGATACCGCTTACACCACGGCCAAAGCTGTCATAATGGCAACTACAGTTGATGATCAATCGGCGCACTTTTCTGGGAGTCTCGACCGTCGGGGTGGGCGCGCTGGCGCGCGCGCAACAACCGCCATCCGGCGTGCCTGACTCCATCCGTGCGCTCAAGCCCATGACCGATGGGGTGCAGCCAATCACCAACGACGAACGCCGCGCGCGCATCGGGAAGGCCCGCCGCCTGATGGCCGCACAGAAAATCGGCGGAGTGTACATGGAGCGCGGGTCCTCCATGTTTTACTTTACGGGGACGCGCAATCTCTCCGGCCTTCTGATCCCCGTCAAGGGCGAGATCGGCTGGATTGTGCCGGCCGCCGAGGAGCAGAGGGCACACGACGCGAGCCGCGTGGGCGGCAAGGTCTTCGCCTATGGGGAGAGTGACGGGCCGTTCGGTGTCACCAGACAAGCGCTGACAGACTACGGCGTTAGTACGGGGAAGATAGGCCTGGAAGAGCAGGTACAGTTTTCGGTGTACGACGGCCTGCGCAAACAGATCCCTTCTGCGGAATTCCTAAACGCGACGCCGGTCACCGCGGGCTGCCGCATGATTAAGTCGAAAGCGGAAATCGCGCTCATGCAGCGCGCCGCGGACGTCACGATCGAAGCCTACCGCGCCGGGCTCGCCACGCTCCGCGAAGGCATGGCGCCGCGCGAATTGTCCGGCAATATCGGGGCCGCCTACACCGCGCTGGGTTTTCGCGGGAATGTGTCGGTGAGCTTCGGAAAGAACACCGCATTCCCCCACGGCAGCACGGTGCCGCAGACCCTGCACACGGGTGACATGATTCTGCTCGACGATGGCTGCTCGGTAGACGGTTACCAATCGGACATTACGCGCGCCGTGGTTTTCGGCAAACCTTCCTCCCGTCAAAAGCAGATCTGGGACCTGGAGCGGAAGGCGCAGGATGCCGCGTTCGCCGCCGCGCGCCTGGGCGCCACTTGCGAATCGGTCGACATCGCGGCCCGCAAAGTGATCACCGATGCCGGATTCGGTCCAGGCTACAAACTCCCGGGCTTGCCTCACCGTACGGGCCACGGCCTGGGTCTCGACATTCACGAGTGGACCTACCTGGTGAAGGGCAACACGACCCGCCTGGAGCCAGGCATGTGTTTCAGCGATGAGCCCATGATCGTGGAAGGCGAATTCGGCGTCCGCCTCGAAGATTGCATCTACATGGCGGAAGATGGCGCCCGCTTCTTCAGCCAACAGAGCCCCGCTATCGATCAACCTTTTGGATGATCCCGAGGCAGGAGCCCGGCCGTTACCGCTGCCTACATGCTGGATAACGCGGCTACCAGCGCTCCCTTGGCCGTAGTGTTCTGAGGCTCCGCAGCCATCCGGATTTCCGAGAGCGCGATGGGGAAATCGGAGGAGCGCAGCGCACTTTCGAATCGATCGCGGAAGCCTTCCGGAATGGCGGTGCCGCCGCTCAGCACCAGCGGGATCGGCCGCGACAGCTTCGGCAAGTTGCGGGCGCTTTGGAAGGCGCTTCGAAGACTCGCCACCAGCGACTGAATCAGGTCATCGTAGTAAACAGTCAGCACCTGCTGCAGCTTGTTTTCGAGGGGGCTGTGGCCGTTCAGGTAGAAAGACTGCTCCTTCAGCATGCGCACCCGGTTGGCGCGCTCCCCAATCACGGAGGCAGCGCTCCCATCGATGAAATCGCCGGCTTTCGGGAGGCTGAAGGTCAGCACGGGCACCGAGAGGTAGGAAAAGCAAACGTTGCAAAGTCCGCCGCCGCAACTGATGCCAATGCCCGTATAATTCGTGCCATCCAATTCGGCATACACCACCGCCAGTCCTTCATTGATGCTGCTCACTTCGAATCCCAACCCGCCCAGGATCTGGCGCAGCGCCGCTTCGTGATACGTGAGAGTTTCCGCGGCTCCGATAGGGGCGGCCGGCACGGTGAAGCACAGCTTCTGCCCCTTTTCCGCCTTCCCTGCCACCGAACTGGCGATGGCGCGAATGAATTTTGCGCCATCCGGTTCGTCGGCATTGATGAGACCATGCGACATCGTGCGCCGGATGTCTTTGTTCAGGAAGTCCGCGAACCTCTCGGACTCATTCCCGGTGACGATGATCTCATCTCCCTGGATGGTGTGCGGCACCCCTTCCCGTTGGAGTACGTTCTGCGTGATCCTCGAATAGGGAATGCCGACAAAAGCGTTCAGTTGGGCGGTATACCGGATTTGTTGATCGGCTTGCCGGGCGGCCACAATCCGGCTGGTACCCACATCCAGTCCAATGGCGCCAGGGTTGGCTGTTTCGTTGCGGTTCATGTTCAATTCTCCTCGGTTCCACTCCGCTCGCGGAGTGCGGATATTGCCTGCCGGTACTTTTTCTGCAGAGACGTCCGGTAAGCGGTTAGAGTCATGCCGTGTTGGGCGGCCGATTCGCGCATCTGCTCTTCGGCGCTGGTGATGCCTCGCCACAGATCCGGACCAGTCGCGGTCCGGTAGCTATCGTCATACTCGAACCCGAAGATCGATAATGCGGGATTCGGAGACTCGTAGTTGTTGGGCAAGCCCAGCTCTTGAAAGGGGAATCCTGTGCCCCAATCCGTATGCCAGCCGATGCGCATGTTAGAGGGATTCACGGAGACTTGCGCATGCGTCACGCAGTTCTGCGGCGACAGGTGGTATTTGTCAGCGAGCATGGCGACTAGAATCTTGGCGGCGTGCAGTTGCGCCTGATTCATGGGCGGCTCGTCTGTCCGCGTGCTAGCTTCGAACGCCACACCCAGGAAGCTGGCGTTCAGACTCAGATAGGTCCAGCGGGTATCCGCCCACACCGAATGGCCGGCGTGATTCGCCACGTCTGATTCCACTACAACCCGGAAAACCCGCCCGAACCGGTCGATGACAAAATGGTACGCGCGCTTGCTGCGAGCATACAGAAGCAGATCGCGGCCAAGCCGTTTGAGGTTGCGATTCTGCTCCGCTTCAAATGGCGCCTGGTCGCTCTCGGTGATGTGAAAAACGATCCCCATCGGTTCGGATCGGGACGGGCCCGTGGCGGCGGCAGAGCCCCGTTCCATCAGGGCATACCAGCGCGGTTCGTTGGCCACCTCGAACCGCCTCTCGATCCGCAAACCGTTGCTGTAGACTTCGTACTGGCTGGNNGGCTGGTTTGCTCCACCAGCCAGACATCCGGCTGAGAGGCCGTCCGCTGTGTCGGCGCCGGGACGGAGTTCAAGTGCGCCCGGAGGTTCGTATCGGAGGCCAGAGGGATCGCGGCCAGAGCAAGGACTACCGGTGCCAGCCAGTGCCACACCGGCCGCCGATTGGCTGCCGCACGCATGGCCTGGCGCAAGTAGCGCAGCCGCGCGATAGGGTCGCTGATTCGCTGCGCGCGCCGCTCGATTCTCGCCGAAGGCACGTTCCAAGACATAGTTATTCCAGGTTGGTTCACCCAGATGGCCCCGCGCGCAATCAAATGAGCTGAGGATTCGGGCCAAAATTCCGCTGAATTTTATCTTAGGTGTATTAGTTGTAACGGTCAAGCTCACCTTGGTGTGCTTCCCCTTGCACTCCTACAGGTCTGGGTGTAAGATTTCTCCTGTTAGGCGCCGCCGCCGGATTAGGAATCGTGGCCCTGGTTGCCAGTTATCTGCCCGCGCGCCGTGCCGCGTCGCTCGATCCCACGGCGGCTTTGCGGGACAATTAGGCCGCATAATAGAATGCAAAGATGACTCGCCCTGATTCGTCCGAATACTTCGCTTATTACGGAAAATACATCTCGCTTGTGCCGGACGGCGACATTGTCCAGGCACTCGCTTCGGAACGCGATACCACTCTTGGGGTGCTGGACACCGTCTCCGACGAAAAGTCTCTCTACCGGTATGCTCCCGGCAAGTGGAGCATCCGTGAGTGCTACGTGCACCTCATCGATGCCGAACGCGTCTTCGCCTATCGCGCTCTGCGTTTCGCGCGCGCCGACCAGACCCCGCTTGCCAGTTTCGAGCAGGATGATTACGTTGGACCTTCCGGCGCCGACTCGCGCGCCTGGCCCGGCATCGTCGATGAATACCGCGTTGTGCGTGCCGCCACCATTGCCCTGTTCGCGAACTTGCCGGCGGACTCCTGGACCCGCACGGGAGTCGCCAGCGGCAATCCCATCAGCGTACGCGCCCTGGCTTACATCATCGCAGGCCACGACATGCATCACCGGAATCTGTTGCGCGAACGGTATCTCTAGGCACGGTTCGCTAGCTGAGTGGGACAGACGATCGTCTTTTGTCGTCTGTCAATTGCTGGCGGACCGCCCCGCAAAACGGGATGAAAAAACGGCGGTTGGTAGCGCCGGCGGTCTCCCGCCGATTGCACTCGCCGACCGGCGACAAGATCGTCGGCGTTACCCAGTCGCTCGACCGGTTTTTCGACCCTGTTGGGGGTGCCAGCGGGCAACGATGGGTATGAAAATGGGCGATTGGGTGCAGTTGCAGGTTCCTTCGCCTCTCCATGGACTTGGCCCGCGCGGCCACCCCCGTGCGATTGGGGGCGATTTTCGACCCTGTCATCTACAACTTCGGTTTCGGCGGCGGCAATTCCCGCGCCGCCACGGTATCGTTGAAGCCCACCCGATTGTGGCTGCCATCGCAAAAAGGCTTGTTGGCGGAGTGGCCGCAGCGGCACAGGGAAATCACCGTGCGGCCCGCCAGGCCGAATGTCGCGCCGGCCGGATCCAAGATCTCAAATTCGCCTTCAATGCGAATCGGGCCGTTGTTCTGAGGAGTTATTTTCGTCGCCATTATTTTTTCTTGGTCACGGGAGGCGTTGTACCCTGCTTGCTCTCGTCGACCACGTCGCCGTACTTGATCGTGGACTTGCCTTCGTATTTCTTGTAGTCGGTATAGCGCACCGTCATACGGATGCGCTGGTCCATCGGTGCCGGCGCAGTGAAGTGCAGCGTGTCGTCGGCATGGGTATAGGTGGGGAACCAGTATTTGCCGTCGACCTGCTCCCGATAGGTCTCAAATCGCGGGAACTGGTTCGTCTTCGTATTGATGATCCCCACGCCTTTGCCGTAGGTCTTCACGATCTGCAGGTCGCGATCGTCCACCCAGATGGTACCTTCGAAGTAGCGTTTGCCTTTGACCATCTTCTTCGGCTTCACCGCGAAGGAATAGGTGCCGATCTCGTCCAGTTTCTCGCGGCCCAGGTAGTTGACGTTATAATCCCCGATTTCCTTGGTAGTCAGCACGAACGGCTGCACATCGCGCAAATCCTTTTCATCTTCCGGCGACAGGCCGATATGTTGCAGCGAAACCACCGGCGCGTAGATTACCTTCTCCATGCGCTTGCCTTCCGGCGTAAAGATGACGTCTTCCACCAGCTCCCACTTGCCGCCCGTGGGATTGCCGCCGGAATCGAGTTCTTCCATCTTTACGGTTTGCCGATAGGTATAGTTGTTGCGCGCCTCCTGGAATTCAGCTTCCTTGGCGGCAAACTTCTGGATGATCTCGTCCGTATTGACGTCAGCAGGCTTGGCCGCCTGGGCCGCCCCCCAGACCGGGAAGCAGAGTGCCGCGACTGCGGCCGAAAGAACCGTTCCTCGCATTTTCCCCTCAGTAGTGTGAGACGATCTCACTTGCCTAGCAGTTTCTTCGCGATGGTCACCAGTTGGATGTTGCTGGTGCCTTCGTAAATCCGTCCAATTTTCGCATCCCGGTAAAGTTTCTCCACCGGGTAGTCCTTGGTAATGCCCACGCCGCCGTGGACTTCAATCGATTTGGAAGCCACCCTCTCGGCGACCTCAGAACTATAATACTTCGCCATGGCCGCCTCGGTGAGAAACGGCAGGCCGGCATCGCGCAACCGCGCCGCGTTGTACACCAGCAGGCGCGCCGCCTCCACTTCTACCGCCATCTTGGCCAGATCGAATTGTACACCCTGAAATTCGCCGATTGTCTTGCCGAATTGCTTGCGCTCCCTGGCGTAGGCCACCGCATGATCCAGAGCGCCGCGCGCCAACCCGATCATCTGCGCGCCAATAGCGATGCGGCCTTCGTTCAACGTTTCAATAGCGATTTTGTAGCCCTTCCCGACGTCGCCCATCACGTTTTCGCGCGGCACCCGGCAGTTGTCCAGGATCAGTTCGCAGGTGGAGGAGGCGCGCAAGCCAAGCTTATCTTCCTTCTTCCCCACCCGGAAGCCCGGAAACTCGCGCTCAATCAGAAACGCGGTGACCCCCTTGTAGCCGGCCTCCGGATTGGCATTGGCGAACAACAGAAAGAATCCCGCTTCGGCGGCGTTGGTAATCCAAAGTTTGCCCCCGTTGAGCAGGAAATGATCGCCGCAATCCTGCGCGCGCGTCGCCATGGCGAAAGCGTCCGACCCCGAACCGGCCTCCGAGAGCGCGTACGACGCCACCGTATCGTGCGCCAGCCGCGGCAGGTATTTGGCCTTCTGCTCTGCCGTGGCCCATTTCAGCAGCGCGTTGTTACAGATGGTGTTCTGCACGTCCACGATGACGCCGGCGGAAGGATCTACTGCGGACAGCTCTTCCACCGCAAGGATCGCCTGGAAGAAAGTGCCTCCCTGCCCGCCGTACTCTTCGGGAATCTCGATTCCCATCAGGCCCATTTCGAAAAACTGCCGGATGATGTCTTTGCGGAAAACGCCGGCCTCATCCATTTCGCGCACGTAGGGCCGGATCTGCTCGCGCGCAAACTTGCGCACAGTGCTCTGGAAGAGCCTCTCGTCTTCCGTCAGAGCGGTTAGCGGCTGGGGAACTGTCTCGATTGCGTTCGGCGTCGTGGCCATACCAACAGTTTAGCCCCGCCGCCGCAACCTCACGGATGAAAATTCAGTAGCCGCGTAGGACAGNNGAAATCGAAACCCTCTTAGGCCGTCAGGCAATTGCCGATCTGGATTTCGAAGCTGTGGAGATGGCGGCGCGGCGACAGGTGCTGCGGTTAGCCTGCTGGGAGCGCGCCTATCATCACTGTGCCCGTTCAGCCAAGTGCAACGAGTTGCCGAAGCGCTGGGCCAAGCCGCCATCGAAAGCGCCGCGGTGTCGGACACCGGCGTCAAACGATCCGGCCTCGGTGAGGGGCGTTGCGAGAAGCGACACGGCGAGGCTGCACCGAAACGCCCAGATGCGCGGCACTGGGCGATGGTTCTGCCTGCATCGCACTGCTCAATCGCTGTTTGGCACCACCAATCCGGCACCAAACCATGGGCTACGGCGCGATGTGCCGAACTGGATGATGGAAAGTTGCAAGCCATCGTCAGGGCGCTCCGGGGCATATTAGTTCCTCCGATGAAGCAGCAAAATGTACCATCTCCATAATTCGCAACCGCCGTCGCTTGCGCTCGCGAAGTTCCATGACGAGGTTTGGGTACCTCCACAGGTGTTCTGGAGGCTGGATGCAAAGTAGCTGCTCACGCCATTATCGCTCTGCGCTGCGTGAAACTCAGTGGTCGATTCCAGGTGACTTCACCTCCCGTACCGTACTCATCGCAAAGTGACGATGGTGGCGCCCCATCCGCCGGCTTCGGCGGGAGCATCGTGGAATTCCGAGACAAAGCCGGTGCGCGCCAGGACGGCACGCACGATTTCGCGTTGCACCCCAATGCCACGGCCGTGGATGATCCGCAGCGCCTTAAAACCCAAGCGGTGGGCCTCGTTGAGGTATTCCTCCACAACCGGTTCCACGTCCCTGGGAGGTACCGTGTGGAGATCGAAGACATCGGTGATGGGAATTCGGATCGGTTCTTCTTCCATTGCTCTCCAGAAAGCAGAAGGCCCGGTTAGCCGAAGCCAACCGGGCCTTTACGATTACCGCTGACAGCGCGCACCTGACGTTAAGCGACCTGTTGTGACCGATACTGGCTCATGATCGCTTCCATCTGATCCTTCAATCGCAGTTTCAGTTTCTTCAAACGCGTCTCCTCCAACTCCTGTTCCTGAGTCAGATGGGGAAGCGCTTCTAAAGCGTCCAGCTTGTGTGCAAATTCCAAGTGTTGGCTGGCGAGCTTCTGAAACTCCTCGTGAGTAGCCATCAGATGCGCTTTCAACTCTTCCTGTGCATTCCGTTCCATATTGGGCAATTCCTCCCAGTGAGGTTGCCACGCCGAGTCGGTCGGTTCGGAAACAAGGCTCGGTGGGGTAATCTCTTCTCGTTTCTCAGTCGACGGGATCACCGTCTACTCGCCACCTTAACATGAATGAAACTTCATGACAATAGCCGCTTCCGGGGGGAAATCGTAGTATGCCGGTCTGGTACCAATCTCCTGAAATCCCATAGATTTATAGAGCTTTCGAGCGGCCTCATTGGACTCCCGTACCTCCAGGAAGATGGTACGCTGATAACCCCTGGTTAAGGCTTGTATGAGCGCCCGTGCAACGCCCTGACGGCGGAAATCCGGGGAGACTGCGAGATTCAGCAGTTCGCACTCGCCGGCGTCGATTGAACGGGCTGCCAAAAAGCCAGCCACACGATTTCCGCAGAGCGCCACCCATACGTCGTAGAGTGCGTAGCTTTCCGCACCCCACTGGGCGGCTTCCGGAGAGGCGGCCTGGATAGCGGCAATCTCCGCAAAATCGCCGGCCTCAACGCGCCGGATTACTGGCATATTGAGATATTATGCGCACCATGGTTCCGCTGCTGTTCTTCCTGGCGCAGCCGTTCTGGGAGACCACGCCGCCGGAAAAATGGACCGATCGGCAGGTTGCAGCCGTCCTCCAGACCAGTCCGTGGGTGGAATCCGTCGGGCCGGATCCCGCGGTACGGGTCTACCTGGCGACCGCTGCACCCATCGAACAGGCCGAATCGGAGGTGCGGATTCGCGCCAGGAAACCACTGACCCAACTCGACCCGGATTATCTGGAATATCTGGCGGAGAATCGCGAATACGCCTTCGTGCTGGCCATTCCCTATCCCGCACTGACCGGAATGGGCAACGCGGATGAGAACCGGCGGATGGAAGAAGAGTCAGCCATGAAGGTCGGGCGGAAAAGCTATAAGATACTCGGCCACTTCCCTCCTGTGACCACCGACCCGGTTCTGCGCCTGGTATTCCCGCGGGCGGTAAAGCTCACTGATAAACTCGTGGAATTCCAACTGTACGTGCCGGGGATCCCATTTCCCGAACGCGACGTGACGTTCTTTGTGAAGGACCTGGTGTACCACGGCAAGCTGGAAATGTGAGGCGGCTTATTGCGGTGTTGCCTTCGCCGGGTGCCCTATCGGCCGCTGCCCAAGCCCTTCCGAATCGCGTAGAGAATCAAGTCGGGAGTCCCGTGAATCTTCAGCTTCCCGGCGATATTCTTGCGGTGCGTCTCCACGGTATACACGCTGAGGTACAGGCGCGTGGCAATTTCCTTGTTGGCGAGCCCTTCCGCCACCAGTTGCAGAATTTCGCGCTCGCGCCCGCTGAGCAGGTCGAAGCGGTCTGCGCCCCCGGAATGGCGCACGCGCTCGATATCCTCCTGCTCCAGCAGGCGGCGCACCTTCGGACTGAAGAAACTCTGGCCCGCGGCCACCGCCCGGATGGCGGCGATCAATTCCTGCTCGGCCGATTCCTTCAGCACGTATCCGCGCGCACCCGCTCGCAGGCAGCGCAGCACGTAAGTCTCATCGCTGTGCATGCTCAGCATCACGACCCCCATCTCCGGGTGCTTGCGCGCCAATTGCGCCGTAGCTTCGACACCGTTGAGCCCCGGCATTCCCACGTCCATCACGGCGATATCGGCAGTGAAGCGATCCACCCAGTCCACCGCCTGGCGTCCATCGGTGGCCTCGCCTACCACTTGCATATCGGGCTCGCGTTCCAGCAACAAGCGGAGCCCGCTGCGCATGATCGCGTGGTCATCGGCCACCAGCACCCGGATCATAAGGGCAATTCCGCCATCACCGTGGTGCCGCGCCCGGGAGCCGATTGCACGCGAAACCGGCCGCCCAGTTGGACCACGCGCTCTTCCATGCCCAGCAGGCCCAGGCCGCGCGTGCGGTTCACCTGGAACCCGCGCCCATCGTCCTCTACCCGCAGCGACACGGTGCGGACCGCCCTTGCCAGTCCGACGCGGATGCGGCTAGCCCCGGCGTGGCGCGCGCAATTCTGCAGCGCCTCCTGGGCTACCCGGTAGATGCACGTGCGGTGCGCGTCGGGCAGTTCGCCGGCGCTCTCTTCGGCATCCACTTCCACCGGCAGGCCGGTGCGATGAGCCACTTCCCGCGCCTGCCACTCCNNGGCCGCAACGAAAGAGCGATGCGGCGGACCGCTTCCACGCTGCGCTCCGCCAGCGCGGCGACCGACTGCAGGCGCGACTGCGCTTCCCCAGACCCGGCCATCGCCCCGACCAGCGTGGCCGACTTGCCGACATCCAGCAGCAGGCCGGAGAGTGCCTGGCCCACCTCCTCGTGGAGTTCGCGCGAGATGGCGCGGCGCTCCTCTTCCTGGGCGCGCACCAGTTGGGCGGAAAGTCCACGCGCTTCCCTTTCCAGCCGGACCAACCGCTGCACCGTGACGAAAGAGAGCAGCAGGCCGAGCGCCACCACCAGCGCCAGTTCCGCGGCAAGTGCCGTGCGGAACCGTCCGTCGATCGCAGCCAGCGCCACTTCTCCGCTCTTCCACTCCGCGGCCAGGGCGGCGCCAATGTCACCCGAAATCTGCAGCATCGCCTCGCGCCGCTGCGCCAACTGGCGGCGGAAGTAAGCGTCCAAACCCGACGTGCGGCGCGTCCGCGACATCCCCGCCATCAGGTCCAGCAGTTTCCACCAGGCGGTCACTTCGCCGCGCAGGTTGGCGGTGGCGGGTGCATATTGATCCAGCCCGCGTCGCGTGGTCCCCTCAAGTTGGGTCAGTTTCGCCAGCAGAGCGGCCGCTTCGGCGTCGTCGGTTTCCACGAAGTAATCGCGGGCCAGGGTGCCGGAAAGATAGATGCTGCCGCGGATCTGTTCCAGCCGTTCGCGGCGCTCCAGGAATTGCGCCCGCCGGGCGTCCTCCTGATTGCGCACGCGCTGGAACATCAACAGAGCGGCGCCGCCCGTGATGGCCGTGAGCAGCAGCAGCCCACCCAACGAATAGATCAGGAGCAGGCGCGTTTTCGAGCCCATGTTCCCAGCATACGCGGCGGCACGGATGGAAAGAATACCTGCCGGCAGGTATCGCCAACGGCGCGCCTTTGGGGCCTAATCGAGGCATGCAGCGATGGATCCTCATTTTCGCCTTTACGGCCGCATGCGGTGGCCGGCATCACACCGATTCTGCACTCCCAGAGCCGCCTCAGCCAATCTCCACTGGAAACCCTGGACCACGAACAACCGCTACCGTCGTCCCCGAACTGGCAAGGCCCGAAGTCATCCACGCAGACCCACCCCCTTCTGCACCCGAAGAGGAGCCCAAGATCCCCCGATCCCTGGAAGTCGTCATCAACGAGACGAATGCCCGGTTGGAAGATGCCTTCTTCGCCTACGACCGCGCGGACCTCTCCGACGATGCCCTCAACGCCCTGCGCCGCGATGCGGACCTGCTGGCGCCCATGCTCGCGGAGTTCCCGGCAGTCAAAGCCGTTGTAGAAGGCCACTGCGATGAGCGCGGATCGGCGGAATACAACCTGGCGCTGGGCGACAGCCGCGCCTCGCGCGCCGCAGACCTGCTGCGCCAGTTCGGAGTCGCGCGGGACCGCGTGGTGGTCATCAGCTATGGCAAGGAGGCGCCGCAGTGCACCGAGTCCAACGAGGGTTGCTGGCAGAAGAACCGGCGTGCCCATCTCGCCGTTCATATTTCCCGCTAACGACATTTCATGCAGGCGTGCTCACGTTGGGAGCGTAGCGCGTCAACTCCACGGATCGCCCGACGTCAAACGAGAACCGGGAGACGCGAGGAATCCATTCGGCGAACAGCTTGTGCCCGCGGGGAAAGTTGGCGTCGGAAAGAATCGGCCGGATTTTCTCTTGCAGAATGCTCAACCCTTCAGTGGATTGGAACGGCGCATGCGATCCCAGCAGGGCATCCACCGGACTGCCCTGCGCGAGCGCCATCCGCCACAGTTCCGGGAATATCTGGCCAGCTTCCTCCGGCGCTCCCGTCAAAATCGCCAGCAGCAGCATGGGCACCTGGAACTCCCCCATCAACTCTGGTGTGCCTTCGAACGTCGGCAGACGGTCGCGGCGCACAGGCGCCTTCAGGAGCCGGTACACGTTGGAAAAACGCTTGGCAGCCCGCGGAGTGGGAATCAAGGCAAATAATCGCTCGGCGAATGTAGCCTCCCATGCCTTGATGCTGAGGGATTCCTCGTGGATGACAAATGCGGGTTGCGGCTCCTCCGCTTCCCGGTGTGGAGGAGCGACTGGCTCTGGCTGCTCTGCAGGGGTTACAGGCGCCTGCTGACCCACAGCCTGCGGCGGCTGTTGCGGCGTGACGGCGATTGACTTGGCCTCGCCCCCCTTCGGCGATAACAGGGCGTCGATGAAAGTCGCGTACCCTAGCTGTGTCATAGGCCTCAGGCTGAACGGGATCTGGAAAATCTTTTCCAGGTAATTCTGGGGCGTGGTCTGCCAAACGTCACCGTTCGAGATTCCCGGCTCGTCTCCCGCCTGGAACGCTTTGAATGTGCCGCGCAGCGAATGCAGCAGCCACCGGGGGTCCACACCCACGACAACTACGAACAAGGGATACGCCAGCAAGAGATGGACCGCCTGCAGCACCTCCATGACCTTATCCTCCGGACACCGGTCCAGGTCGTCAATGTACAGGACGATGCGGTCCACCGGGCGGAATTGATCCCCATCCCCAGCAGCTCCCGTGAGGCGTTTGCCTAGCGCGTCGAAATCCTGGCGAATGGTCGAAATCAACCCGAGGTACTTGCGGTAATCCTCCGAGCGCGTGCGCTCCGCCAGAAAACGGGCCAGGCTCCTGCCCTCCTTGGCGGATCTGATCCGCTCCTCCAGTTCTGCCACCCGCGCGGTGGCGGCGGACAGGCGCGATACGGACTCCTGTTCCTGCGCCTTCAACGCCGCAATCTCCTTTTGAAGCTCCTTTTCCCTCTCGTTCTGCTCCTCTCGCTTCTGCGCCATCAGTGTGTCAACCTGGCGTTTCGCGTCCTCGATATGTGCGAGACCGGCCTTGGCCTGGCCAAGCGCCTTCTGGAGCACGTTCTTCACTGCGACGATCGCAGCGACAACCTCCGCCGCAATCGCGCCGAGGCGGACCAGCACAACGTCGACAAAGCGCGTACTCAAGAGGTAGACCGCGCCAGGAATCGCGACCAGCGCGAACAGCATAAACGCGATCAAAGCCGCCCGATTCTTACCTTGCACTACCGAAATGACACATGCGGCGGTACGGCCACGCAGCGTGCGCGCCTCTGATACCACCCTCGCAAGATCTGAGGCGCTGTCGACCAGGGCCGGCAGACCGAGCGTGCCCATCGCGCCCTCAATCTTCTTCTTCAACTNNTTCGGCGGCTCGGCTCACGATCAGTTCCGACGTTCGCCTCTTCTCGCCCTCTGCTTCTTCCACCATGGCCTTCGCGCTTCCCAGTTGCGCGACCAGGGCGGCCTGCCGTTGTTCCGACGTGGGCTCGGGCGCGACATAAGCGGCAAGTTGCTCCAGGATGTAGCTGACCATGCTTGCCCAGAGGTTCGTATCTGCGTAGTGCCATGCATTGAATTCGATGGATACGATGTGCGCACAGAATTTCGATTCCGGCGAGTTTGCCGCGTCCGCGGCCACTTGCTCCGTGGCCCGGCGAATCGACTGCATGAAGAAGCTCTTACCAGAACCCCAGTCGCCGAATAGCCCAATGGCGAGCGGCGGCTTCACCTCCTTCGCCAGCATCACGGCTGCCAGAGTGTGAACGTCCTCGCGGATGTCGAGAAGATCGTTGCCGACGTCAATCGTGTCGGATGCGTATCCGGCAACCCATACCTGGTCCTGGTTGCTTCGACTTCGCTCGCGCAGGAATCCTCGCAGCCTTTCCGCCGTGGTACGAGATGCCGGATCGGCAAGGGCTTCGTCCAGCAATCGATCTACCTCGGACTGCGGAAGTGCCGCCAGGAGCCCAGCGAAACTCCGAGCCGCGATGGGATCGGAACTGCTGGATTCACGCACGATTCGCTGAACCGTCGCCGGGATTCCAGGCACCTGCGCAAGAAACGAAGCAGCGGCGCGAGCCATGGGAGGATTGGACAACGCGTATAGCGCGTCATAGGCGAGTAAGACACCACCAATCTCGCGCTCGAGTTGTGCACATACGTCCGCTGCCAACTCGGGAATCGGCACGACCCGGAGGGCGCGCAGTACGACCCAGGCGCTCCGGAAATCGTTGGCCAGCAGGCCCGAGCGGAAGCGGGCAAATAGGTCCTCGCTCTTGGGGGATTGGATCGCGCTAGCAAGCGCGGCAATTTCACCCGCGTCATCGTGCGAACCCAGTTGAGCGGCATCCAGGGCGTACGATGCGCCGCACACATACAGTTGGCCGAGAACCCAAAAACGGACGGTGGCATCCGGTTCCAGGTTGGCGTTCAGGTGCTCCAGGATCAGTTGGCGGTTTTCAGCGTCTTCGGCATCCGTCCAAATCAGGCAGCTCAAGAGCCAGGAACGCGCAGATGCGATCTTCTTTGGATTTCGGATCGCGGGCGCAGAATCGGTCTCCGCGTTCGGTCCGAAACGATCTCTGATCTCGGTGCGGAGCCTGAAGGAGAGCGCCGCGCGGTCGATGTTCGTTGCCCGCTGAATCTGCTCCAGCACCTCGGCGCGCTGGCCTTCGTTCCCGTCGCGGATTGCGCCGATCATCCCATCGAATTGGGGTGTCTCGGCAGGCGGCGGGGCAGGCTCTGGCGCGGACGTACTCTCGGGCTGCCGGGCGTTTGGGGCCTCGTTCGGCAAATCGGTCCCACCGTCACCAGGCTGCTTGTCCACGTCCAGGATCTGAGCGAGCTTTTGAGGGGAATTCACGGCGGTGACTACGACCAAGCCCTTGCCTGATGCTTTGTGGGTCACCGTGACTGTCTCCACCTGGTTGGAAGCCAGATTCACCGTCACGGTTATGGTTTGGTCGATGATGACAAAGGTAAGGGTCTCCGCGCCTCCCGATGCGTCCTCCACGGCAACGACGGAGACCCACTTTCTGTGGCCATCGTTGAACGACTGCAGGTTGAAAAAGCTTACGATCATCGAGTAGTTCTCATTATCCTCCTCTAAAATCCACCGCAGCTTCGCCGGATGCGCAGTTTAGTGTACATTTTCTGCCATGGTTATGTACATAGAATGCCCATGGCGTTCTATGCCAACCCCGCGTAAACTATTGACCTGATTGCATGTGCACATTCGGTGTAGAGCGTGCAGCAGGACGGTCATGGCTCAGCGCGGATTCAAAGATGTTCTCAACAACGGCGGCTTCCAGGCCTTCCTCTGGACGCAGTTCCTGGGCGCGTTCAACGACAACGCCTATCGCATCATCGTCTCCCTGCGGGCGGTGCACATTGTGGCGCAGGCCGATCAGAGCGGGAAGTATCTGTCTCTGGCGGCGGGCATTTTCGTGCTCCCCTCGCTCTTCTTCGCCGGATACGCCGGGCACCTGGCCGATGCCATCAGCAAGCGCAAGGTGCTGATCGGGGTCAAGGCGTTCGAGATCTTCGCCATGGCGGTGGGCATTCTAACGTTCTTCTCTACCAATGTGGCGTGGATGTTCATCGTCCTGTTCCTCATGGCCATGCACTCCACCGTCTTCAGCCCCGCCAAGTACAGCATCGTGCCGGAGATGGTGTCGGACCGCGATCTGTCGCGCGCCAACGCGCTGGTGGAGATGACCACCCTGGTGGCCATCGTGCTCGGCACCGCCATCGGCCCGTTCCTCTTCACACGGTGGCGCGATGAAGCGTGGAAAGTGGGTGCGGTGATGCTGGCGGTCGCGGTGGCCGGGTACCTCACCAGCCTGCGCATCACGCGCGTCCCGGCCGCCGGCGCCAAACAGCCGTTCCGGCTGAATCCCTTCTCGGAAGTCGCCATCGGGACCAAGCACCTGCTGGCCGACCGGCCCATGTGGCTGAGCGTTCTGGGCATCAGCTATTTCTGGTTTCTCGGTCTGCTGTTCAGCAGCACGCTGCTGCTGTTCGGCAAAGAGAATCTGCACGTGGATGACGATCGCATCGGCCTGATGGTGACTTGCCTCTCGCTCGGAATCGGCGCGGGCAGCATGCTGTGCGGGCGGCTCTCCGGCGATAAGGTTGAAATCGGCCTGGTGCCTCTAGGCGGCACATTCATCGGAGTGTTCTGCATCGCCATGGGGCTGGTCAACGGTTCCTACGTGGGCGCGCTGGTCGTGCTGGCCTTTTTGGGAATCGCCACGGGCCTGTTCTTCGTGCCGCTGAATGCCTATCTGCAGCAGCGCAGCGAGGCCGGCGAAAAAGGCCGGATCATCGCCACCAACAATATCTACAACACGCTCGGTATGCTGCTGGCCGCGTCGGTGCCGTGGCTTCTGCACGATCAACTCCACATGCGGCCGGACCACATCATGGTGCTGTTCGGTTTCGTCACCCTGGCGGTGACGGTGTTCATCGTGACGGTGGTGGACGAATTCCTGATTCGCTTCGTGCTCTGGCTGTTCACCCACACGGTGTTCCGCATCCGCATCGTGGGGCAGGAAAACGTGCCCTTCCGCGGGCCGGCGTTGGTGGTGTCCAATCACATGTCGCATGTGGACGGATTTCTGATTGGCGCGTGTGTGCAGCGCTTCATCCGCTTCATGGTGTGGAAGCCGTATTACCAGATGCCTCTGCTGAACTGGTTTTTCCGCAAGACGTACGCCATCCCGGTGGGCACGGACAACCCGCGCGAGGCGGTGGAAGCCATCCGCGCGGCGCGCAAGGAATTGGCAGCCGGGCACGTGGTCTGCATCTTCGCCGAGGGCGCCATCAGCCGCACCGGCAACATGCTGCCCTTCAAACGCGGCCTGGAAAAGATTGTCAATGGCCTGAACGTCCCCGTCATTCCAGTGTACCTGGACCGCATGTGGGGCAGCATCTTCAGTTTCGAAAAAGGCAAGTTCTTCTGGAAATGGCCCAAGCGCATTCCGTACCCGGTGACGGTTTCGTTCGGCGCGCCCATGCCCTCCACTGTGGCGGCGCACGAAGTCCGGCAGGCCATCCAGGAACTTTCGGCTGACGCCGTAGAGCATCGCTTCACTCCGGCGGATCGCCTGGATCGTCGCGTCATCAGCGTGGCCCGCCGCCACTGGAACCGCTTCGCCATGGCCGATTCCAGCGGCCGCGAACTCACCTTCGGCCGCATGCTCACGGGCAGCGTGCTCCTGGCCGGATGGGTCCGCCGCGCCAGCTCCCCGGGAGAATCCATCGGCGTCCTGTTGCCGCCCACCGTCGCCGGAGCGCTGGTAAATGTGGGAGTCACCCTGGCCGGACGCGTGCCAGTGAATTTGAACTTCACGGCGGGCCGCGAGGCCATGGCTTCCGCCATGAAGCAATGCGGCATCCGCACCGTGGTGACCTCCAAGGTATTCCTCGCCAAGGCCAAGATTGAGGCCATGGACGGAATGGTGTTCGTGGAAGACGTGCTGGCGCGCCCGGGCAAAGTGGCTCAACTGCGCGCCCTGCTGATGGCGCGCTTCGCTCCGGCCTTCCTGTTGAGCCGTTCCGGCGCGCAGACGGCTTCAGTGATCTTCTCCAGCGGCAGCACCGGCGTTCCGAAAGGCGTCATGCTGTCGCACCACAACGTGCTGGCCAATATTGAGGCCATCGCCCAGATGTTCTGGATCGGCCCGCACGATCACATCGTGGGTGTGCTGCCGTTCTTCCACTCCTTCGGCTACACCGTGACCATCTGGTTCCCGCTGGTTTCCGGCTGCGGCGTGGTATACCACCCGAACCCCACGGACGCCAAGGCAATTGGCGAGTTGGTGGCGAAATATCACGCCACGCTGCTGCTCACCACGCCTACCTTCTGCTCCACCTACATCCGCAAGTGCACCCGCGAGGAGTTCGCCAGCCTGCGCTACGTGCTGGTGGGCGCGGAAAAGCTTCGCGAGCCGGTGGCCGCGGCCTTCCGCGAGAAATTCGCGCTCGACCTGCTCGAAGGCTACGGTTGCACCGAAATGTCCCCCGTTGTGGCCGTCAACGCGCCTAACTTCGAAGCCGGAAAAGATACGCAAATCGGCAACAAGCCGGGCACCGTGGGACATCCTCTGCCGGGCGTAGCCGCGAAAATCGTGGACCCGGTGACCTACGAACCCCTGCCGCCGCACACCGAAGGCCTGTTGCTGGTCAAAGGGGCCAATCGCATGGTGGGCTATCTGGGCCAACCCGAGCGCACCGCGGAGGCCTTCCACGATGGCTGGTACGTCACCGGCGATATCGCCCTGCTGGACGACGAGGGCTTCATCCGCATCACCGACCGCCTCTCCCGCTTCAGCAAAATCGGCGGCGAGATGGTTCCGCATTTACGGATCGAAGAGGCCATCGGCAAGATTCTGGGCGACGCGCCCTGCGCCGTGACGGCGATTGCAGACGACCAGCGCGGGGAACGGCTCGTGGCTCTCTACGTGCATCCCGAGATGCGCTCCGAAGACTTGTGGCAACAGCTTGCTGCCACGGATCTGCCGCGCCTGTGGCTGCCCAAGCGCGAAAACGTTCACCTGGTGGAGTCGCTGCCCCTGTTGGGGACCGGCAAGCTGGACCTGCGCGGATTGAAAACTCTGGCGCAGCAACTGTCGGGCGTGATCGCATAGTCTTAATCTGAGGTCAGACGGAGATCATCATGGAAATTTTCCTCCTGGTATGCCTTCTCGTTGTATTGCTGGTCCGCTGGACTTATCTGCGCGACCGCTTGAACCAAATCGATGAGCGGATCGCCGAACTGAACAGCTTGGTCCTGCGCCCGCCGCAAGGGGCTGCGCCTCCCCGCACTCCGCCAGTCCGGACGGTGGAAAGAACTGTCCCGCCACGACGACAGCCGGTGCCGGAGCCGCCCGCAGCGCCTCAACATGTGCCGCCATCGCAGGCTGCGCCTCCGCCAACCCCACCACCGCCGCAACCGAGACCGGAAGCGCCTATCCCGGTGCTTGAACCAGCATTCGCGCGCACCGAACCAGCCGCGCCGGTAGACTGGGAAGCGACGCTGGGCGGCAACTGGCTCAACAAGGCCGGCGTCGTGTTGCTGGTCATCGGCCTTGCCTTGGCGCTGGCATACTCGTTCGCGCACATCGGACCGCTGGGCCGCGTGGCCATCAGCCTGGCAGTCAGCGTGGCCATGCTCGTGGCCGGCGCCGTGTTCGAGCCGCGTGAGCGCTACCAGGTTTTCGCCCGCGGCCTGCTGGGCGGCGGATGGGCCGGGGTCTACACCACCGTCTACGCCATGCACGCAGTGAAAGAGGCGCTGGTCATCCCCAACGCCATCGTGGGCACGGCGCTGCTGATTGCCGTGGCGGCCGGCATGATTGCGCACTCGCTACGTTACCGCTCGCAGGCAGTCACCGGCCTGGCCTACTTCATCGCTTTCGGCACGCTGACCATCGCCGAGACCAATACTCTGGCGGCCGTGGCGCTGGTTCCCCTGGCGGCGTCCCTGCTCTATATCGTGCACCGCTTCGCCTGGACCAGGATGGCACTCTTCGGCCAAATCGCGACCTATAGCGTGATCGTGATCCGCGGCGATCACGGCACTCCGCTGTGGCAGGCGCAGACGCTCCTCGCCATTTTCTGGCTGGTGTTCGAGACTTTCGACATTCTGCATCCGGAAACGTGGCTGCTGCCGCTCAACGCCGTGGGCTTCCTGGGACTCTCGCTGCTCAAGTGGAATAGCGCGGCGCCGCACGATGTCTGGATGCTGCTGGCCGCCAGCGCGGCTGCCTACCTGGTAGGTACGGTGCTGCGCTGGCGCTCCGGAGAGTNNAGCTCGATCACCAGTGGATCGCCTCGGCTCTGCTGGTGGAAGCGGAACTGGTGTACCTGGCTGGTGTCCGTCTCAAGGCTCCGTATCTCCGCTGGATCGGGACGGGGCTGATCACTTTGCAAGCCGGACGGCTACTCGCGGTGGACATGTTCGCGCTGCCCACCGACACCTGGACGTCCATCGCCGCGGTGGATGCCGTAGTGTTCTACGCCAATCGCTTCATCGCGGCGGCTGATGTATTCTACGGCTACGCGGCGGCAGCCATGCTCGCCCTCGTAATCGGCAAGGAAGCTCCCGAGCGGTATCGCAGCGTGGAGTGGCTCGGCCTGGCCGCCGGCACGTTCACGTTTGGATGGTGGCGCCGGCTGTTCGATTTTCGGCTGCAGGGATACCTGGTGGGAATTCTGGGCCTCACTGCCGTCTGGGCGGAGTTCCAAACGAACCAGCCCGCGCTGTGGGGAGCGTTGGCAGTCACCTATGCGCTCGCCTTGTGTGCCGCGCGAACGGCGGACCGCTTCCTCGATGGCGAGAGCGGCGGCGCGCGCCACGTCGCCGCCGGAGCGGCCACGCTGGCCGCCATCGCGCTGGTGTGGCACCTGGTTCCCGGCGATTATCTGGGGCTCGCCTGGATGGCGCTGGCGTTGGTCGCGCTGGAACTGGGGCTGCTCGAACTGCCGAGTGATTTCCGCATTCACGCCTACGCCGTGGCCGCGCTCGGCGCACTGCGTGTCGTCTCGTTCAACCTGTGGCTCGGGGAGAAGGCCCATCCGCTGATTCCGGCGGCGGCGATGCTGCTGTCTTATGCGCTGGCCGCGCGCGCCTTGACCGTGCGCCAGCGCAAAGTCTACGCCGTGGCGTTGGCCGCCGGCACGCTGTTCCTGCTGGACGCCCTGTGGATCGCTATGCCGGAATCGGGATCTGCCCCGCTGTGGGCCCTGGTCTCTCTGGCGTTGGTAGCAGCCAGCTTCCAATGGGACGACCCGGTCATGCGCGTGTACGCGTATATCGTGGCGGGGTTGGCCTTCCTGCGCTGCTGGGGCCTCAACCTCACGACCGACGCAGAGCCCGTAATGGGTGCGGCCACCGCGGCTGCCTGCTTCTATGCCGCCCAATTGCAGGCTCCGCGGGGCCGCTTCGCGCGTCTCTATTACTCGCTGCTGGGGACATCGCTGATTACCATCCTGCTGGGGTACGAGTGCTCCGGAAGCGTCCTGACCATCGCATGCGGTGTGCAGGGCGTAGCTCTGCTGGCTGGTGGATTCCCCTTGCGTGATCGCGTGCTGCGTCTCTCCGGCCTGGCTCTTCTGATGGCTTGCATTCTGAAGCTGTTTCTGTGGGACCTGCGACACCTGGAGACGCTGCCGCGCATTTTCTCCTTCATCGTCCTGGGGCTCTTTCTGGTGGGCGTGTCGTGGATTTATACGCGCTTCCGCGAGCATGTGGAAAGGTACTTGTAGGTTTTACGCGATTGCGACGGTCTTTGGCGAACTGTTCAACGTACTCGTGCGAAAAGCCAAACGGCGGCCGGCACGTGCGCGAACTGCCGTGCTGAGTTGGCGCGACGCGTATCCAACGGTTGAGACGTCCGCCGCCGTAATGGTTAACGCGACAGATCTGGCGTCCGATCATGGCCTTACGATTTGGGACTCCGTCGTGCTGGCCGCTTCGGCGGAGGCCGAATGCCGCTTGCTTTTGTCGGAGGATCTCCAAGACGGCTTTACGTGGCGTGGAGTCACCGTGACCAACCCGTTTGCGCCCGCGGTTCACCCATTGTTGGCGGTGCTGCTCAAGACGACCGAGCGGTGATCTCTAGGCGTGCGTTTGGCACTGGCGAATCTTGGTGTACGCGTTGCTCATGTCGATGCCATCCGAACGGCCGACGATCTGCTCGCTGCCGGGTTGGGACTCACTAGTTAGTTAGGTAGCCTGTTACGGTGTTGGAGAACGCCATAGACAAAGCAGTTTCGATCGCGCCGGCACCAATCGCCGATTCTCAGAACTGCTGCGAACGGTGTCCGTGGCGATGTTCATGGCGCGTCGCCATCCTGGCCTACGCCGAGGGCGCCAACGCTGGCCATGCGTGACAAGGCGGTGGAGCTGATTCAGCGATTGCCACCAGGGCTATCGCAGGGTTCAGACGTTGGGTGAGCTATTCAACGTACCTGTCTGAAAATCCAAGCGGCGGCCAAACCTCGAGAAAGGGACTCGCGGGCGTTCGCTGGGGGCAAGGGAACTCAAAGCAGGAGTGGAGTCTCAACTGGCAACAAGTGGAAGCAGCGGGCCGCGGTCTGCAATAGAATGGGTACTCTGGTGAGTACAGCCGCGCGGAACAAGGACTGCGAATGAGGCTGTACCTGGCTGCTTGAACCGCCTGACCGACGATCAAAGCCAAAGCCGCATTCGCAACGAAGCCGAAGCCGTTGAGGCGATTCTTCGCGCGGTTGCTGGCCTTCGCGAATGAAGTCGTCATCCCGCCAACGTTCTCGGCCCAGCATGCAGCTTTCCATCAGACCCTTGGGTGCGATGCTTTCGACGCACTGCACCTGGCGTGCGCCGCGCAGGCCGGCACACCACCGAGATCCGCACACGCATCGCAACCCGGTATCCTTGTATCAGGAGCTGGTACTATGATCCCTCTCGAAAAGATGAGCGATGAGGACTTCGAGCGGCACGCGCTGGCGATTCTTCAACGCGAACTCGGGCTGGACGGTCTAGCCCGTTTCCTCCGTCTTTATCGATCCGGCGCCGGGGACCACACCAGCGACCGCCACCGCTGGCTTGATGGGGCCACGATCCAGGAAATCATGGCTGAAGTGGAAGGCCGGGACAAACCGGCCGCATGAGGCGATGTGCTAACACCACCCCGCTACTGTCTTCTCCTCCGCGCCATCCGGATCGCTCCCGCCCGCACCAGTGAAGCCGGCAGGATGCCGATGGCGCGCGCGATGAGTTTGTACCTCCATCCGGGAATCACAAATAGCCGATTCCGCTCCAACCCCGCCAGCGAAGCCTTCCGCTCCAACCCCGCCAGCGAAGCCTCTACCACTGACTCGGCGGACATCCACAACTGCGCCGCGATAGTCCCGCGATCGATGCCTGCGACGTCGTGAAATTCGGTGTAGGTGAAGCCGGGGCACAGAGCCTGCACGCGCACGGGCGACGCCATGCGGCCCAGTTCCATGTAGATCCCCTCAGTGAAGCGATTCATCCAGCTTTTGGTGGCGACGTAAGTTGCGCTCCCGGGACTGGCCACGAAGCCGGCTAGCGAAGATACGTTGATCACCGCGCCGCGGCCGGCCGGAACCATGACGGCGAGTGCCGCATGCGTCAGGCGCATGGGAGCGATAATGTGGAGCCGATGCAGCCGGCCCTGCTCTTCCACATCCGTCTCCCAAAAGCGTCCCACTATGCCGAACCCGGCGTTGTTGATCAACAGGTCCAGAGCCGGCGCCGAGCGCACGCGTGCTTCCACATGCTGCAATTGCGCAGGATCGGTCAGGTCTGCGGCCATCACGTCGGCGCGGATGGCGTGCGCGGATGCCAGCTCAGTGGCCAGTTTTTCCAGGCGGTCGCGGCGGCGTGCCACCAGAATCAAGTCGTATCCGCGAGCGGCCAGCGCACGGGCGAAAGTTGCTCCAATTCCGGCGGAAGCGCCGGTGATCAGTGCCAGGGGTTTGGATGCCACGAATCCAGCGTAGTACACTCTCCCCATGACTTTAGGTAGCTTGTTGCACTCGCAAGCTGCGCGCCATCCAAAGAAAATCGCTCTCTACTGCCGCGACGAGAGCATGACATACGAAGAGCTGGACGCTTCTTCCAGCCACCTGGCCCATTGGTTCGTGGAACAGGGGCTGCGAACCGGCGACGCGTGGCGGTTCACTGGCCCAATACCATTGAGGCTGTCGAGCTTCTTTTCGGGATCTTCAAAGCCGGGCTGATCGCCGTGCCCATCAACCTGCGGCTCAAGCCGGCGGAGATCGCGTACCAATTCCGCCACTCCGAAGCCGTGCTTTGTTTCAGCGAGCCCGCCGTGGCCCCGCTGGCGGAACAGGCTCGCGAGAGCTGCCCCGCCCTGCGGCAGATCCTCACCAGCGTGCCCACCTGCCACAGCGCTGCGAATCTGCCCGAACTCGACGAGAATCTGCCGGTCGTGATTCTTTACACTTCCGGGACCACCGCACAGCCCAAGGGGGGCACGCACACCCATCGCACCTTAGCGGAGACCGCGCGCCAGATCGGCACCAACGTCCTCGGTGAGGGCGACGTGGTGTTGGTGGTAACGTCCCTGATGCATGCCGCGGCACTGAACTGCGTGCTGCTTCCTGCCATCTACCAGGGAGCCACGGCCGCACTCGTTCCCGTGTTTCAACCCGCAGCCGTTCTGGACGCCGTCGAGCGTTTCCGTTGCACTTATACCGGGATCCTTCCGGCTCTGCTGCAGTTTGTGGTGGAAGAACAGATCCGCCAACCTCGCGACGTTTCCTCGATGCGCTCCGTGATCGCGGGAGGCGATACCGTCCCGGTCAGCCTGCAGGAGCGCTTCCAGAAGCACTTCGGAGTACCCGTACAGGAAGTCTATGGTATGTCCGAGAGCCTTCCCGTCTCCATCAATCCGCGACACGCTATCCGTCACGGGTCGGTCGGCGTCCCACGAGTCGAAACGCGCATCGTGGATCTGCACGACAGGGACGTTGCGCCGGGACAGACCGGCGAAATCGTGGTGCGGAGTTCGTCGAACTGCATCGGATACTGGAACGACGAGGCAGCCACCGCCAACCTGTTGCGCGGCGGTTGGCTGCACACCGGCGACCTGGGAGGCCTGGACAGCGACGGCTACCTCTGGTTTCGGGGGCGGTTGAAGCAGATCATCGTTCGCGGCGGCTCCAACATTTCGCCGCAGGAGGTGGAGGAGGCGCTATACCAGCATCCCGCCGTACTGGAAGCCGGCGTGATTGGAGCGCCGGACAATATCTACGGCGAAGTGGTTGTGGCGTTTGTGGTGCTGCGGGCCGGCACCTCCGCCGGCGAAGAGGAATTGCGTGAGTATGCCCGCCAGCGGCTGTCGGATTACAAG
>OKRF01000036.1 GCA_900290315.1 Candidatus Sulfopaludibacter sp. SbA3 | reverse complement strand
AGCCAAAGGAGAATCCTTCGACATCGAACGCGACTACCCCCGCGAATTCCTGCCCCCTCACGCTGTTTTTTCATACTCCGAAATCGGGGGTCGGGTCGCCTTCAACCTCCGTCTCGCCGAGGCCAGGAAGCGCTTCGAGGCCCCCAAGAAGGGCTTCCGCAAGGCGGCCTGAAGCTAAATTTCGGGAAAATCCGATGCTCTACAAAAAGAAGACGCGCGAAGCGCATCCATCCCCAACCCCATTTTCGGTGCCGGTTGTCACGCGTCCGTAATCCAGACCCAATAGAATGAGAGGTTTTATGAAACTACTGCCGGTTCTTTGCTTTGCGGCCTGCCTCCAGGCGCAATCGCTCCAGGTGTACGCCATCGATGTGGAGGGTGGCAAGAGCACGCTCTTCGTTTCGCCATCGGGCCAATCGATGCTGGTGGACACGGGTTACGAAGGGAACAAGGGGCGTGACGCCGCGCGCATCCTAGCCGCGGCGAAGGCGGCCGGCGTGCAGCAGATCGACTATTTGGTGATCACGCACTATCATCACGACCATGTGGGCGGCGTCCCGCAACTGGCGGCCCTCCTGCCCATCCGCAATTTTGTCGATCACGGCAAAAACTTCGAGACCGTGAAGGATAACGGCGCGGTCTACAAGGCCTATGTGGCGCAGCGCGCCAAGGGCAACCACATCGAGGTCAAAGCCGGCGACACCATACCCGTCACGGGCATTCAGGTCCAGGTGGTGACCGCGTCGGGCAAGGCCATAACCAACGCACTCCCCGGCGCCGGACAACCCAACCCACTGNNATGCTGGTCATCTTTGGAGATTTCCGCCTGGTCGATCTGGGCGACCTGTATTGGAACCAGGAGCACGATCTCTCCTGCCCGGTAAATAAAGTGGGAACGGTGGACGTCTATCTCACCACGCATCACGGCAAGAAGACGTCCAGTTCGCCGCAAATGGTCTGGGCGCTGCATCCAAAAGTGGCGATCATGAACAATGGTCCAACCACCGGCGGCTCCGTCGAGGCCTGGACGACCGTTCACAATTCGCCCGGCCTGCTGGATCTGTGGCAACTGCACAAGGCGCTGCTCAACGACAAGAGCCACAACTCCGGGGAATCCTACATCGCCAATCTGGACGAGCATTGCGAGGGAAGTTGGATCAAACTCACCGCCGCGCAGGATGGTTCGTTTACGGTTGAGAATTCGCGCACCGGTTACTCGAAGAGTTACAAGAAATAAGCCGGATTGAAATCACATTTAAACATGGGCTGGCTACACTGCCAGTTCTATGAAGCCATATCGCATGGGTGTGCTCGTCAGGATTCTCCTCGCCGGACTAATGGCCGGCGCCGCATTGTTGGCTCAATTTGAAACCGCCGAGGTTCTCGGAACGGTCCGCGATGCCACCGGAGGCGTAGTGCAGAAAGCCGCGGTGACGCTGACCAATCAGGATACCGGCATCCAAAACAAAACCACCACGGATGAAAACGGCAACTACGATTTCTTCAATGTGAAGGTGGGCCGATACACCGTGGAGGTGGCGGCAGCGGGATTCGAGAAGACTTCCACAGCGGATGTTGCGGTAGCGGTCAATGCCCGCCAGCGTGTGGACCTGGCAATGCAGGTGGGCGCCGTCACGGAAACGGTGGACGTGAAGGGCGCGGCCGCCGTGCTGGAAACCGATTCCAGCGAGCATGGCCAGGTGGTCAACACGCTGCCCATCATGGAACTGCCATTGAATGGGCGTAACTTCTCCGACTTGGCGCTGCTGGCCACGAATATCCACCGCTCGGTCTATGCCTACGCCGTGCCGCCTCGCGAGGGTGCCTTCAACGCCAACGGCATGCGCAGCACCTATAACAATTTCATGCTGGACGGAGTCGACAATAATCCGTACTCCACCAGCAATCAGGGCTATAGCAACCAGGTGGCGCAGCCCTCTCCGGACGCCATCGAAGAATTCAAGGTGATCACCGGCAACTACAGTGCCGAGTACGGACGCGTGGGCGGAGCCGTAGTCAACGTGGTGATGCGTTCGGGCACCAACCAGTTCCATGGAACGCTGTATGAGTTCCTGCGCAATACGGACCTCAACGCCATCGGTTACATCTTCGGCCAGCGGCCCTCCACCTTCCAGAAACCCACCCTGCAGCGCAACCAGTTCGGCGCCACGGTGGGCGGGCCCATCGTCAAGAACAAGCTGTTCTTCTTCGCCGATTATGAAGGTTTCCGCAATTTGCAGAAGAGCCTCAATTTCGATTCCATCCCGAGCCTCACCGATCGTTCGGGTGTTCTGCCGGTGACCGTAGTCAATCCCCTGACTAGTACGGTCTATGCGGCCGGCACCCAGATCGCCATGACGCCCTTCGCGGCGAAGGTGCTGAGCCAGCTTCCCGCTCCCAATGGGCCGGGACGCTCCAACGACTACCAGGCAGCCTTGCTGGTGCGCGACTACAGCGACAAGTACGATGCCAAGATCGACGGCCAGATCAACGATCGCATGACCGTTTTTCTGCGCTTCAGCCAACGCAAAGACAACCAATACTATCAACCCGACCTGCCCGGACCCTCCGGCGGCGGCGGCAATGGTTATGTGCGCGTGCTGGACCAGAACGCGGCATTCTCTTATACCTGGAGCGTCACACCAACGTCGCTGTTCGACGTGCGGCTGGGCTTCACCCACCTGACCGGCGGCAAGTTTCCGCCCTATCTGGGCGGAGAGAGTGCGCAGGATCTGTACGGCCTCGCCGGGCTTTCTACGGCCCCGTTTCTCACCGGCGGGCTCAACACGCAGAACGTCAGCGGGTTTAACGGATTCGGCCGGCAGGCCACCAATCCGCAGTTCCAGAATCCCACCAACTGGGATCCCAAGGCCAACTATTCATGGATGAAGGGACGGCACGCCTTCAAGTTCGGCCTGGAGGGCGGCATTATCCACACCGAAGTCATGGACATCAATCCCGTGTACGGCCTGCAGGCTTATGCCGGACAGTTCAGCAAGCCCTCCTGCACGCAACTGGGGTTGGCCGCTGGTTGCACCGTGCCGGCCGATCCGACCAGCTACAACCTGGCCGATTTCATGTTCGGAACGCCCAGCCAGATTCAGCTCTCCAATTACCTGGTGGGCAGTTACCGGCAGCGCCAGTTCTTCGCTTACGCCCAGGATGATTTCCGCGTCAACTCCAAACTCACCCTCAACCTGGGAATTCGCTGGGAATTCGCTACGCCCCGCTGGGAACGCGACAACGTGCTCAGCAACTTCAACCCGGCCACCAATTCGATCCTCACTGCCAAGAACGGCGGCCTCTACGACCGCACCCTGGTGAATCCCGATTATAAGGATTGGGCCCCGCGCATCGGCCTGGCTTATAGCATCGACCCCAAGACGGTGGTGCGCAGCGGATACGGCATCAGCTATGTCCACTTGAACCGCGTCGGCAGCGCCGATGAACTCGGTATCAACGGCCCGCAGGTGAACCAGGTGACCATCAACCAGTCCACTCCCGTGGGCAATCCGAACTTCATCACCACCGCCAATTCCTTCCCGCCGGGTCTCAACGGCCCGGCGAATTTCAACCCCGTGAACGCCAACATCGCGTACATCCCCGCCAATACGCGCTGGCCCTATGTGCAGACGTGGTTCCTTTCGCTGCAGCGCGAAGTAGTGAAGGATACGGTCGTCGAGCTGACTTACTCCGGCAACCACAGCTCGCGCCTGCCCATCATCGCCGACTACAACCAGGCCCTCCCCAACGCGCCGGGGCAGACTCTGGGCATTCAGCCGCGGCGTCCCGACCAGAGCTTCGGCGCCATCACCTGGGTGGACCCGGCGGGCATTTCAACCTNNTCTACTTTCTGAATTCCTTCACGTGGTCGAAAGCGCTGGGCGATTCCGAGCAGGCTCTGGAGACGGCCAGCGGCCAGGCGCTAGCCAACCCACAGAACATTTACAACCTGCAGCAGGAGCGCGGACCGACCAGCTTCGACGTGAAATTCATCAACACCACGAGCTTCGTGTACCAGTTGCCGTTTGGGAAAGGGCGCAAGCACGGATCCTCCTGGAATGCGGTGATGGATGGCGTGCTGGGTGGTTGGGAGGTCAACACCATCAACACCGCCAACACCGGCCTGCCCATCACGGTCGCCTACACACCGGGAGCGGCCAACGACGTGACCGGGCGCATTCCGGACTATCGCGGCGAAGCGGTGATGCGGCCCAATGTGATCGGCAATCCGATTGGCTTGCAGGGGACCGATCCGCTCAATCACTTCTTCGACGGCACGGCCTTCCAGGTGCCTTCCCCCAGCGCGCCGTTCGGCAATTCGGGAAGAAATGCCTACCGCACGCTGAACTTCAATCAGTGGGACCTGGGCGTGGATAAGAAGTTCCGCATTCACGAGAGCGTGAACCTGCAGTTCCGGTCGGAGTTTTTCAATGTTCTGAATCACACCAACTTCGGATTCCCCGATGCGAACATTTCGGATGCCGCCTTCGGCACCATCCGCCAGACGTACCCGGCGCGCCAGATCCAGTTCGCCTTGAAGCTGCTGTTCTAACCGGGTCGGGGGATGCGCCGCAAACTTGTGCCTGGGCTACGCCGTGACTATGGTCCAAATCGCCGCGAGTGGCCGGCGCGGTTGCCACCTCCTGTTGCCTGAGCCGGCAAAACAGTTTGCCCCGGCTTTGGCACGTTCGATCTCTTAGTGGTGCCGCAATGCAGTCATCGGATCGGTCTGCGCTGCCTTGCGCGCCGGCATCCAGGCGCTCAGCACCCCCACCGTCCCTAACAGGGCAACTGTCAAGGCGAGCGCGGTGGGATCAGCCGGCGTTAGCCCATAGAGAAAAGCCGCGACCCACCGCCCTGCTACTACGGTCGCAGGCAGTCCAAGCATAAGGCCGGCTACAATCAGCACCGCTGTCTCGCGCACTACCATGGCGAGCACGTCTTCTGGCCGGGCGCCCAGCGCTAGCCGGACACCGATCTCATTTCGCCGCTTCTCGACCGAGTATGCAAGAAGCCCATATAGTCCAATCGTCGCCAGCAAGAGCGCAAGAATGCCAAAGAAGCCGGATAGTAGAGCCAATGTTCGCTCTGTAACGACCGCATCGTCGAACATACGCTGGAGGGGTGCGACATTGAAAACGGGAAGGCCTGGCACGACATCGGCGATCGCCTGCAGCAGCAACGGAGCCATACGGGCAGGATCGATAGCCGTACGTACGTTCAGTGTCGTGTCACGCCAGCTTCCGGGATCCTGCAGCGCAGCAAATGGTCCGCGTCGGCGACTCTCGTAACTGCTTGTGTTTCACGTCCTTCACCACGCCGACAATCTCCACTGCGTTCGGCTTGTCCGGTCCATATCCAAACCGCTTCCCAACTGCTGACTGGCCGGGATAGAAGTATCGGGCAAACGATTCGTTGACCACTGCAACCAATGGAGTGCCGAAGCGGTCCGTCTGCCGAAGGTCACGCCCTTCAAGAAGCGTCATCCCCATCGTCTCGACGAAACGCGGCCCGACTGTAAAGCTGCGCGTGGCATTTCCAATCTTCATTCCCGGAGCGAGCTCCATTTCGTCCTCTGGCAGCGGCAGCCGGCCCGGCACCACAATCGATGTCAGAGAAGCGGCGTTCGCCAGCAGGTTGTTGCGAAGGAAAGTCGCGCTGCGAACTCCAGGAATGCGCTCGAACCGGCCCAGGATCTGTTCATACAAGTGCGCGATCTGCTGGTCTTTGTAACCGATTTGGGCGGGGTCCACGGACATCATGAGGACAGAGTTCCGCTGGAACCCCGTGTCGAGATTCCTCAGGTTGTTCAGGCTGCGCGCGAACAAAGTGGCGCCGGCAACCAGCAAAACCGCTATGGCAACCTGGCCGGCCACCAGTACCCGGCGAAGCCTCACACCGATGGGGCCGCCGGCGGCTCGCCCGCCTTGCTTGAGGGCAGCCGTTAGATCCAGCCTGGTGCCCTGTAGCGCGGGCGTTACGCCGAACAGAATGCCAGTGACTGCCGCGGCCAGCAGCGCGAAACCGAAGACGTGCATGTTGAGAGATATGTCCAACCCGACCGGATCCTTCAGGGTGGACACGAATGCAGCCACCCCTTCGGCGGACCATCGCGCGAACAGCAATCCTGTCACGCCTCCCAGCAGAGAGAGCAGGATACTCTCGGTAAGCAATTGCCGCACGAGCCGCCCTCGGCTGGCACCGATTCCAAGCCGAATCGCAAACTCCTGCTCTCGCGTCGAGGCCCGTGCCAGCAGCAGGCCGGCGACATTGGCGCAGGCAATCAGCAGCACCAGAGCCACCATTGCCATAAGTACGTACAGGGGTTTGGAGAATTGCGCGCGTAGAAAGGAAAATCCACGGCTCGCCGGTTCCAACACGATGGCCGGGCGTTCTCGCGACCCGCGTGACTCCATCCACCGCTGCGCGCTCGAGCTCAGGCTCGCGATAGCCTGCTGCTCCGTTACTCCATTGGCAACGCGACCCATCACCCATCCGACGACGTCATCGTCAGCCATCCGCATCGGCTTCGTGCCGCCGCCAAACGCCGGAATCGTGACGTCAATCCAAGTCCCGACCATCGGTCCGAAGAATTCCGGGGGCGTTACCCCGATGACCGTGTAAGGCGCCCCATTGATTGCGATGGATCGCCCAGGCACCGATGGATCCCCAGCAAACCGGCGCTGCCAGTAGCGATAGCTGATTACGGCAACATTCTCCTCTCCGGGTTCGAACGTCCGTCCGATCTGCGGTTGCACTCCGAGCACTCGAAAGTAATCACGCGAAACCATTAAGGCGTCCGTCACCTCGCCTTGCGTTCCAACCGCCACATTGGAACGGGGAGCGCCGGAAAATGTGAAGATGCCCGAGAGAATTTGGCGGTCCTCTTCGAGTTGCCGGAAAAGACCGTAATGGATGTTGCTGCTTGGCTTCAGATTCTTCCGCCCCATCTGCGTCAATGCGAATAGACGGTGAGGCTCGCGGACTGGAAGCTCGCGCAGCAACAGGGCGTCGATCAAGCTGAAGATGGCTGTGTTTGCGCCGATACCCAGGCCAAGCGAAACCACGGCCACGAACGCAAATACGGGGCTCTTGCGCAGCGTACGCAGCGAGTGACGCAGATCCTGCACCAGACTTTCAAGAAACGGCAGACCTTTTTGGTCGCGGTAGCTCTCCTTGAGCGATTCGATGCCTCCGAACTTCAACAGGGCAGCACGCCGCGCCTCGGCCGGCGTCATGCCTGCACGCCGGTTCGCCTCGATCTGAAGCTCGAGGTTCCCCTCGATCTCCGCCGCCAGGTCTCGCTCCCACCCCGCCTTCCGAAAGAAGGATGCAGCCAGCCGCACAAGAAAAGTGCGAATACTTCGCATAAGTTCTTCCCCTCCGCCGGCAGAAACCGGGCCATGATCTTGGTGGTCTGCACCCACGAATGCGCTTCCTTACGAAGCCATTTCGCCCGGCGGCCGCCTATGGTTTCCCTATGGGTCTGCCATATGAGCGTATCATTGCTCCTATGGGATTACAAGGGGAAATCGGCCGGCACACTTGGGCGGCTACCGTTCTACGGGCTGAGGGAGTTCCTCAAAAGCAAAGCACCCGCGTGGCGCGCGTCCATAACTGCGGTTTCTCAGTCACCGACATTGTGGTCAGCCGGCTCATCATGCGAAGCCTCACGCGGCGGGATGAAAATGGGGGCGACTTTAGCGCAGATTGTCACCGCTTTGCGGCGTATACGTAGTTCGCATTTTCGAGAGCGAGCGTCATTTTTTCGGCCTTGGATTATCAATACACTGCAGGGAGATGGAGCCGTAACTATCCATTTGCGGCCGGATTCTTGGAGCGTTACCCCCCGTAGGCCGCCGCTAGCTGCTTCTTGAGAAACGCCAGATCTTTACGGATGGCGGGCAACGCGTCCTTTGCATGGCCCACCTGGAGCGAAATGGGACCGGCGAACTTGGCGCGTGCCAGGGTCCCGCAGAATTGCGGCCAGTCCACCATGCCCTCGCCAAGCGGGCACTCGGCGAGTTTCCACGCGCCGCCCTCCTTGCTGAAATAGCAGTCGCGGGCGGTCACCATCTTGATACGCGGCAGAGCCAGCTTGAGCGCGACCGCGAAGCCCGCGGCCCCGCCTTGGGCCGCTGCGTATCCGGCGTCGAAGTCGTAGCCCACCAGGTGCGGATCCATCCCGCGGATGATCATGTTGGTGTCGAAGATGGACGCGCCGACGCAATCGGGCGTGGCGTTGTGGATGCCAATGCTGATGCCCACCGCCCGAGCTATGTTGGCAAAAATGGAGATATCGCGCTGCATTTCGCCCATGGTCTGCTCCACTTCGGCGGCGCCGTACTTCCAGTGGCCCGGCCGGAAGCACGGAACTCCCATTTCGCCGCCCCACTGCATGGCGAGCCGGACAGTGGGATCGGCGGGCGAAGTGTAGGACGTGCTCACCATCCATACATCCACGCCGGATCCGTTCATGGCCTCGATTGCGCGCATGAAGTCGAGATCGGCATGTTCCGGCCCCACGTGCCCCCCGGGTTGCACCATGAGATCGACGCCATCGAACCCTAAGGTCTTTAGGAGCCCGCCCATCTCTTCGTAGCCGATCTCCAGGGGGAGTTGGTCCGAATAGAGACAGACGGGAGGCGTGGACCGCGGCTTGGGACCTTTGTCGCGTCGGAATCCGGCCGGCGGCTGAGCGGCCGGCTGCGGCGCGTTCGCTTGCGAGATCCCTGCCGCCAGTCCTGCCAGGAGAGCCCTTCGTGTCATGACCATGGAGCAACCCACTCCATTGTAAGCTGCCAGGCCGGCAGCGCCGGTAAGCTGCCAGGCCGGTAACGCCGGCGGTCTTTGCCGCCGGTACCTCGCTATGCCTGCTGCTGGGCGAAAGGACCGATGATCGGCAGCACTACCGTCTTGCCCTGGTACGTCGAGATCAGCATATAGAGCCAGAGGATGAAGAAGGCCAGGCTGACCAGCGATCCGAGCGCGAACGAAAAGAACACGCCCGAAAGGCTCCAAAGGGCAGTCATTACGATGGAAAGGACGATGCGTACGCCGATTGCGACAACGGACAGAAAGATCGACTGGAAAGCATGGAACCGTACCGCCTTATTCTTGTTGTACGGCTCCAGCACGAGGAAGATAATGCCGGTGATGAACCCCAGTGCGTAGCACAAAGTCGAAGCTACGTTATCCGCCATCGCGCCGGACGCGGCCATCGTGGGTGGGGGCATGGATCCTGGAGCCGCGCCCGCCGACGCCGCACCGGGCCCCGGGGATGGAGCGGCCGCCCCAACGACAGCCCCGCACTTGGCACAAAACCGTCCTTCAACTTGAGCACCGCAACTTGCACAAAACGGCATGTAAACTCCTCCCCCTAGACTCTACTGTGCGAATGCGTCCACGGCAAGGACTTTTGTGAATTTTCTGTACCAGGATTCACAGCTATTTGCCGGGAGTTCCGAGCACCATGAGGGGAATTACCGCACCGGCGACGGCGCCGATCACCAGCGCCGGAGTCCAGTCGTGCATGAGAAAGGAAACCAATAGGCCGGCGAGCGAGCCGATTCCCGCGCCAACCACTGCTAGCATGAGTCTCTTCATTCGGGTCCGCTTTATTTTCCAGCAGGCGCCTGGTCGGGCTGCCCGATGATATAGACCTTATCGTGGGGCTGCACCAGTTTCAGGCGCTCGCGAATTTCCAGCTCCTGCTCGGTGGGATTATCAATCAAACGGTTAATGCGTTCGCGCCGCCGCTCGATCTCCTGGTGGAGCAGCAGATTCTGCCTTTCCAATTGCTGAATCTGGTGTTGCTTGTCGATAAGCGCAGCAATGCCCCGCGGTCCTCGCAACGTGACTAACGCATATCCGGCAACGGCGAGGAAAGCCAATACATACGCGACTCGGACAAACGGCGATCTCATGCAGCAAAGGCCTGGAAGATAATGGTAACATTGCTTTCCATATCTGTTCCTTAGTTTTTTCAAATGACTGGAGAGATTGTCATCTTGTGCACGTGCGCCTCGGAAGGCGAGGCCGAAAGCATCTCCCGCCGTTTGCTGGAGGAGCACCTGGCTGCCTGCGTGAGCGTGATTCCGGTGAGCCGCAGCTATTATTGGTGGCAGGGCGCGATCGAATCCGCGGCCGAGCATCTGCTCCTGATCAAGTCTTCCGGCGCTCTTTTCCCTGCGGTGGATGAGACCGTTCGCCAGATGCATTCCTACGAGGTGCCGGAGTTGCTGGCGCTGCCGGTACTAGAGGGTTCTACCGGCTATTTGAATTGGCTGCGCGGCAACCTGCGCCCCAGCCCGAAATAATCCAGGATCGAGTACAATTAAATTGAATTCATTGGGAATTGTTTTGATTTTTGACATGGATGGCGTACTGGTGGACTCCAACCCGGTCCACCGCGAGGCGTGGACGCTTTTTAACCGCCGCTTCGGCCTGGAAACGACGGAAGAAATGCACCAGCGGATGTACGGAAAACGGAACGACCAGATCATCCGCGACTTCTTCGGCGAACAACTGCCGCCCGAGGAAGTGGTGGCCCGGGGTGCCGCTAAGGAAGAACTCTACCGCGATATGATCGCCGGCCGTCTGGAAGAGATTCTGGTACCAGGACTACGGGACTTCCTAAAACGCCAAGAGACCACCCCGAAGGCGATCGCCACAAATGCGGAACCAGCAAATGTTAATTTTCTGCTGGACCGCGCGGACCTTCGCCAGTACTTCCGAGTGGTCGTCGATGGGCATCAGGTCAGCCATCCCAAGCCCCATCCTGAAGTTTACCTGCGAGCGGCGGAGCAGTTAGGCGCGGCCCCCTCTCACTGCATTGTGTTGGAGGATTCCTACTCCGGGGTGGCGGCGGCCAGAGCAGCAGGTATGAAGGTTATCGGAATTCGTACCACTCATGACAACTTGCCTGGAACTGAGATAAGCGTGGATAATTTTCAGAGCGGGGAACTGACGGAATGGTTGGTAGGCCAAAATCAGGCCGAGTGAAGTTGGTGTGCGCACTGGGTATTGCACTGCTCCTGGCGCAGGGAGCGGTATGTGCGGACGAGCCCCTGAGTCTCAGCCTAAAGGAAGTCAGCGCCCGCAAAGTCCCCGATTTCACATCCGTCTATGTAAACAAGCGTGTCAAGGTACGCGGCGTGGTGAACGCCGAGCGCTACCACTTCCCGCAATTTACGGTAGTCGCCATTCAAAGTGGGCAAGAGGGCGGCGCGGTTCTCAGCGTGGCGGCCGGCGATAATCGCCTGGATACCTACCAGCCGGGAGATGAACTGGAAGCTGTGGGAGTGGTGGCGTTTACCGCCGGCATGGTAACCATCCAGCCGGAAACCATTCGCCTGGTGAGCCGCAAAGCAGCTCCCCAACCCGCCGACGTGACTCCGCAGGAAGTGCAGAATGCCAGGTATCTCGGCCGCCTGGTACATGTGAAGGGCCGCCTGGCGCATGCCAGCGACAGCACAGCGGGCGCTCAGATTTTCATCGACGACGAGTGCAAGGTCTTCGAACCCAGGCCCCAGTACCTTCCCCAACCTTCCCTGGCCGGCTTTAGCACGGGCGACGACATCGAGGCCACGGGAGTGGAGTTTCAATACTGCCCGCGCAAACCTTTTAATGCCGGATATGAACTGCTGGTGGCTCCCGCTTCCCTGATCCACCATGACAGAGGCTGGTCTCTGCCACCGATTGCCCTGGCGTCGGGCCTGAGCCTGGTCCTGCTGGTGGCTTTTTTCCTGTGGAGCCGGGAGCGCCGCCTGGGGAACCAGCGCGAGCGTTTGAGAAAGACCTATCACCTGGGAGAAGAGATTCTGGGGGCGGCTTCCACGGAGGCGATCCTGAAGCGCCTGGAGGAAGCGCTGCCGGCCATCCTGCAAATCACCCGAGTGCATCTCTACGTGCACAACCGTGCTGCCAAGACGCTGGATGCAGTAGTGGGTGAGGAGCCGGAGTCGGCCTCGATTTCCCTGAACTCGCCACCCGCCGGCACGCACGCCGGCGCCGTCGCCTGCTTCCATTACCGGACCCTGTTGGCCATTCCCGATATCGACCGCAGCCCATTTCCCATTGGCGGCAAGGAGGGAGACGCGGCGCCCAAGTCGCTGCTCTTCGTCCCCATGCTGGCGCAGGGGGAAGTGGTAGGAGTGCTGGAGTTGGATCAGGATGACCGCGTTCGCGACTTCACCGCGGATGAGCAGGCCCTGGCGCAGCACTTAGGCAACCAGATCGGAGTGACCATCCGGCTGCTGGACCAGCGCTCCGTGCAGGAACAGCTCTTCCGCACCGAAAAACTGGCCGCGGTGGGCCGCTTGATCTCAGGCGTGGTGAGTGAACTGCAGACGCCTCTGAATTCCATTTCAGACCTGGCGCATCGCGCCGCGGAAAAAGCGCGATCGAGCCCCACCGAGCGGGAAGTCATGGCGATTGCGTCGGAGGCGCAAAAAGCCGTGGGCATGGTGGCGCGGCTGGTGTCGTTCGCCGCCACCGAGCAGGTGGAAGCGCGTCCGGTCTCCATCACCACCCTGCTCCGCAACCTGATCGAGTTCCGCGAGGGCGATTGGAAAGCCAGCGGCATCCGCGTGCGCGATCTGACCAGCCGCGAGCCGCTGTTCGTGTTGGGCTCGCAGGGCCAGTTGGAACAGGTATTCCTCAATCTGATGGTGCATGCGGAGCAGTCGCTCGTGTCCGCCCCGCAGAAAGTTCTCACCATCCGGACCAGTGTGCTGGCCAAACGCTTGCTGGTCGAAATTGCGTTCAGTGTTCCGCCCGAGCCGCGCAGTCCCGAGGAGACCGCGGCGGTGCTGGGTGTGACTCGCAGCGTGATTGCCGGACACGGCGGCGAGGTCCGGCTCATCGAAAAGAACAACGCCGATCCGCGCTTCGAAGTGGAACTCCCGGTCTCCGCCAAGGAGCGATTCTCGGCGCATCCGATGGCGGTAACGATGTCCGCCCCAGTTCCCACAGGCGAACACTCCCGCCGCATGACTGCCCTGATGATTGAGCCGGAGGAGCCAGCCCAGCGGCAGCTTCTAGCCCTGCTCTCCGCCCGCGGCTACCGCGTGGTTCCGGTTGGGAATGCCGATACCGGCTTGGAGCTGGCGCACCGCATGCGTTTCGATGCGGCCTTCTGCTCGGTGCACGCTCCCGGTTTGAATTGGGTGGAGCTGAGCGAGCGCATGTATTCGCGGGTGGGCGGCTTTATTCTGCTCTCCGATGGCTACGACGCGGAACTCTCCAACGATTTCGCCGGCGACGGCCGGTTCGTGCTGCCCAAGCCCGTGATCGAAGCGGAGCTGGAACGGATTCTACGCACCATCGATCGCTCCATGATGGCCAAGGTAGTGCCGATTAAGAACGGCGTGGCGTAGGAACAACGTCCCGGGATTCACTGTCTCCACAGCAAACTCACTTTCTTCTCTTGTGGCGCCGGTCCCGGCTTCCATCAGGCCGGACGCTGCAAGAAACAGGCGTGTGGCGCAGCAAGCGAGCATGAGTTTGGTCTCTATAGACAGAGCCTCTGGGGTTGTCGATGATATTCTTGTTTTTGAAATCCTGCGCCAATTCGTTATCGAGAGTGGCGAGCGTACGGGCGCCGCTGGTGATTGCCAGAGCCAACACGTGATGGTCGTTGGACACGCAGCGTCCCCCAGCGCCCAGCCGCGTAGCCTCTCGCTGGAGTCTGTTGGCATCAACCGAGCGCAGCCTGCCAGCTCGCTCTAAGTCAACCAACAACCGCCGCACGGCATCGTGCCGCGCGAGTTCGTCACGGAGCTTGCCGGCGGCCACGAGCCGAGGGCTGCCACTCTCTCCAAGAAGCCAGCTTCTTACGGGATTCGGCTGCGCCAAGAATTGCGCTGCAACGTTCGCATCAACAATCAAGCACATTTCAGATACCCAGGAGATCCCGCTCTTCGTTCAGGAAGAACTGCCGGAACCCGTGCGGAGGATTGATGATGCTTCCGGTCTTATCAAGCTCGAGGTTATTGATATGTGCCCCATTTCCCAGTCGCTCGAAGTACAGCAGCGAAACGTCGTGGGGGGCGAGTCGCTTGCGGCGGACCTCCATACGGATGCGATCTACCAAGTAATCGCTGTGAGTTTCGATGACAAATCGCCTCTTCTTGTTCGCCTGCCTGGCGAAAAAGCTTCCCAACTCTGCCTGCGCTCGCGGGTGCAGGTGCACCTCAGGCTGCTGTAGTAGAAAGAACTCAGAACCGGAAGCCCTCTGCAACGTATCTACGAGGATCGGAAGGGCTTGGCTTACCCCGTAGCCCACATCGATGAGGTTGAACGCGGGGCCCCCGCTCTTGACTCCAACCTGAAACGGGTCGCTCTCTTTCCGCCCCTTATTGACGATTTCGATCCCGTCAAACAGGCCTGACCTTTGTCCGAAGTCCTTCAACGCTGATTGGAGTGCCGCCCAGGGTTGCTTCCTAGCGGAACGCGACAGGGCCGCGAGGAGCATGGGAATGTGCGGCCCTTCCGGTTTCGGTTCTGCGATGACCGGGTCGTAGGTCCTTTGCGGGCTAGTTCGGATCGGCGCAAAAGCGTAAGGAGTCCGCGCAAACTCCTCTCTTAAGGCCTTCAGCGCGTTGCCCAGCGATTTGAGGTCAGACTCCGTTAGTGCAGTCGCGCCTGATAAGCCGAGCTCGGTGTCAATCCAGTCACGAATCGCGACCGCGTCGTAATTAACTAATATTGCCGGCCACGCTTCGACCTCAAACGATTGCTGTGCTTCCGCCTCGGTTTTGCCGCCTGGGCCTTCAAGGAGTATCGAATATTCGTCCGAGCCTGGGCGCGCTTTTGTTTGAAAAGCCGAATTCCCGGCCGTAAGCCGCCACGAGCGAAGGAAAGGCTGTCCTCGCTTCTCGACGAACTCCTCACGGATGGAGCGTGAGTTCTCACCGTCGAGTTCGATCGCCAACGAAAACGACTTCGCACGCCCTGCGCGTCCTCCACGGTATGATGCGATCTGGTCGTAAGCCCCCAGTGAAAAGGGCGGTTTGTTGAACGGCAGGTCCCCGGTCGCTCCCTGAGCCATCGCTTGAGCGATCTGGCAGAGCGCCAAGAATGTGGTCTTGCCTGAGCTGTTTTCACCAACCAGAAGCGTTATCGGACGAATCGCCGCCGACTGGGGCTCCGAAAAGCATCGAATTCCTTCGAACCGTAGACGTACCGTCATCGCCAGTGTCCAGCATAGCGCGAAGACCTGATCTACCACACCAGCAACTCCGCCAGCGCCCCGCTTTCGCAGCCGATCTTCTTCGCCGCCGAACCCTGGCTGACGGACACCTCCAGATAGCCCGAACTGCCCACGATGACGAAGAGCTCTCCCGGACCACTTTCGGCGTACGTGTGAGCGAGTACGCTGGTCTCGTGCGGGCCGATCACCATGGCGAAGTTGCGCTTTTCCAGGTCCGGAAAATCTTCCGTATGGAAGTTCGTGATGATGTTGCCGAAACGATCGATCTTCAGGATCCGGCCGGACCAGGTGCGCTTGCCGGCACGCTGCGGCTTCTGAAATGCCGGCCGGAGATAATCTTCGATCAGTTTGCCCATGCGCGAAGGAGGCACGCCGGAGGCCAGATGCGCCGCAACGGGCGAGAAGATGTCACGCCCGTGGAAAGTGCGGCTCACCGGATGGAGGAAGTATTTTTCATTCGAGATCAGCCGGATTTTGTGCTGATCGCGCGTGTAGATCATGGACAGCACACCGTTGTCCGGCGCCACGAAATACTGGCCCGCGGCTTCCATCAGGATGGGGCGGCGGGCCGTGCCCACGCCCGGGTCTACCACCACCACATGCACCGTCTTGTTCGGAAAGTAGCGGTAGGCCTGTGCGATCAGGTAGGCGCCTTCGGTGACTTCGAACGGGCTCACTTCGTGCCCAATGTCCACGATCTGCGCCTGGGGGCAGATACCCAGAATCACGCCCTTCATGGTGCCAACGTAATGATCGGCGAGGCCGAAATCGGTGGTGAGAGTGAGGATCGGTTTACGCATTGTTAAGATAGATGGTAGTGCAGCGGTTCTATTTCGACCACAACGCCACCACCCCTGTCGCTCCGGAAGTCCTGGAGACCGTGGTGTCGTGTCTCGGTCAAGTGTATGGTAACGCGTCCAGCATCCATCATTTCGGACAGGGCGCCAAGCAGCGTCTGGAGGCGGCGCGGCGGCAGCTCGCCGGCCTGATCCACGCCAGCCCCACGGAAATTGTCTTCACCAGCGGTGGCACCGAGGCCGACAACATGGCCGTGCTGGGTGTGGCACGCGCCGCGGCACGGCGGCCGGCCCACGTGATCACGTCGGCGATCGAACATCCAGCCATCCTCGGTCCGTGCAAGGAACTGGAAGCAGCCGGGATCGCGGTCACCCGCCTGCGCGTGGCTTCCGGCGGCGTGGTCTCCGCCGACGACGTGCAGCGCGCCCTGCGTCCCGAGACCGTGCTGGTCTCCATCATGCACGCCAACAACGAACTGGGCACCATTCAGCCGATTGCGGAAATCGCCCGTCTCACGCGCGCTGCCGGAGTTCCGCTGCATGTGGACGGCGTGCAGGCACTGGGCAAGATTCCGGTGGATGTGGAGGCCCTCGGTGTGGACCTCTACAGCATGAGCGGCCACAAACTGTATGCGCCCAAGGGCGTGGGCGCGCTCTATATCCGTAAGGGCACGCGCATTGCGCCGGTGACCTACGGCGGCCATCACGAACGCGACCGCCGGCCCGGCACGGAGAACGTCCCCGGCATCGCGGCCTTTGGCGCGGCGGCCGATCTCGCAGCGCGCAGTCTGGCGGCCGACTCCGAACGCCTGGGAGCGTTGCGCGATCGCCTGGAGAATGCAGTGCTCGCAAGCATCCCCGGCACCGGCATCAACGGCGCTCGTTGGAATCGCACCCCCAACACGAGCAATCTGTATTTCGACGGCATCGATGGCGAAGCGCTGGTGATTGCGCTGGACCTGCGGGGCTTCGCCGTTTCCACTGGAGCGGCCTGTTCCAGCGGCGCCATCGCGCCCTCCCACGTGCTGACCGCCATGGGGCTTTCCGCCGACCGCGCCCGCGCCAGCATGCGATTTTCCCTGGGCCGCTCCAATGACGCCGCGCAAGTGGACGGGCTGGTGGAAGCCCTGCAAGCCTCCGTGACCCATCTGCGCAGAATCTCCGTCCATGCCTGACACCGCACCGATCGCCGTCGCTATGAGCGGTGGAGTGGACAGCTCCACTGTGGCCGCGCTCCTGGTGCGCCAGGGTCATGCCGTGGTGGGCCTGACCATGCAGCTCTGGAATCAGCGGCGCCTGCCCGAACTGGCCTCCGAGGGCGCCACTGGCCGCTGCTGCTCACTGGACGATGTGTATGACGCGCGCCGTGTAGCCGAGCAGATCGGCATACCCTACTACGTGGTCAACTTTGAGCAGCAGTTCGAAGAGCACGTGATCAAGCCGTTCGTGGAGGAATACCTGGCCGGGCGGACGCCGATTCCCTGCACGCTATGCAACAACTACATCAAGTTCGACCGCTTCCTGGAGATGGCCGATGCGGTGGGCGCCCACCAGATCGCCACCGGCCACTACGCGCGCATCCGGTACGATGAGCCCTCCGAACGCTACCAACTGCTGCGCGCCGTGGACAGCACCAAGGACCAGACGTATTTCCTGTGCGGCCTGACGCAGGCGCAGCTTGCGCGCACGCTCTTCCCTCTGGGTGAGTTGAACAAGCCGGAAGTGCGCGACCTGGCCCGGTCGATGGACCTGGCCGTGGCATCCAAGGGCGATAGCCAGGAGATCTGCTTCGTGCCCAACGGCGATTACGCCGCGTTCCTGAGCGCCTACCTGAAGGAGACGGGAGTGCCCGAGCGGCAGACCCGCGGTGAAATCGTCACCACCGATGGCCGCACTTTGGGCGAGCATGCCGGCGTGCACCGTTTCACCGTGGGCCAGCGCAAGGGCCTGGGAATCGCCACCGGTGAGCCCTTGTACGTGATCGCTACCGACCCCGCATCGCAGCGGGTGGTCGTGGGCGGAAACGACGAGTTGCTGCGCGGCCGCTTCTTCGCCAAGGAAGTCAACTGGATTTCCATCGGCGGTGTCACGTCGCCACGTACGGCGCAGGTGAAGATCCGCAACAAGCATACACCCGCCGCGGCCACCCTTTATCCGACCAGCGATTCCGCGCGGGTCGAGGTGGTTTTCGAAGAGGCGCAACGGGCCGTCACTCCCGGACAGGGCGCTGTCTTCTTCGATGGCGATCTGGTGCTGGGCGGCGGCTGGATCGAATAGCGTATGGCTGCCACGTACCGCGCAGCGATGGTGACGAAGCCGGGCGGACCGGAGGTTCTCCAGATCGTCGAGTTGCCCATTGAGGCGCCCGGATCGGGCCAACTGCGCGTCCGGGTGCGCGCCGCCGGGGTGGGCTCGACGGACCTGATGTTGCTCGCCGGAAGATACCGGTACGCACCGAAAATACCGGTCGTGCCTGGCTACGAAGTGGCGGGGGCGGTGGACGCCATTGGCGCCGGAGTGACTGGTTTCCAATTGGGCCAGCGTGTGGCGGCTCTTACGGTGTACGGAGCCTTCGCGGAAATTCTGGTGCGGGAGGCAGAACACTTCCTGCCGATTCCGGACGGCGTCTCCGATCGCGATGCCGCCGCGGTGATCTTGAACTACGTGACCGCGTGGCAGATGATTCACCGCTTCGCCAAGGTTACGCCCGGAGGGACGGCGCTGGTCACTGGCGCCGCCGGAGGCGTGGGGACGGCCGCGCTGCAACTGCTGCGGCTGGCGGGGATGAAGACGTACGGAGCTGCGTCAGCGTCGAAGCACGGGATTGTGCGATCGCTTGGCGCAATACCGATCGACTATCGTGCGGGCTCGCTCGATCGTCTTACGCGTGCCCTGGAACCGGAGGGCGTCGATTGCGTTTTCGACGCGGTCGGCGGCGCCAATATCGGCCCTTGCATCGGCGCGCTCCGGCGGGGCGGCACGTTGGTCGGATTCGGCTTCATGGGTGCATCGGGCACGATTTCCACCCTGGCGATGTTCGCCAATATTTTCCTGGGGGCGCGTCTGCGGGGCCGGCGAGGCACGTTTTACGGCATCACGATGCTCTACCGGAAGGACCCCGGGCCGCTGCGCGAGGATCTGCCGAAGATCTTTGCGCTGCTCGCGGAGAAGAAGATCGATCCTCTGATCTACCGCACGTTCCCGCTTCTGGAAGCGGGAAGGGCTCTGGAGCTTTTGGCGGCGGGTTCGGTGGAAGGCAAGATCGTGCTCACCAACGACGAGTAGGGACCGCGTTGCCTCGCTTCAGTTCTCGGTCGGCACCTTGTCCGCGCGATCAGCCACGATGATGTCTCGCGGGACGTTCTTGACGGTCAGTTTCAAACCCAGTTGATCCTGCAGAGCGGTGAAAATATCAGGAGCGGAGTCTTCACTTCCCCCAGAATGGCCCGATTGCTGAGATGACGGATATCCCATCGGCACATAGTTCAGAATAAAGTCGTACCCTCCGGTCAAACCAGTTGCGTCCACGACGGGAGCCTGCACTACTGTCGTGAGCAAAAGCGCAAAGTATTTCAGGTCCAAGTTTTTGGCAGTCAGGTGAAAGTGTGTGCCGAGGAACGTAAGAGTCCATGGACGATCACTAACGGCATCCGATGCCGGTTGGCCCGCATGAACGGTCAATTTGGGCCCACGCTTCTCCACCGCGAGTGTGTACGTGGGAAGTACTTTGGCTTCGTGATGCACCGAGAGATGGAAGCGGTCAGCGAGAAGGTTCTGCAGCATCAACCGAAACTGGTCTTTAGACGTCCCGCGGGCAACTTTCGCCGCTAAGTCGTAGCAGTTAGCAGCGTAAAACATCCAGTCTGGCCCTTTGAGATCCGTGAACTCTATGTTGTACGCCCAGAAAAGCAATGTCGCCATAGGTTGACACGCGCATGTGAAGTTCTCCGGATCCGAGGTTCCGGGGCCGCCCGTACAATCCTTTCCGGGAGTACTACCCGGTGGCAAGACCGCTGGCTTGACTGATGCCACTTCAAATGTTGGTTGGTTCTCCTGCCGCTGTGCGAAGGTGCTGCTCACGAGCAACAGCAAGAGGCTGCCGGAAAATATGATCCGTTTCATCTACCTTGCTCCGTTCCAGTGTACAAATGCGGGCGTTTGGCAGCCACCGTATTCAGGCGGTCTGAATCCTGATGCGTATCCGGCAGGCAGGCTTCCACGTAATGAGACGCGCGCCGTCAAGCTCTTGTTCCCCAAAAAACGCCCCCGCCCGGTTGGCCCTGGCGGCAAGATCGCCGCCGTTGCCGTTTGAGGTCTACAATGCTGATCAGGAGGCTTCTCATGTTCGGCATGTTAGCTGTCCTGGTTTACCTGGTGGCCATGGGCTTACCGCTTTGGCTGCTGCTTCGTTACGGGTCGCTGCCGTGGTATTGGCACGGTCTGGCCATC
>OKRF01000405.1 GCA_900290315.1 Candidatus Sulfopaludibacter sp. SbA3 | reverse complement strand
CGCGGCTGACGACGCGGCGTCCATTGCTGGTGACCATGACCTGCGGCGCCGATGTGCCAGGGCTGACGGAGGCTGTCGGATCCATGACGGCGGCGCGCACCCCATTACCGTCATCGACCACCACGATGGCCAGGGTCAGAGTCGGCGAGCCGGGGTTATTGAGTTTCATGGTGCCAGTGCAGTCGGGATTGATGGTGTATGATCCAGTACCCTGGCGGTTGGGCGCGGCCAAGCCGGTGACCGATCCGTGGATATTGTCAGTCTGGGTCAGATTGCCGTTTCCGTCAAAGTGCGTCATGGCGACTCCGACGACGGTTTCGACCGGTCCGCTGGGCCCCGATGGGCGCGTGCCGGTAACGATGAATCCGTAGTCGCCCTCCAGCGTGGCGTTGGTGCAGACCGTCTGAAACGCTCCGTCCTGTGCCCAGATGGTGCCAGCGAAAAATAGTGCAGCGGCGAATTTGGTTTTCACTTTTGTTTCCCCTCCTGGCGCGAATCTAGTCGAAGCCGGGGTATCGGGCCATGCCGCGTCTCTTCCTTGCGAATGGAAACTGGATTCCCCGATAATAGGCTGAGGCTGAAAGGGGATATCCGGGTGGATTCCCCACGCTTCACCAGGCTGGCCGGGCTGTGGAACAGGCTTCCCCATCGAAATTGTTGCGCTTCGGAGTTTTTGAAGCGGATACTCACACCGGCGAATTGCGAAAAGCCGGCCGGAAGGTGGGGATCCAGGAGCAACCCTTCCGGGTACTCATCGCGCTTTTGGAACGGCCCGGCCAAATGCTGAGCCGGGAAGAACTGCGCGACCGGGTGTGGGCCGCGGACACGTTCATCGATTTTGATACTGGCTTGAATAAGGCGATCCGGAAAATTCGGGAGGTACTGGGAGACTCAGCCGAATCGCCGGTCTACATCGAAACTCTTCCGCGGCGCGGCTACCGGTTTATTGCACCGGTGGAAGCCGTATGCCTGATGTCCGGGCCCGCGGCGGCTCCGGAGCCCGCGCGCGAGGTGCCTCCTGACCCTTCAGCAATGCCCCGTGCCGTTGCCGGGAAGCGTCTAAGCCGAGCCCGTCTCGTGCTGCCGGCTGTGGGCATCCTCGCTTTGTCGGCGCTGGCGGTTTGGGGTTGGAGGGCAAGCCAGCGCCCCAAACTGGATTCCATTGCGGTCCTTCCGCTCGAAAACCTCGCGGCTGACCCGGGGCAGGAATATTTCGCCGATGGGATCACGGATGAATTAATCACGGAATTGGCCAAAATCGGCTCCCTGCGTGTGATTTCGCGTACATCTGTAATCCGCTACAAGCGATCGCAAAAGCCGCTGAGGGAGATTGCCAGGGAACTGGGCGCCAATGCGATTGTCGAGGGAACGGTGCTGCGGTCCGGGGACCGCGTGCGTGTGACCGCGCAATTGATCGACGCGGCACGGGACCAGCATATCTGGGCGCAAAGCTACGAGCAGACCCTGGGCGATATTCTGGCGCTGCAAGGACGGGTGGCGCGGGATATCGCGGTGCATGTCCACGCCCGGCTTACGGGAAGCGAGCAGCAAATGCTGGCTGCCAGCCGCTCCATCCTGCCAGAAGCCCATGACGCGTATCTAAAAGGCCACTTCTTCTGGAACAAGCGGAGCGCCAAGGACGCACGGCAGGCGATCCAGTACTTCGAGCGGGCGGTGGAACTGCAACCGGATTACGCGGAGGCTTACGCCGGGATTGCGGAAGCCTATGTGGTGCTCGCCTGGGACTCCCCGGTGATGCCTCCGGACGAAGGGTTTCCGAAAGCTCGGGCGGCCGCGCTCAAAGCGCTGAACGTGGATTGGTCGAGCAGCCAGGCGCATATCGCGCTGATGTGGGTGGATCTGTTCTACCAATGGAACTGGAAGGAGGCGGAGGCGGAAGCGAAAGAGGCCATCCGGCTGAGCCCCAGTTCGGTGACGGCGCATCATCATTATTCGCGGCTGCTGGCGTTCACGGGCCGGTCTGACGAAGCGCTCGCCGAGAGCCGAAGGAGCGTGCAATTGGACCCGCTGGATCCCATCGCGGAGGGCAGCGTGGCGTGGAACAGCTACCTGGCCAGGCGTTACGACGAGGCCATCCGGAAAAGCCTGCAGATGATCGAGATGTACCCCTCGATGCCCGGCTATTACCGGTTTCTGGGCTGGTGTTACGAAGCGCAGGGGCGCTTTCCGGAGGCGCGCGCGGTGCTGCGGCAGGCCCAAGAGCGGTCCGATGGGCCGGCACCGCTCGCCGACCTGGGATATGCCAGCGCCGTATCCGGAGACCGGCCGGCGGCCTCGGGCTTCCTGCAAAAACTGATGGATCTTGCCCGGCAGCAATATGTGCCGCCTTACTATGTCGCGCTGGTCCACGCGGGGTTGCACGAGAACGATCAGGCATTCGAGTGGCTGGAGAAGGCGTACCGGGAGCACTCGCCGGACCTCGTGTTTCTACTCACCGAGCCGCGATGGGATACTCTTCGTGCGGACGCCCGCTTTCGCGATCTGCTGGCACGGGTCGGGTTTCCAGGCGCGCGCTGAGAGGGAAGACGTCCAAGATTCCGCCACGCCGAAAACGGGTGGCAGTCAAATGCTCAGAGAGAGAAGGAAATCCGGTTTTCTGGCATGTCCGCTTTGGCCGCTCTTGAAGCTCACGTTCTCTCGATAATCTGCCCGTCCCGCATGTGCACGGTGTGGTGTCCGTAAGCCGCCGCCTCCACATTGTGCGTGATCATGAGGATGGTCTGCCCGATCCGTTCGTTGAGGTCTCGCAGGATTTCCAGCACGGCTTTGGAGTTGGCGGTGTCCAGATTTCCCGTGGGCTCGTCCGCCAGCAGAATGGCGGGGTGATTCACCACCGCTCGCGCGATGGCCACGCGCTGCTGTTCGCCACCCGATAGGGCGTTGGGTTTGTGATCCAGGCGCTGGGCGATTCCCAGCAGCCGCAGGATCTCCTCGAATTGGGGATCGGAGTTCTTGCCGCCGCCGAGGTAGCGCGCCACCGCGATGTTGTCGCGCGCGGTCAGGTTCGGCAGCAGGTTGAATTTCTGGAATACGAATCCTACGGTCCGGCGCCGCAGGCTCGTCCGGCCCGAGTCGCTGAGGCTGGCGAGGTCCTGGTCCATCACCCGCACTTTGCCCAAGGTGGGCGGTGTGAGGCCGCCGATGATGTGAAACAGCGTCGATTTCCCGGAGCCCGACGGCCCCACGATGGAAAGAAATTCGCCGGAGTTCACGGTGAGATCCACTCCGCGCAGCGCCGGAACGTCCACCTGGCCCACGCGATATGTCTTGCGGAGGCCGTGAATTTCGATGACCGGGGAGCTACTCATAGGACAGCGCCTCGATGGCATCGTGACTGGCCGCGTTCCATCCGGGGTACAGCGATCCCAACGCCGCGCCCACCAGCGTAATCAACCCGGCGATGGGCCACCACGACGTGACGATGATCATGGTCAGAGAGGCCGGGACGAGGGCCCGGATGAGTCCGTAGGCTCCATAACTCAGCACAATGCCGACAATGGTGCCTCCGATTCCCATCACCAGCGCCTCCAGCAGAATGATTTCCAGAATGAGCGCTTTGCTGGCGCCCAACGCTTTGAGAATGCCGATCTCGCGGGTCCGCTGCAGCACCGCCATGTACATGGACAAGCACACGACAATGAGTCCGAAGACCACTCCGAGCACCACGATCACGGTAGTGAAGGCGCTCACACCCTGAATCCGGTTGAAGTCGAACGCCGCGATGAACTCCGCCATGGTGGCGACGGGATTATCGGGCAGCAGCTTTTCCAATTCCTCCACCACGGTGGGAATGTTGGCCGGGTCGTCCACCTTCACGTAGATCTGGCTGACATTTCCGTGAGCGGCGTCCAGATCCTGCAACACGCTCAACTTCACCGCGATGCGCGCCAACTTACCGGTATCGATGATTCCGGCCACGCGCCACGTCCGGTTCATCACCTTGATGGAACCGCCGGCGGCGGCCTTCTTTTGCTCGGCGTAATACCGGTCCAGCAGGATGTCGTCGTCGGCCTGCAACTCATGGCCGCCCAGGTAGGTGAATCCGCCGGTCATCTGGTTGAACTTGTTCATGTCGATGCCGGTGACCACCAGGGGCAGCTCCAGGCTATGGTTGATCACGCCCATCGCCAGCTTGACGTGGGGCTGTTTCTCGATGGCGGCTACGATGCCTTCGCGAATGGAAGCGCCGCTGAGGCTGATCGCGCTGGTAGCGGTGGATCCGCGCACGATGACGTCGGCGCCTACACCCCTTTGGCGGCGCTGCGCGTCCTCCGACATGCCATGGGTGAGCCCCACCAGCGAGAGAATCAGCGTCACTGGCCCCGCAATCAGCAGGACACTCAGCATGCTGCGCACCGGACGGTGCTTGAGGTTTTCCAGAACGAGTTTGACAATCACTTTTTCTTCCTGGGAGGAGCCGGCGTCTGTGTTTTTGGAGGTGTGGCAGGGGCCTCTCCCAGCACTTGCAGGGTAGTGCCTTCGGGTTGATCCAATACGAATTTACCATCCGGCACACCCTTGTTGATGTCCATTTTGACGATGTCGATCACCATCCCGTACTCATCGCGCGGCCGGTTGACTTCGATATGTTTGGGGAAGGGCACGTTGTCGTAGGCGTGCCATTGCGAGTAGCGCGCGTCGGTGAGGATATTGCCGTTCTCGTCGAAAATCAATTGCCGGGCCATTTGCAGGTCCACGCGGCTGAACCAGATCGAACGCGCCGGCTGGAGCTTTCCCCCTTCGTCGTGGTTCACCATCAGAATGTAGAACGCGTTGTTCTCGTCGGTGAGGTTGATCATGGAGATCTTTTCGATTTTGGGGTCGACCGGGTGAACCATCAGCGCGCTCACGAAATGCTGGGGCCGCAGATTCTCCAGCTTGTTCTTGGAAGGCGCGGTCACTTCGTTGCGCCCGACAATGAACCGGTTTTGCGTGGCGATGTAAAGCCGGAAGTCCGTTCCGTCGGAGACCATATCGAAGGCGCGGGTCCGAACCAGGGGAGCCAGTCCCAGAATATGGACCTCCGCCGGCTTGCGAAAGTAGATGTACGCGCGGACGTCTTTGTATTCGGTGATCTGATTTTTCTCGGCGCTGCCAAGCGAGGGCGCCATATCCACGGTGGCGCTGAAATCGTGGACGGCATTATACTGTTTGGCAATCTCGTCCATCAACACCGACTGGTCTGCCGTAAGCAACTTCTGGTTGGGGTTGGCGCCCGCTCGCCCAAACGGCCGATGGTGGGCGAGACACGACGACAGCACGAGCGAGATCAGGCACAGCAATAGGATAGCGACCGGGACACGCCTGAGCATCGTTTCATTGTAGCGAGCACGCAAACGGCCCTGTCAATTTGTTACGGCTACGTGCTGTGATATAGTGAAGGGACGGATTTTTGGGCCTGTGGCGCAGTTGGGAGCGCGCTTCCATGGCATGGAAGAGGTCGTGAGTTCGAATCTCACCAGGTCCACCAAAACAAAGCCCACCAAAACATAGACTTACGNNCGTCCTCGCCGGAGTCCAACTGGAGTCCAAAACCCATTTTGAGCACGGGCAGCCATGGGCATCGTGTGGATTTCGAT
>OKRF01000373.1 GCA_900290315.1 Candidatus Sulfopaludibacter sp. SbA3 | reverse complement strand
GCGAGGTAACGCCGGCGGTCTTGCCGCCGGTGCGGCGAGCGAAGCGCGCCGCTGCACGGCCCCTGGCCCCTGACCCCCGGCCCCGGTTTTTCGACCCTGTCATCGTCCGAAATTCGCCGCCTTTCGGCGGATCTTCGTGCCTGGCTCGGGCTTGCCCCTTTCCCCCCGTGCTATCATGCGAAAAACTTGCCACGTCCCTGTTTCCTGATGGTCGGTACGCCCTGTTTCGGCGGCCAGGTGAGCTGGCTCTACGTCAGCTCTCTCCTCAAGCTGCAACAGGAATTTCTGCGGCGCGGCATGGACATCGGATTTCTCCTGCAGGCAGGCGATGCCCTGATCACGCGCGCGCGCCAGACCATCGTCGCGCACTTCCTGGATAACGCGGACGCCACCCACCTGCTCTTCATCGACGCGGATATCGGCTTCGACCCCAGCCAGGTATTTCGCCTGCTCGACTTCGACGCGGACATGACCGCGGCGGCCTATCCGGTGAAAGAGATCGACTGGCCACTCATTCCGGGGGCCGTCCAGGCGGGCCGTACCCCACTCGAATCGGCCGCCCTGAACTATGTCGTGGAAGGCGATATCCGCAGCGGACTCGTCACCCGCAATGGGTTTGTGAAATCGCGCTACGCCGGCACCGGCTTCCTCCTGATCAGCCGCTCCGCCCTGCTCGCCATGATCGAGCGGTACCCCGAGCTACGCTACACTCGTGAACACAAAACCGACGACCCGCTCCAAGGAAGTCCGTGGCGCAGCGCCCTGTTTAACTGCACGATCGACGAGGTCACCGGCACCTACCTGAGTGAGGACTTCAGCTTCTGCCAACGCTGGACCGATATGGGCGGCGAAATCTGGGTGGACTTGAAGAGCCGCCTCAACCACGTCGGCCCCATGATCTTCCGCGGCAACCTCGCGGCCCGCGTGGATCTGCCCTGATGAAAAATCCGTTAGCCCCGTGGGACAGACGATCGTTTTTTGTCGTCTGTCTTGTTCGGTCTCTGCGGGCATTTTCGCACTGGACGGTTGACGCGGTGTTCGCCGCGGTGAAGATTATCCTGCTGATCGGCCGTGGGGCGCCGCGAAACCCAGCAAACCGTTTTCAGGAATCCATCGCCGACGACCGCTGCGGCCTCAATCTCGCCGCTGTCATCGACAACAACACCTTCACCCGAGGCCTCAACGAACCCGATGACATAACCACCCACCACCCCGAAGCCGATACCGCCCTGGCCCCCGATCTCGCCCCCGAGTAGCCTTCAGCCTCCGCCTGGCCGATGCCAAAAGGCGCTTTCCGGCCGCCAAAACCCCGTTCCGCAAGGCGGCGTAAAGCAGATTTTCGGTGAATCTCGATGATCTTCAAAGACGCGAAGCGCATCCATCCCCGGCCCCAGCTAGAAAATCTAGTCGAAAATGCACATGCTTGCGATAAAGCACCTGCTTTTATACGTAGTTGCTCTATTCGAAAATCTAGGGGTATATCTAAGACTGATGCGCTCGCGACAATTCTTTCATCGTAATAAGGCGGATGCCGTCGTCGTCGGTTTCGATGTCGAGGTATGACTGGAATTNNCTCTGGCCGAGAGCCCGCCATCCGGGACCTTCTACGATCCCAATCATCCTGTCGCGACTGTGGGTCTCGCCAGCCTCGGCGTGCATGAGCATTGGAATAATGCGGAACACAAGCAATACAGCGCAACCTAGGAAAGCAGGCAGGTATCGAGTTGGTGAGGGTGCCCGAGGGGCGGTAGGCTTAACTCCTCGCCCGTAGCAGCGGTCGTTTCTCACTACAACTATGGGATCGGCGCGAGCTAGCGTTTCCCGATATATAGTGTCCCCGAGTCGCCGTCTAGTTCACCAGCTCCTACTTGGTCGACGCAGCTAAGCTGCGCTTCGGGCGCTGCGAAGTCTGCGGGGATGGCGATGTCCACCTGGTAGATCCCAATCAGCCCCGGAGCCAGCCCGGCGAAGGTCACGGCCGTTGTCTCCTGTGGCTGCGCTGGTGGAACGAGCCAACACAGCGGGCGCATGGCGTTGCTCAAGTTAGTCGGCACCGACCCGGTAGGGGGCTGCGGTTGTGTTCCGCCCAGCCCGGTCATATAGGCATGCACGAACTCGCCCGGCAGCGCCGGATCAGCCTGCGTCACCAGACCGTGGAAATCCTGATGAGCAACAATGATATTCCGCTGGCCGTCTCTCGGCAGTCCAGTGCGCTCGAAAGTGGGGGTTGCCGGCTCCAGGTTCAGCGTCAAGACACTTTCGAATGGGCTGGACGCGCTGTGCAGGACCATGGGATACTGCCCGAACGACGTCGCCTCCCAGGGAATCTGCACGTCCAACTCGCTGGTATTGGCTGTGAGCAGGGGAAAAGCGAGGCCGGCGAGTTTTACCGTCAGGTCCACCGGCGGTCCGGACGTGTTGTCCGGCGCAAATGCGCCCCCGTAGAGATGGTGATAGGAGCCAGCCACCTCCGCGCCATCCTGCTCTACCATCCAGGCATGCCGCCCGGGAATCTCGGTGGCCTGCAGACTGTCGATCGCGATGCGAACCAAGCGGCCGTCGATCCGATGGACCCAGGCCGACTTGCCGTCGCCAGATATCACCAGGTTAGCGGAACTCGGCAGAATCTGGGCAATCACGGTAGTCGAGCCTGTGTTGAAGTCCCGGATCACAGCGTCAAATCCGGCGCCATCCGCACGCGCCAACCGGTACAACAGCCGCGAGCCATCATTGCTGATGGATGGCTGGAACTGGCTGATGCCGAGTGCCGTGCCCAAGGCGATCTCCGCCAGCTTGGTGGATTGACCGGAGGCAACATCATATGACCACAATTGGTCGTCCGTGGCCGCGCCGTCGCTCCAGATTTCGTAGACCACGCGGTTCTCAACCGCGCTCACCACCGCGTTGAGCAGCTCCGGCGCATTCACAATCAACACGCCGGGCTTGCTCGAGAGCGTCAGGTCGACATTCGAAACGATGAACTCCTGGTGGACGGTCAACATCAAGAGGCTGCCATTGTTGCCGATGCCGAATGGCCCGCCTTCGGGAAATCCGCCAGCCGCTGTCCGGGTCGCGCCGGTAGACAGATCCACGACGGTGCTTCCCGCCGCCAGGAAGCGGCCATTCCGGCTCAACTGAATCGTTTCCGCGGCCGGAAGCGCCGCGGGTACGGTCGCGCCATTCAACACCAGCGTGAATTTGACGCTCGAGCACCCGGACCCCGAACACCCCGGATAGGTAAGGTAGCCTGAGATCTTGCCGTCCCCGCTCAGAAGAGGGTTGAAGGCGAATGGAGGACTAATGAATCCGGGATCGGGCGGAGAATAGACCAAGGTGAAGCCCTTCGCATCCCAGCGAAAGATCTTCTGGAGATCGGAATCGCCCGATCCCGCGAGGCGCCACGGAGAGTTGAACAGCAGGACGCTTCCGTCGTCAGTGGTCACCATATCGTCGAATTGGGCGTGCAAGGAAATGCACATCCATGCAGCCATGATCAAGACGCGAGTCACGACTTCAATTATCGATAATCCGTAGCTATTCTCGCGTGCGCCGTCTCGTAGGTTTGACAACCATAGACGCAATCGGAGAAGATCCGGCCCGGTCCGGCCGGATAACGCGCCGCTCGGAGCATGGGCTGGATTCAGTCGATGAAAGAGCTCTCCCATGAAACGCCTCCCCAGGAGCAGTTAGTTATGTGCCATTCGATTCCTCTTGAATTCCCGGTCCTCGAAAAGTTTACACAATATCGGGGCTAATCCGGGTGCCGAAACCCCTGGCCCCCGCCCCAGATAGAAAATCTAGTCGAAAATGCACATGCTTGCGATAAAGCACTTGCTTTCATGCCTGCTTGCTCTATTCGATCGTCTAGTGGTATACCTAAAACCAATGTGCTGGCGACAATTCTTTCATCGTAAAAAGGCGGATGCCGATCACGCCCGTGAATTCCAGTCGTACCTCGACATCGAAACCGGCGACAACATCGCTCGCGGAATGTCTCCGCAAGCCGCCCGGCGTGCGGCCCATCTGAAGTTCGGGAACCTCACTGCCATTCGCGAAGAGGCCTACCAGATGAACAGCCTGGGATTTCTGGAAACCCTCGCCCGCGATATCCGCTACGCTGGACGCGTTCTCAAAGCCGCACCCACCTTCACCTTCGTCACCCTTTTGACCCTGGCCATCGGGATCGGCGCCACCACGGCGATTTTTACAATAGTGAACGCCGTCATTCTGCAACCCCTCCCCTACCCCCATCCGGACCGCCTGGTCACCGCGTGGGAAACCAATTCCGCCTACAACCTCCCCGGCCATCCCCCGGGTTGCATCAGTTTCTCGCCTGGCAATTACCTCGATCTCCGCGATCGAAGCCAAAGCTTCGAACAGGTGGGTGCCTTCTCGGCCACCAGCTACAATCTCACGGGCGGAGTAACTCCAGACCGTGTCACCGGCGGCCTGGTGTCGGCGGCCCTGCTTCCGGCACTCGGCGTGCGCCCTGCCTTGGGACGTCTCTTCGTCCAGTCGGACGATTCGCCCGCCGCGGACCGTGTCGCCGTGATCAGCCACAGCCTGTGGGTCGAGCGCTTCGCGGCCCAGGCCAGCGCCATCGGCGCAACCATCCGGCTGGATGACCGCAGCCACACCATCGTCGGCGTCATGCCGCCGGACTACCGCCTCCTCAATCAGGACGTCGATGTCTGGCTGCCCCTGGAACATAAAATCGCACCGCAGGACATGCACTGGCGCCAGTCCTACTACCTCCGCGTGATCGCGCGCCTCAAATCCGGCGTCACCATCGAGCAGGCCCGTCAGGACGTGGACCGTGTCATGCAAAGTGTGCGGCGCCAGTACCCCGGCGACCTGGGCCGGGGTGGCATGGTGGTCCCCCTGCTCGATAACACCATCGCCCGCGCTCGAGGGCCTTTGTGGATTCTGTTCGGCGCCGTGGGATTCGTGCTCCTCATTGCCTGCGCCAACGCCGCCAATCTCAATCTGGGGCGCGCCATTACACGGCGTCGCGAAATCGCCCTCCGCCTCGCGCTCGGAGCCAGCCGCGGCAGAGTCGTGCGCCAGTTGCTCACCGAAAGTCTGCTGCTGGCCCTGCCAGGCGCCGCTGCGGGACTGTTTCTGGCCGAATCGGGCGTGCATGCGCTCTTGAAGCTTGCCTCCGATCAGATCCCGCGGGCCGCGGAGATTCATATCGATCTGCGCGTGCTTCTCTTCACCGGATTCGCCGCCACTGCCGCTGCCGTTGCATCCGGCCTGTTGCCGGCGCTGGCCGCGTCTAAAGCGGATCTGCAGGAGGGGTTGAGAGGCGGTGACCGTTCCAATTCCACCGGGCCCGCTACGCACCGGGCCCGCGCCGGACTGGTCGTCTTCGAAATTGCCCTGGCCCTCGTACTGATGATCGGTGCGGGATTGATGGTCGAAAGCTTTCGCCGGGTGTCGTCCGTCAATCCGGGGTTTGATCCCCGAGGATTGGTCACCATGCGAGTCGCGCTTTCACCAACTCGCTATGACTCGCTCGATCGCCAGAACGCGTTCTACCACCGCCTTCTCGCCGGCCTCCACGCCACGCCGGGTCTGACTTTCGTGGGCGCCATCGATGGGCTCCCCTTTTCGGACGGAGGCTTCGACAACTCCTTCTCGATCGAAGGGCGGCCCGACCCTCCGCCCGGCCAGTTCCTGCAGGCCGATATCCGCCGCGTCGATCCCGGCTATTTCCCCACCATGCGAATAGCACTCACGGAAGGCCGTGCCTTCCGCGAAACAGACACTGCGGATGCGCCACCAGTGGCCATAATCAATGTGAGCATGGCCCGCAAATACGGCCCCCATGAGCCAGCCGTGGGAAGTCGGCTCCGTATTCACTTCGGGCCGCCCGAGGGCATCCTGGCGGAGATTGTGGGTGTCGCCGCGGATGTGCGCCCCGCCTTCGATGCCCGGCCCAGCGACGACATTTATCTGCACTATCCCCAGGGCCGGAATATCGCCGGCATGGACCTGGTGCTGCGGCCGGATGCGCGCAGCCAAGCTGCCAGCGCCGGCTCCATCGGCCGCCTCGCGCGCGCTGCCGTCGCCGCAGTGGACCCGGAACAACCCGTCTACCGCGTTCGCGCCATGGAAGAGATTCTCCGCGTCTCGCTGGCCACCCGCAAGTTCGAGATGCTGCTCCTGGGGGTCTTCGCTGCGTTTGCCGCGGCTCTGGCTGCCATTGGGCTCTACGGCGTGCTGTCGTATTCCGTCCAGGCCCGCACCAGAGAGATCGGAATCCGAACGGCGTTGGGAGCCAACCGCACCCAGGTGCTCGCCCTCGTTCTGGGAGAAGCCCTCCGGCTGGCGGCAGCAGGTCTGGTCGCCGGATTTCTCGGCGCCCTCGCCCTGACCCGGCTGCTCTCGTCCCTGCTTTACGGAGTGCAGCCGACCGACCGCGCTACCTTCTCAGTCGTTTCGCTCCTGCTTCTGGCAGTAGCGCTGGCATCCACCTGGATACCCGCCAGAAAGGCCGCTCGCATCCACCCCATGCAGGCCCTCCGTCATGAGTAACACGCACCGCAAACAACCCCAGTGCCCTGCCTACTTAACCTCGAAGTCCATCGACTGCGCGCTAGTTGCGTACTTATCCTTCGCCAGTTTGTCCGTGATGATCACCTGCAGCACGTAGTCACCCAACTCCAGTCCCGGTCCCAGCCGCATCGCCCCAGCCGCCACCAGGTGCTTCGGATCCGGCTGCGACTTGGAATCCAGCGGCAGGGGCTTGCCTTCGTACACCAGCTTGTTGTCATGGAAAGCCGCGTGTGCAGTTCCAGATTTGCCTGTTTATCCGGACCAGTCTCCGCGTTCAACACCTGGCACACATAGACCAGCCCCTTTCCGCGCCGGAAGATGCGAACCGCCGGACTCCCCTCGGGGTTCTCCGTGCTATGCCCTTCGGCCCCCTCGGCCGCCGGGTCCTCTTGCGGCTTAGCCGTCAGGCTCGTATCGTCTTCCTTGATCACCAGCGAAGATAGCGTCAGGTGTCCATTGTGCACATCCGGAATCTCCACGAACTGGCTCGCCGACCCGAGTTGTGCCGAACCATCGTCGCGCAACGCCACCCGCATCTGGTAAGCTCCCGGCTTCTTCACCACGTGGTGCATCGTATAAAGGAAGCCGTCCCGCAGCGCCCGCTGGTAAGCGTCCCCTTTCATCCGCAGGGTGTACGTCTGTCCTGTGCTGTCCACGGCTTGCCCGTTGTCCCCAAAAGTGACCGCCACCAGGTCCAGCACCGCTTTGTGCCAATCGTCCGGCTCGTCTTCGAACTTCAAGCCCTTGGCGTCGATATACAACAGCGTATTCAGGTACGAACCCATCTTCGGCGAGTACGAAAACAGGCTGGTGAGCCGCACGGGAATCGTGCCGGAGTTGAACGGCGAGGTGAGCGCATGCCGAATCTGCTCCTGCGGCGTGCCCGCCACATGCATCACCGCCGCATCCGAATTGCCGATGAATCCGTTGCGGCTGCGCACCGTCAGTCCGGCCCGCTTCAGCTTCACTTTGATGCTGTGGTACTTGGGCTGCCCCGTCTTCGCGTTGAAGGTGCTCGCGTCCGGATGGTATCCAATCAGGTAGTACCCCGCCGCATCCTGCATCACCTTATGAAGCTGGCCGGAGATGTCGTTATTGTCATGCAGGAACAGCCCACCGGTCTGGCTCGCCAGCAGCACCATGCCATCCTGCGAGTTGAATACCTCCGCCGCGCGCTGCATCGGGACCCGGGCAATTTGTCGCGCAGTCATGCCCCTCGTGTCGTCCGCCGCCGTGAGGCTGTACGTTTGCAGACCCCGTGGATCGATGCTGTAGATCACCACGGAGGCGCGGTTGGCCGCGTCTGTGAGCCGCCGCACTTCATCCATCACCCGTTGATCCATGCCGTCGGCGTTGAACAGTTTCAGGTTTTCGGAGAACAGCACCACGCTCTTGCGCCCGGGCACTTCGCGCAAACCGCCCACCACATAGTTGATGGCCGCCATCGTTCCCGCGGTCATAATGGATGCCCGCTCCGCCATTGCTCCGCCATCGCCGCCGCCGATGCTGCCCAGCGGCTCGAAGCTGCTCACCCCCACTCGCCCGATAGCATTGTATTTCACGCGATCGATGGCCGCGTACAACTGCCGTTTATCGGCCGTAAAGGATTGCAGCGCACCGATTCCCGCGCCGGTACGAAGGATCGCCACCAGGTCGCCCGGTTGCATTTCTTGGTCCACGAACTTCTTCAGAGCGTTGCGTACATACACCGTGCTCTCGAAAGAAAGACCCAGATCGTCTACCACCAAGGCGATCGTGCGGACCACCTTGTCCATACTCAACTTCGCTGGTGGCGGCGGAGGCGTCCCTACCTTGGAGCCTTTCGTGGCAGCCACTCTCGTGCGTGCGCTATCGCTGGATGCCGGCCTCAGGTTGATGTAAGAAAAGTTGGTGATCACCTGCGGCTTGTTGTCCTGCAATATCTGAAAATCTTCGGCCTTCAGGTCGCTCACCGGTCTGCCCTGACTGTCAGTCACTGTGGCGTCTAGCTGCACGAGGTTGACGTTGATGCGAATCACAGTTTCCGGCGGTGTTTGGGCGAATACGATGGCGAGGGATAGAATCAAAACGATAGAACGGATCATAAGAGCGGGGTCCTACCCTAAGTGTAACCCCCGTGGGACAGACGATCGTTTTTTGTCGTCTGTCCTCTTCGCGACAGCAAAGAAACATTCCCCATGATCGATCTCATTCAAAGCCTGCCGCCGGGCGCGCGCGTCCTGGATCTGGGAGCTCGCACCGGCAGCTTCTCCACCACTCGCCGCGATCTCTGCATCGTGCGCCTGGACCTGGAGATCCCGCCGTCGTGCAAATCGGGAGCCTACGTCAGCGGAGACGCCGCCCGCATGCCATTCGCCACCGGAGTCTTCGACGCCATCGTTAGCAATCATAGTCTGGAGCACTTTACCGAACTCGAAGCTACCCTCTGCGAAATCGGACGCGTCATCAAGCGCGACGGCGTTTTGTACGTGGCCGTCCCGGACGCCACCACCCTGACCGACCGCATCTACCGCTGGCTCGGCAAAGGCGGCGGCCACGTCAATCCATTCCGCTCGTCCGCCGAAGTGGCCCGCTTAGTGGAAGGCCGCACCGGACTACCGCTCCGCTCCACCACCTTGCTGTACAGCGGCCTCTCGTTCCTGAACGCGCACAATTTCGTAACTCGCCCGCCCCGCAAAATCGCCCTCTTCGCCTTCGGTAACGAATACTTCCTGGCGTTTTTCCTGCACCTGCTCCGCTGCGTAGACAGCGCCCTGGACACCCGCCTCAGTCTGTATGGATGGTGCTTCTATTTCGGAAATATCGCTCGCCCCGCCGAGGGCGAACCCTGGCCCAATGTCTGCGTCCGCTGCGGCGCCGGCAGTCCGGAAGAATATCTCAAAGGGTCGATACGGAACGGGATGTACCGGTGCCCCGCCTGCGGAGGCTTCAACCTGATAGCGCCGTGAAACAGGGTCAAAAAACAGGGCCGGGGTC
>OKRF01000066.1 GCA_900290315.1 Candidatus Sulfopaludibacter sp. SbA3 | reverse complement strand
CCTGGCCGACTTCCTGTTCCCTACCGTGGAAAGGCAGCTCTCTCCGAGCCGTGGACCATCGGTTCAAGAGCGATTGGTAAATGCCGCGGTGTGGGGCCGCGCCGCGCGTGACCGCCGCATCGCACCTCGAATTCTGGGATTCCCTATCAGGCGGACGTACACTTCAAAGTGGATTTTCCTTGTGTGGACGAAGCATAGCGGCTACGCGAAATCGTTCTTGATTCGCTCGATCTGGAGCAGAATGCGAACGGTTTCGCCCGCCACTCTTATCGCAGCCGGACGCAGTTTTATCGTGTGTTCCAGTCACTGATCGAAGAGACGCCGATTGCCATGCACCGGAGGCTGCTGCTGGAGAGGGCGGCATGGCAGTTGTCTCGCACCCAACTCTCGGTGACAGTCGGCACATGAGGTGCCTCACCCGGTGGGATGAAAGATTCGGTAGCCCAGTGGCACAGACGATCGTCTTTTGTCGTCTGTCATCTTACGAACGGCACGGCCATTTTCGAGAGAGACATCGTTCTCGACGCGAATTACGGATCGCTGGAAGCGTTCACCCGGGCGTTCCGAAGTGCCTTCGGCGTTTCACCGAGCCTCTATCGCCGCATGAGACCCGCGCCTCAGATCGGACCCGAATCTCCCTAGGACGCTCAGAATCACGCCTACGTCCGCGGCCGCGCCCATAGCCCGAATTCGCAGGCGAATTACAGTAGGCCTGCTGGCTCCGGAAACTGCCAGAATCGCGTGAAAGTCAGCGTCCGGAGTCACCACGATGGCATCTTTTCCGAGCGAAAATGCAAGGATGTCCTCATCGGCGGCCTTTCGGCATCCCGCTTTCACCGGCATGCCCACCCTCACATCCCAGGCCACGCAGGCGGTCGGCGGCGCCTCTTGGAATTCCCTGGTCGAGGACAGGCGCATGGCCAAGCCGGTCAAGCGGCGTTGCTTTCCCGTTGCACTGTCCTCAAGATTGGCAGCGGCGAACGCCAGCGCGTGCTGAACGTCTTCCGGTTCCAGTCCGGGATAGTTGTCGAAAGAGGTCGTCACGGATCGGATATTGCGCTATGGCCTCCACGACTAGGCGCACCGTCAACCCCATGCCGCGAATGCACGGTTGGCCGTTCATCTGGCTCGGGTTCCACGTTATGCGGTCAAAATGCTGCATCGTTCCTATCTGATTCATTCCAGTGCGCGGGTGCTGACTCGGTGAGCTGACTCGGTGAGCAAGGGTCCTGAGACCTGACAACACACTACTCCTCAGAAGCGCTTAGTTCAGCACTCACTCCGTGCGCAGCGCCTGAATCGGGTCGATGGCGGTAGCGCGGCGCGCGGGTACAAGTGCGGCCAGCAGCGCGGCGCCTATCAGCACACTGCCGGCGGAACCGAGAATCACCGGGTCGCCGCCGCGGATGCCGAAGAGCTCGCTTTGCAGAATTCGTCCGGCCCACAGGGAGACGGGCAGGCCGAGCGCCAGCCCGCAGCCAATCAGCGCCAGCCCGCAGCCAATCTGCGCCAGGGCCCCGCGCAGAATCATCGCGATCACGCCGGGGCGGGTGGCGCCCAACGCGGTCCGGATGCCGATCTCGGCGGTGCGGCTGGCCACCGAGTATGCCGTCACGCCATACAGGCCGACGCACGCCAGCAGCAGCGCCACCAGCCCGAACAACTCGGCGAGCCGGGCGATCAGGCGGTCGCGATTGAAGGTGTTGCCCAACTGGTCGGAGAACGTCAACACGCCGACCACGGAGATGTTGGGGTCCAGTTCGGCCAAAGTGCGGCGGATGAGCGGCTCCAGATTCCGCGTCTGGCGGGCCACGTGCAATTCCAGGAAGCGTGGATAGTTCGACCGCGCCATGGCGCTATTGTTCCAACAGCCCGGGGGCATCTGCAGGTAAGACAGGAAGAAGGTGGGCCAGGCGGCCTCGCGCGCGGCGGAATACTTGGCGTCTTCCACCACGCCCACAATTTCGTAATCGTGCACGTGCGCGAAGCTGTTCATGCCGAAACGCTGGCCAATCGCGTCCTGGTTGGGAAAGAACTTGCGCGCGAACGCCTGGTTGACCACCGCAACCATCGGGGCGCTGGGGGTATCGCGATCGTCGATGGCGCGGCCGCGCACCAGGCGGGTGCCGATCGCCTCGAAATAATGCGGGCTCACGCGCAGCCACGAAGAAGAGTCGCGGGTTTCGCCAGTGGCGGAGAGCGGATGGCCCTCGATGTAAATGCCGCTCGACCAGTTCCCGCCGGCCATCGGCGTGTTGAGCGAAAAGGCCGCCGTGCGCACGCCAGGAAGGGCGGCGAGGCGCGCGGAAAGCTGCTGAAAGAGCTGGTAGAGCCGCTCGGGACTGTATCCGTTGAACGCCGCCTGCATTCTGACGATGAGCCGATCGGTGCGGTCGAAGCCGAACCTCTGGTGCTCCAGATTTCCCAGGCTGCTGGCTAGCAGTCCGGCCCCGGTGAGCAGAACCAGGGAGAGGGCGGCCTGAATCACGACCAGGGAGCGCTGCAGAATGGTGGAACTTCCTCCCGTGGAGCGGCCCGCTCCGCGTAGTGCCGAGGCGGGGTCCAGGCGCGAAGAGAGCCATGCCGGCACCACTCCGAATAAGACGCCGGTGGCCACCGACACCAGCAGGGCGAAAGCGATCACTGCCGGCGAAGGGCTGGCATCCACGGGGACGTAGCGGGAGCCGCGGAACGCGATGGCCAGCAGGAGTCGCGCGCCGCCCCACGCCACCGCCAGGCCCGCGGCGCCGCCCATCAGCGACAGCACCAGGCTCTCCGTCAGGGTCTGGCGGATCACGCGGCCGCGAGCCGCGCCCAGCGCCATCCGGATGGAAGCCTGCACGCGACTCGCGGCGCCGCGCGCCAGCAGCAGGTTGGCAATGTTGGCGCAGGCGATCAGCAGCACCAGCCCGGAGGCCGCCAGCAGGATGCGCAACGCTTCGGCGTATGCGGTTTTCAGGTCGTTCATGCCGCTGCCCGCCGCGCTCACGGTAATGTGCTGGGTGTCGATGCGCTGGCGGTTGAAATTCTCGCCGGTGTTTTGCTCGAACCACTGTTTCAGCTCTACGTTGACGCGGGCTTCCACCGCGCCGGGTTGCCCGCCGGGTTTCAGCCTGCCGACAGCGTAGAGCCAGTGCTGGTCCGCGCGCTCCAGCAACGCATTGCGGCCGCGCAGGAGCGGTTCGGCGGCCAGGGGCAGCCAGAAGTCCGGTGGATCGGCGCGTAGCGTGTCGCCGTAAAAGCCGGGCGGGGCGATGCCCGCGATGGTGAACGGCTGGCCATCGATCGCGAAGCGCGCGCCCACCACGGCGGGGTCGCGGCCGTATGCCTGCTCCCAGGCGCGATAGCTCATGATCGCCGCCGGCGCCGCGTCGCGAGTATCGTCGGAAGCGGTCAGGGCGCGGCCCACGAAGGCGTTTACGCCCCACATGCGGAAGTAGTTTCCGGAGACGAATTGGCCGCTGAAGACCTGCGGCGCCGGCGAGCCATCGCGGCGTACGCTGAGAGGCGCCATCTGCACCTGCAAAGCGGCCAGTTCCTCGAACTCCGGCGTGCCATCGCGGAGGGCGCGATAGAGCGCGTAAGAATAGAGGGAGAAGTTGGTCTGGTAGCCGCTCACGATGCAGCAATTGTCGCCCGTGCCCAAACGATAAATCTGCGCCGGGTTGGCCACCGGCAGGGAGCGCAGTACGATGGCGTTCACCAGCGTGAAGATGGCGGTGTTGGCTCCGATGCCGAGCGCCAGGGTCAGCACGGCCACGGCAGTGAAGCCTTTGCTCTTGTACCACTGGCGCAGGGCGAAGCGGAGGTCCTGGCCGAACTGGTCGAGCCACATCCAGCGGTTGCGCTCGTAGAAGCGCTCTTCGCTGGTGGTCAGGTTGCCCATGCCGCGGCGCGCCGCGCGGACGGCTTCGGATTCACTGGCTCCCTCCGCGCGGAGTTGATCGGCTTCCAGGGCCATGTGCGCGCGAAGCTCAGCGGAAAAGTCCTCCGGTTTGCGTTTGCGGCCGAACATGGCGTCACTCCGTCTCCGGTCCCAGGACGCGTCCGATGGCGGCGGCCATTCTCCGCCACTCGCTGGTCTCCTGCACCAGTTGCTTACGCCCCGCTTTGGTCAGGGTGTAGAAGCGCGCCTTTCGGTTGTTGGAAGAAACGCCCCATTCGGCGTCGATCCAACCCCGCTCCTCCAGCCGTTGCAGGGCCGGATACAAAGCGCCGTGATCCACCAGCAGGACCTCGTCGGATTCCTTGAGAATGGCGCGGGCGATGCCTTGTCCGTGCTGCGGTCCGAAGAGCAGGATGCGCAGAATCAGGACGTCGAGCGTGCCCTGGAGGAGGGCGATATTCTTCTTCTCTTCTCGGGTAAACATTTAACCTGAGTGTGCAACGGGTTTGGGTCAGATGTCAACAGGTAAGATCTGGAAGGCGAGCACCGGACTATCTGAAGCATGTTCTACCGCGAACGTTTACAATAGTTGAGATGGCACGTATTCTGGATNNCCTCGAGTTACTGGCGGCGGAGATACGCGAAGAGTTGGTGACGGTCCTCTCGGCCAACGGGGGTCACCTGGGACCCAATCTCGGAGTGGTGGAACTAACCATCGCCATGCACTACGTGTTCAACACGCCAGCCGACCATTTCCTATTCGACGTGAGCCATCAGGCGTATGTGCATAAGTTACTAACCGGCCGGCGCGAACAGTTCCGGACCATCCGCACTCCGGGTGGCCTCAACGGCTTTATGCTGCGCACCGAAAGCCCGCACGATTGTTACGGCGCGGGCCACGCCGGCACGGCCCTTTCGGCGGCGCTGGGCATGGCGGTGGCGCGCGACAAGACCGGCGGCAAGGAACATATCGTAGCGCTGGCCGGCGATGCCGCGTTTACCTGCGGCATCACTTACGAAGCGCTGAACAACATCGCTCATCACACCAAGAAGATGCTGGTGGTGTTGAACGACAACGAATGGTCCATCGACAAGAACGTGGGCGCGATCGCCACGTATCTCAACGCTATTGTGACCAGTCCCCGCTATGCCTACCTGCACGATAGCGCCGGAAAATTCGTCCAGAAACTGGGCGGCGCGGTAGCACTGAAGATGGCGCGCAAAGCGGAAGAGGCGGCCAAGAGCATGCTGTGGCCCAGCGTGATCTTCGAAGAACTGGGGCTCAAGTATTATGGCCCTATCGACGGCCACGATATCTCCACCCTGATCAAGACCTTCGAGTTTCTCAAAAAGCAGGAACGGCCGGTACTGCTGCACGTGCTCACGCAAAAGGGCCGCGGCTTCGAGCCGGCCATGCAGAAGCAGAAGAAGTTTCACGGCCTGGGACCGTACGATCCGGAGACCGGCGAGACCAAGCCGCTGAGCCAGCGGACTTATTCGGAAGTATTCGCCGATACCATGGTCAAGCTGGCAAACCTGAATCCCAAGGTTGTAGCGATCACCGGGGCGATGCCCAACGGCACCGGACTGGACCGCTTCCAGCCGCACCATCCCGACAAGTATTTCGACGTGGGAATCGCCGAGGAGCACGCGGTGCTGTTCGCCGCGGGCTTGGCCGCCAAGGGCTTCAAGCCGTTCTGCGCGATCTACTCCACATTTCTGCAGCGCGCCTTCGACCCCATCGTTCACGACGTCTGCCTGCAGAATCTACCGGTGGTTTTTTGCATGGATCGCGGCGGGCTTTCGGCGGATGACGGTCCCACTCATCACGGGCTGTTCGATATCAGCTATCTGCGCGGCATTCCGAATATCGTCCACATGGTGCCCAAGGATGAAGACGAACTGGCGGACATGCTGTTCACTGCCATGCATTGGAACGGGCCCATCGCGGTGCGCTATCCGCGCGGCGTAGGGCCAGGGACGCCGGTGAAAGACGTTCCCAGGCTGATTCCCATCGGCAAGGCGGAACTGCTGCAGCATGGGGAGAACGATCGCGTGGCCATCTTTGCCCTGGGGGCACTGGTTCCCATGGCGGAGGAGATTGCCCGCAAGTTGGAGGGCCAGGGCGCTCCGGCCGCGGTGATCAACGCCCGGTTCACCAAGCCGATCGACGTGGAGATGCTGGAGTTTTACGCGCGCAGCGTGGACGTGATCCTGACCCTGGAAGATCACGTCTTGCGCGGCGGATTCGGCAGTGCCGTGCTGGAGGAACTGAGCAATCTGGGCATTGCCACTCCGGTGGTGCGGATCGGTTGGCCGGATCAGTTCATCGAGCACGGCAAGATCGAACCGCTGCGGGCACGTTACGGCATCACTGTGGATGCCGCGCTGCAAAAGCTGGCTCCGTACGTGAAGGCCGCCGAGGTGCATGCCGTGACGGCCCCCAACGCGTAAAACGCGCCGCAAACCCGTGCCACCCTCGAAAATCGCCCAGCCAAGTCCATTGACAGGCGGCTCATGAGGCGAAGCTTCACCCGCCCGGATGAAAATTCGTTAGCCCCGTGGGACAGACGATCGTTTTTTGTCGTCTGTTGGGATGGGCGTTCCGCCCGCGAAACTTCATGAAAAACCGGCGTTCACCAGTCGCTGTGCCGGTTTTTCGACCCTGTCTTCTTCAGGCTTTGCGGGCATTTTCGAGAGAGGCGAACGAACTTGCAACTGTACCCAATCGTCCATTTTCATTCCCATCGTTGCCCGCGCGCGGGCACCCCAACACCCTCGCAAATCCAGTACCGGCGACAAGATCGCCGGCGTTACCTACGCCTATTCTCATACCCATCGTTGCCCGCGCGCGGGCACCCCAACTGGCTCGAATTTGCCCCACGCGAGGCCCTATGGCAGCGCGTCAGCAACTTTGAGCGCCATTTGCCTGCTATTGGCCATGACGGCGTAGATTCGGCCGGCGGTACTCCGCATGACGGTCACCCGTTGGACCTTACCATCATCGCCGAAATCTTCAACCAACAGGGCGCGGCCCGTGTGAAGCTGTACCTCCTGGATGTTCACGGGCTCATCGGGCGGAATATCCAGCAACCATCCGGGATTCGCTACGAACTTCTGCGCGAGGGCTCGCGCCTCCCAAACCGAAACCCCGAGGCTCCGGAATGCCACTTCGGCGAAATGCTCCAGGGGAAACCCCGTGGGCACGGACAGTCCGATGGGCGGCGCCTGCAGGACCTGGACGTCATCCCCGTAATCGGCCACCACCATCGGGCCAATCTCGGCGTGCAACTGCACCCCTTCCCATTCCGGCGGCACCTGCACATCGCTTGCTCCCACCTTGCGGAGCGCGGCTTCGAGATCGTGGACATGGATGGTCTGTTCGAGGTTCATCAATCCGACGGTGGAGAGCGCAGGGGCCGTCTGTAGCACTCCGGCAGGCAGATAGGGCCGGAAGCCGGCCGTCCGTTCCGCTTCGTCGAGATCCTGCACCTTCTGCTGGGAACCGTTCATGGTCATGTGGGCCTGCAGCGGCAGATCCGACAGGTCGAGTCTGACTACGTCGATGCGATTGAGAACAACGCGATTCCAGAGTTGCTGCGCGTAGGCCCTGGTTTGCGGCACGGCGAGCACGGCGAGGCACACGGCAGCGGCGGCCGCCGCGGCTGTCGCTGCCATCCACAGCCAAGAGCGGGTGCGCTTATTGAGTCCTGCATCCAGCAACTGACGGCCATGCGCGAAATCGGGCTGCCATTGTGGATTGAGAGTGGCGAACTGGCCAGCCACCCAGCGGTCTTCATGATTCGTTTCCATATCGTTTGAGATACTCCTTCCGGAACGCTTCCTGGGCACGGCTGAGAAGACTTCCCACATAAGTCGGATTCAATGCGAGAGAGGCGGCAATTTCCTGATAGGTGAGGTCCTGGCTGCGTAGGAGCAATAGCTCCGCATGACGCCGGTTCAGAGCGCCGAGCACTGCTCGTACCCGCAACTGCTCAGCGTTGGCCGTGTACAACTGTTCCGGTGTAGGAGGTGATTCGCTGGCCAGACCGAGCAGGCGCTCGAATCGGCTGCGGCGGGTCTGGCTTCTCCATTCGTCCAGGGCTTTCCGCACCGCGGCCCGATAGAGCCAGCCTTCGGCCTGCCCGCCCTGGGCCGCGGGATTCCGCCACCATTTCAGAAAGACTTCAACCGCCAGTTCCTCCGCGCGGGCCTGGTCGTGGATGACCCTGCCAATGACGCGGGCAATGCGCTCGTAATGTGTGCGAAAAATCGCATCCAGCGCCTCGGTATTAGCTTGCATCTGGGTTGTTACAGCCATGCTGCTTGCGTTCACATACCAGGAACGCGCGGGAAGCACATTTTGTGGCAGCATACACAGTATGCGAGAGATCTGGCTCATTCGCCATGGGCAAACCGAGTGGAGCGTTTCCGGCGCGCACACCGGCCGTAGCGATATTCCATTGACGGAAGAAGGGCGCCGCCGGGCGACGGCGCTGAGTCCACTGCTGCACGGGCACGAATTCGCGCTCGTGCTCGCCAGTCCGCTGCAGCGGGCTTTGGAAACATGCAAGCTGGCGGGCTTTGGCGGAGTGGCGGAGATCGATCCGAACCTGCAGGAATGGGACTATGGCGAGTACGAAGGGCGGACCACGCCTGAAATTCTGAAGCAGAGGCCGGGATGGTCCCTATGGCGGGACGGTGTGCCGCACGGCGAGACCATCGAACAGGTGGCGGCGCGCACCGGAGCGGTGCTGGCTCGGGCCACGCAAGCCTCAGGCGATGTCGCGCTATTCGCGCACGGGCACGTTCTGCGGATACTGACCGCCTGCTGGCTGGAACTGCCGCCCTCGGACGCGCGCCTGTTCGCGCTGGGAACGGCGGGAGTGAGCACGCTGGGCTACGAGCGCGATACCTGCGTTATTTCGCGGTGGAATCTTTCTTTGGCGTGATCAGCGCCACCCGCACGGGCTTGCCGCCGGCGGCCACTTTCATGGTCTTGCACAGCAACTGCAGTGAGGCTGCGGGAGTAATGATGCGCGTGAGGTTGCGGCTCTGGTCCTGACCGCTCAGCACGATCACCTGGGGCGTTCGCAGGAACAACTCCACGACGCGAATCCGTTCCACGCCGCTCTGAAACAGCACCACTAACTCCTCGTCCTCTTTGAGGGCGCGCTGCATCGCCTGGATCTCGCCGAAGATGGTGAGGCCGGTGTTGTCAGCCGGCGCCGGCGCGGAAGCTTCTTTCTTCTCAGGTGCGGAGGTGGCGGAAAGAATTGCCTGCTGCGCCAGTTGTTTGGTTAGATCCGCAAGTGCCATTCTGGCTTGATGCTAACACGTACGTCCGATTGAACGGGGAATCCGCTATATTTGAGCCAGGCGTGACCCACCAGGCGGAGGGATCGAAATGAAGGCGACCACGTTTGAATACCGGCACCAGACCTTACTGCATATGCTGCTTGTGGGTCTGGCGTCGCTGAGCTACTTGCGCAACCGCGTCGATATCGTTTGGGCGATCGTGCGGCACCATTCCGATAGCTCATCCTGGGAGCGCCTCGTTTTCGGATTTGGGGCGCTTCTGCTCCTCGCGTCTGCGGCACTGGAGACTTGGGCGAATGCGCCTTCCCACGACGGTTACCGTCAGCAACAAATGCGCGTTGCGCGCATCCTCTTGGTCCTCGCTGTCGGCTTACTCTTACCCCTGCCTGGCACCATCGTTTTGCTCGCCGGTGAGACGATTCTGATTCTGCGCCTCTTCCTTCGCGGTGAAGTGGGCCCTGCCGATCTCCCGTTTCAACCGTGCCCCACACGTGTTTCCTTGAGATCGGCCTTCCGGATTGCAGCGTCGAAATGGGGTCTCGCCGCAAGCATGATCGTTTTCGTTTGCACACTACAAGACAGAATCGCTGAAATCGGCGCAGCATGCAGTGTGGTCCTCTGGCTGGCGCTCAATGCGGGCGGGCCGGGACAGATCGAATATCGGTTGACCGTATTCTCTCCCCTGCAAGGTGTCTGACCGGTTCGGTTACGATGATCGGATCAAAGAGTTTGGCCGGTAAGCTGTGCGCGGGCTCCGGAAAGTCGCAGGAGCCAGTCGGCTCATGAGGCGAGGCCTCACCCGGGCAAATGAAAATTTGATTTGGGTGTGGCTACTGTGGAACGACGCACACCCGGCTCAGATTCAAGCATTTCGCCGTAAGAGAGGCGGCGCCGGGGCTTGCAAAAAGCCGGGATATGAGAATATCCCGGGGATTCGCTTCGTATCCGGGAACCGATTCTGGGGTAACCAACTTCTCCAACCGGGGCTCTGTTCGCGACCATGTGGGGACAATTCTACAAGTAAATGTCCTGGGACGAAAAGCGGAGTTGACGCCAGCGGAGTTGGCGCCATACTCTGGCCAACTCCCCGCATTACGGGGGGAAGACTGCGGTCGGATGGCGTTTCTCAGCGGCGCGTCTTTAGCGCCCACAGGGGAGACGCGGAAAGATCAGGAATCGCATACCGACCACTACCCGGCCATCCGAAGCGACCCGGCCAAAGGGGGCCGCGATCGACCGGGTTCCAGCGGCCGGCCGTCGTCCTAACTAAAGTAGTCGCGTCACCTCGATGTGCGAACTACGTATTCGCCAATTTCAGTTAGCGCTTCTCGGACGGACTTCCCTTTGACTATTTCTTATTGACGTTGGCGGCCGTGGCGGCGGCCCTCAATTCGGTCAACGTCAACCCGACGTCCCTAATTAAGTATTGGCAGCCGGAATGCGCGATCAGACGTTTTCGGCATGTAGGTCGATGAAAAGCGCAAAAGCTTCGAGTTCACTTCTTGTGCGCTCATAGGTGCGATCGATCTTCGCTACCAGGGGATGTAGCTTCTCCCATCGCATGAGGGCGATGGAGGCTCCGCGAAAGAGGTGCCGGAACGCCAGAAATTCATTGAGGACTTCTATTAGGCCCTTTGAAAGCACTGCGGGACGCGTCGGCGTCGCTTCGGACATCTGAGAGAGTAGATCCTTATGCCATGAATCCGACGACGGCAAATGCCCATCCCACTCGCGGGCAACGAGCTTCAGGACTTTTTTAATTTCCGTGTAAAAGGAGTGCAGCATGGCGGAGGCTGCAGACGTCTCGATAACGCCTATGTTCGCCTCTGATGGCATCGAGAGTAACGGCTCGAACTGCTGACGCACAATGGCGAGTTCTTCCAGGGGCACGCGAATTTTGGTCGCTAGTTCACGCGACACGAACCAACTCCCCGCTGGCAAGAAGATACCGAACAATTGGTGTTGGATCGTCCAAATCGACGAGATCTACAGGCCTGCCGAGGAGATCCGCAGCCTTGCTTATTGCGGAGAAGTAGACGGCTGCTGGCAGCCCGCGGACTGCCAGATCGATGTCGGACCCCGGCCGCAAACCACCTTTGGTAGCAGACCCGAAGACGAAAACTTCAGTCGCGCCCAGCCGGAGCAGCAACGCCGCCGCCTTTGAGAGTGCATTGGCATCAATGAGAACTGTCGCCATTCGCTGTCCGGTTCAGATGCCCAGCCGGGCCTCCGCCATTTGACTATACCGCGAATGGCATTTTCGCGCCTGGTTCCCCCACCTGGCAAGACTTTTCCTGGCCTCCAATGCGTCGGGATCTTTCGCGGCGGTCCGCAGTGAACGACCAGCCCGCCAGTCTTCGAGAGGGCCGCAAGGCTGAACCGTCATCCGACTTGGCCGGACGCCTGGCACCCCCGCCGCCTACGGCGGGCCGGAACCGAGATATGGACTGATTACATCGAAGGCCACCGGGGACGGGCCTCAAATTGCTTTGTTCCGCCGTGGGACGCCGCGGCATGATTTCGCGCTGGAGAAAAGTCCGCCTCTGAAGTTAACGCTTTTCGGGCGGACTCCCTGGCGGCTATTTCTTATTGACGTTGGCGGCCGTGGCGGCGGCCCTCAGTTCGTTGTTGACTTGGTCAAGCAGTTCTTTGGCCTTCTGAGCGTGGCCTTGCATATCCCATTCGTTGGCCTGCTGGGCGGCTATGATCTTTTCATAGGCCTGCTGGCTCAACCGTTGCGCGGCCGCGATGTTAGGATGCCGGGCCCCGGAAACGTTCTTTTTCGGCAATCCTTGGCCGAGCGCAAACCCTCCGATAAGTAGCGCCGAACCGAGTAGCGTAACGAAGACTCTGGTTTTAATCATGGGTGTCATTCTAGGCTGAGACGCGTGTGGGCGCAAGGGAAAAATGGGCTAAAACGTACATAAAATTTCTAGCTCCCGCCGTAGCCCTGTGTGGCGATTCTCTTCCCGCCCTCCCGGTGGGCCTCATCGGACATGGCGTGCACGCCGCTGGCATCGATCCACCGGTTGTAGAAGTTGAAAAGCGCGCAAACCGTGATCGCGAAGTAGATGGCTTCATCGGTCCATCCGGCGGCGCGGGCCGGCTGCATGTCTTCCGGTTGAAGGCGTGCCGAGCCCTTATTGATCCTGTCGACCAGGCGAAACAGAGCCTTGTGTTTTTCGTCAAGGGGCGAGCTTTCCAGGTCGCGGAGCACATCCCAGACCAACGCCTCATCTCCCAAAAGTTCCGCCGCACCCGCGGCGTGAGACTTCAGTCAAAAGGGGCAATCGTTGCGATACGAAGTGTATGCCGCGATCAACTCCCGCATGCCGGGCGATAGCGGGGCGGGGCCGCGCATGATCTCCTGGGTGAAGCGCGCCAGGTGCTGGGTGGCCTGCGGCAGAAACGCGAACATGTGCCAGATCTGCGGGTATTCCGCACCTTTGGCGCGCATCATCTGGATCAAGTCGCGGTACGGGCCGGGCTGGGGCTTTTCTTCCACGCCGGGCAGAAACATGGGCTCCATGTCACACAGGATAACCCTGCTGCCGCCTGTTTTCATGATTGGCGCAATAGAAATTATTCGTGATCGCCTTACTCCGCATTCTGCCATACTGTGCCTGATGTCGCTGGCACACTGGGAGCGCGTAATCCTCTGCTGCGGTCCGCCCCTCTTCCCTCCGCTCTGACCGCCGACCGAATTGATCACAGGAGAACTGTACTCGATGAGTCACCCGTCTGTCTTATGGGAGGAGACTGTCCAGCCGGGGGCCAGTTGGTCCCACGTGCTTAAGCGCGGCACGCTGCTGCGCCTGACCGACACGGAGGGCGGCGCCAATGCCGGGGCGCTGTTCTATAACTTCGAATGCCCGGTGGAGCGCTACAACATGCCGGACACCCTCAAAGCGCAGCACATTGCCCGCCTCACCAAGGGCTTCGTGCTGTATTCCGACATGGGCCGCATTCTGTGCTCGGTGGTGGACGATACGGTAGGTTGGCATGACCCCATTGCCGGCTGCTCCAACGCCGCCATGGTGCGCGCCCAGTACGGCGAAGGCGCCTACCAGGAGTTCCGGAACAATTACTACCGCAACGGGCACGATAGCTTCCTGGTGGAATTGGGAAAGTGGGGCTTGGGACCGCGCGACTTAGTGCCGAATGTCAACTTCTTCAGCCGCGTGGACGTTGCAGCCGATGGCGGAATGACGTATCACGAGGGCAATTCGGCGCCGGGAGCGTACGTGGAACTGCGCGCCGAGATGAACGTGCTGACCATTCTCAACACCTGCCCGCACCCGCTGGATCCCTCGCCGCAATACCGGCCCAAGCCGGTGCACCTCTCGCTGCGGTACGCCGCTCCCGCGGCGCCCGATGACCCCTGCCGCATTTCACGACCGGAAAACGGCCGGGGCTTCACTTTGACGGAGCGCTACTTCCTATGACCGATGCCGCATACAGTCACGTGATTCCCGCGGGCGAGCCGTGGGTCCACGAAATCCAAAAGGGACAGCATTTCCGCATTGTGGATCTGCATGGCAATCAGGCTGTGGACACGCTTTTCTACAACGCCCACGACTACTCCGACCGGTACAGCGCGCAGGACACCATCCGCCATCAGCGCAACATTTATCTGACGACGGGCACGCAACTGATGTCCACCGGCGGCAATGTCCTGCTCACCATCGTGGCCGATACCTGTGGGCGCCACGACACTCTGGGCGGCGCCTGCGCCAACGAAAGCAACATGGTGCGGTACGCCATTGAGAAGCGCTTCATGCACGCCTGCCGCAGCAGTTTTCTGAAGGCCGTCACCGAATGGGACCACGGCATGACCAAGCGCGACATCACCAGCAACATCAACTTTTTCATGAATGTGCCGGTGACGCCGGAGGGCGGTCTGACGTTTGACGACGGCATTTCCGAGCCCGGAAAATACGTGGAAATGCGCGCCGAGATGGACGTTCTGGCGCTCATCAGCAATTGCCCGCAGCTCAACAATCCCTGCAACGCTTACAACCCGACCCCGGTGCAGGTGCTGATCTGGTAATGTTTCGCAAGGTCCTCATCGCCAATCGCGGCGCCATTGCATGCCGCATCATCAGGACCTTGCGGCGTATAGGCATCGGAAGCGTGGCGGTGTACGCGGAGCCCGATCGCCACTCGCTGCATGTGCGGCAGGCGGATGAGGCTGTGAAGGTCGAGAGCTACCTTTCCGTTCCGTGCCTGCTCCAGGCGGCCCGGCAGACGGGCTCGGAGGCGATCCATCCCGGCTACGGTTTTCTGAGTGAGAACGCCGCTTTTGCAGATGCGTGTGCGGCCGCGGGCATCGTCTTCATCGGCCCCACGCCCGCTCACATGCGCGACTTCGGACTGAAGCACACGGCGCGCCGCATCGCTTCGGAGAATGACGCGCCGCTGCTGCCCGGCACGGAGTTGCTCGATTCGGTCGAAGAAGCGCTCACAGCGGCCGCCACGATTGGCTATCCGGTGATGCTCAAGAGCACCGCTGGCGGCGGCGGTATCGGGATGCGCCTGTGCGGATCGCCGGCGGAACTCCGCGAGGCGTATGGCGCGGTGCAGCACCTGAGCCAGGCGAGTTTCGGTACAGCCGGACCGTACCTGGAGAGGTTCGTGGTCAACGCCCGCCACATCGAGGTGCAGATCTTCGGCGATGGCGCTGGGCGCGTGATGGCACTGGGCGAGCGCGATTGTTCCGTACAGCGGCGCAATCAGAAAGTGATCGAGGAAACGCCGGCTCCGGGTCTGGACGACGAGGCGCGCGCGCGACTGCTGGCCACCGCGGTCCGCCTGGGCGAGGCGGTGAACTACCAGTCGGCCGGCACGGTGGAATTCATTTACGATCGCGACACCGCCCGGTTCTATTTCCTGGAAGTGAATACCCGCCTGCAAGTGGAGCACGGGGTCACCGAAGAAGTCACCGGAGTGGACCTGGTGGAATGGATGGTCCGCCAGGCCGCCGGCGCGCCCTTGGCGAACCAGCCCACGCCCTGCGGCCATTCCATTCAGGTGCGCCTCTATGCTGAGGACCCGGCGAAGAACTTTCAGCCCAGCGCCGGCAAACTGTCCCACGTGGCTTGGCCTTCCGATGCGCGCGTGGAGACCTGGGTGGAGTCCGGCACGGAGATCACGCCGTACTTCGACCCCATGCTGGCCAAGATCCTGGTGCGCGGCGCCACCAGGCAGGAGGCGCTCCAGAAACTGCGCGCTGCACTGGCAGCGGCCGGGATTTACGGCGTGGAAACGAATTTGGAGTATCTGCGCCAGGTGATCGCCCATCCCGCCGTAGAGGCGGGTGGGATCGCGACGTCATTCCTGGGATCGCGACGTCATTCCTCCGCGACTTCCCTTACCGGCGCGATGCCGTGGAAGTGCTCGAAGCGGGCACCCAGACCACGGTGCAGGATTATCCCGGCAGGCTGGGCTATTGGCACGTGGGGGTGCCGCCGTCCGGCCCTATGGACTCGCTTTCGTTTCGCCTGGCCAATCGGCTGGTGGGCAATCCGGAAGGGGCCGCGGGGCTGGAGATCACGATCACAGGTCCCACCCTGCGGTTCACCTGCGACACCGTAATCGCGCTCACCGGCGCCCGTCTCGATACGCAGGTGCCTCACGGTGAGGCGGTGCGGGTGAAGGTCGGCGAGACGCTCCAGTTGGGCGCCATTGCGGGCGCCGGCGCGCGAGCTTATCTGGCGGTGGCGGGCGGCTTCGATGTGCCGGCTTATCTAGGCAGTCGCAGCACTTTTATTCTGGGGCGCTTCGGTGGACATGCGGGGCGGACTTTGCGCGTCGGCGACGTCCTGGGAATCGGTAGCGCCGGCGATCGCGTCGCCGGTCCGCGCGGGACGCCCCCGTCCCGCCCGCCCTTCACCAGCGAGTGGCAGATCGCGGTCCTTTACGGTCCGCACGGCGCCCCGGACTTCTTCACCCAGAGCGATATCGAAACGTTCTTCTCCACGGCCTGGAAAGTCCACCACAATTCGGACCGCACCGGTGTGCGGCTGATCGGCCCCAAGCCCGAATGGGCGCGGCGCGACGGCGGCGAAGCCGGACTGCACCCTTCCAACATCCACGACAACGCCTACGCGGTCGGCACCATCGATTTCACCGGCGACATGCCAGTGATCCTGGGCCCCGATGGCCCCAGCCTGGGCGGCTTTGTTTGCCCTGCCACGATTATCGACGCCGACCTCTGGAAGATCGGCCAGCTCAAACCGGGCGACCGGGTTCGCTTCACGGCTGTCTCGCTGGAACAAGCCGCACTCATGGAGGCGCAGCTCGATCACGCGCTCGCCACGCTGGATGGCGAGTGGCCTGATATTCCCGCAGCGCCGGTGCGACAAGATCCGATACTGGGCAGGCTGAAGCCCGCCCCACCAACGCCTGCGATCGTGATCCGTGCCGATGGCGACAAGTACCTTCTCGTCGAGTACGGCCCTAACGTCCTCGATCTCAATCTTCGCTTCCGCGTCCACGCCCTGGAGAGCGGCCTGCGCGCCGAAAACTTGGCCGGCATTATCGATATCACCCCAGGCGTCCGCTCGCTGCAGATTCATTACGATGGCAAGCGCCTGCACCGTGAGGAACTGTTGGCTGCGATCGATGCAGTGGAGCGCCGCATCCCCGACCTGGACGACATCGTGGTGCCTTCGCGCATCGTGCACCTGCCGCTTTCCTGGGACGACCCGGCCACGCAACTGGCGATCCGCAAATACACCCAGTCCGTCCGCCCGGATGCTCCCTGGGCGCCCAGCAACATCGAATTCATCCGGCGCATCAACGGCCTGGCGTCCACCGAGGACGTCCGGAACATCGTGTTCGGCGCCAATTACCTGGTGCTCGGACTGGGTGATGTCTATCTGGGCGCTCCGGTGGCCACCCCCACCGATCCGCGCCACCGCCTGGTCACCACCAAGTACAATCCGGCGCGCACCTGGACGCCGGAAAATGCCGTCGGCATCGGCGGCGCGTATCTCTGTGTCTACGGCATGGAAGGTCCCGGCGGCTACCAGTTCGTCGGCCGCACGGTGCAGATGTGGAATACGTTTCACGCCGACCCGCCGTGGCTGCTGCGATTCTTCGACCAGATCCGCTTTTACCCGGTGTCGGCCAAAGAGCTGCTGGAGATCCGAGACACCTTCCCCTATGGCGGCTACCCGCTGCGCATCGAGCCGCAGGATTTCCGCCTGCGCGATTACCACGCGTTCCTGCACTCCATCGAGGAAGATTCCGCGCGCTTCAAACGCACGCAGCAGGAGGCCTTCCTGGCCGAACGCGAGCGCTGGGCGGCATCCGGAATCGATACCTACCGGGAGCCGCCGGACGTTGCTGCGCCCGCAGGCTCCGAAGATGCCGTCCCGGAAGGCTGCCGCCCGGTCTGCTCGCCGGTGGCCGCCAGCGTGTGGAACATCCACGTGGAGGCCGGCCAGCGTGTGGCCGCGGGCGACAAACTGATCGTGCTGGAGGCCATGAAGATGGAGATTGCCGTGGCCGCGCCCTTTCCGGGCGTCGTGGAAAAGTTGAATTGCGCGCCCGGAGCTCTGGTCTCCGCCGGGCAGAATCTGGTGACCGTGCGCCAGGAGGTAGCGGCATGATGCCGAATATCGCGCTCAATCTGGGCGCCCTCCGCGAGTTGTATCGCTCGCGCGAGGCGCGCCCGTCGGAAGTGGTGGCGGAGGTTTACCGGCGCATTGCCGCTTGTCCGCTGGAGCCCGTCTGGATCTCGCTGGTGCCGCGCGAAGTGGCCATCGCGCGCGCCCGCAAACTGGAAGCCGATTCGCTCGCCGCGGCCAAGCCGCTCTTCGGCGTCCCCTTCGCCGTGAAGGACAATCTGGATGTGGCAGGCGTCCCCACCACGGCCGGATGTCCGGCCTATTCGTACTCGCCCCCAGGCAATGCCACGGTGGTGCAGGCGCTGGTGGATGCCGGTGCGATTCCCATCGGCAAAACCAACCTCGATCAGTTTGCCACCGGACTGGTAGGCACCCGTTCGCCGTACGGAGCCTGCTCCAGCGTATTCGACCCGCGCTACATTTCCGGCGGGTCCAGTGCGGGGTCCGCGGTGGCTGTGGCGAGCGGCTTGGTCAGCTTTTCCCTGGGATCCGATACCGCGGGGTCGGGCCGCGTCCCAGCCGCGTTCAACAATCTGATCGGGCTCAAACCCACGCGCGGGCTGCTCAGCACGCTGGGGCTCGTTCCCGCCTGCCGCACGCTCGACTGCGTTTCGCTTTTCGCGCAGACCTGCCACGATGCGCACACCGTGCTGCAGGCGGCTCGCGGATTCGATCCGCGCGCTCGACCCGTTCTCGCGCGTTCCCGCGGCTGGCCAGGATGCGGCGCCGTGGCTGGGCGGCGCGTTCCGATTCGGCGTCCCCGCCAAGCGGCAACTCGAGTTTTTCGGCGACCAGGAAGCCGCCCATCTTTACCAGCAAGCCATCGACGCCCTACGCGCCCTGGGAGGCGAGAAGGTCGAAATTGACTTCGCACCATTCCGCGCCGCTGCCGACCTGCTCTATTCCGGTCCCTGGGTGGCCGAGCGGCTGGCCGCACTCCGCGAATTCGTGAGCGCCCATGCCGCGGAAATGGACCCGACTGTCCGGCAGATTGTCTCTGGCGCCGATCGGCACAGCGCTGTCGATAGTTTTAAGGCCGTCTATCGGCTGGCCGAACTTCGGCGCGCCACTGAGGCGGAGTGGCTGCGCATGGACGTGCTGGTGCTGCCCACCACCGGCACCACATACACGCATGCGGAGGTGGCCGCCGAACCTATCCTGCTCAACTCCAACCTGGGCTATTACACCAACTTCGTGAACCTGCTGGATCTGGCAGCCGTCGCCGTGCCGGCGGGTTTCCGCGGCAACGGGCTGCCGT
>OKRF01000144.1 GCA_900290315.1 Candidatus Sulfopaludibacter sp. SbA3 | reverse complement strand
GAGCCAGGCACGAAGATTCGCCAAAAGGCGGCGAATTTCGAGCCTGGCACGGATTTGCGGCGTGCGCACCGGCTGGGGATTTTCGAGAGAGCCCCAGTCCCTACGCCTTTAACGGCGGCCAACCAGGTGTCCAACCCTCTAGCCCCTGGCCCTATTTTCCTCCTGGGCTCTGAGCGGCTGCCCCGGTTTTGACGGGCTGCGCCACCGGCAGCGCATAGTATCCATCGCGGTAGCGGAGCTTGGCGTTCGGGAGGGCGGGGAGTTCCACTTTGATGCGGCGGAAGCGGCGGGGATTGACCTCGGGATCGACATCCGGGGTATAGCGGATGACGTATTGGGTGGCGATCTCTCCGATGATTCCAGTGACGGCCCGGATGATGCCCGAGGAGATTTCCCCGGCATAGCCGCCGACGCCTACGGTGAGGGCGTAATTGCCATCATCGGAGGGATGGGACAGGTAGCCCGACACATCCTTGTAAAGATTATTCAGGGGATACTCCACGTGACCGCCGGTTTCGATGGCCAGTTTCTCCAGCCGGGCCTGATCCGGATTGTCGAAACCGAAATTCATGGTGCTCATGCCGTAAATGGTCACCAGGTTGCGCTTGGCCAGTTCCAGGACCTCTTCCAGGCTGTGTTTGCTGTTGTTGTCGTGGCCGTCGCCGATAATGATGACGATGCGCCGCGGTTCGTACGGCTCGCCCTTCACTAGCGCGCGGTCCACGCAGGCGCGGTAGAGGGCATCCTGCATGGTGGAGCCTCCGCCCGGCTTCATGCGGCGGACCGCGGCCGCCAGTTTGTCGGAGTCCTCCGTCGTGTTGACCGCCAGTTCGGCCTCATTGGAGTAGCTGATGAGGTAGCCGGTGTGCAGCGGATCACCCGGCAGCAGGGCCCAGATCAGCTCCAGGATGGACTCCTTGTATTTGTCCCAATGGATCCGCATGGTGCTGCTCTGATCGATCAGAAACCCCACTACGATGGGCTGCTTTTCGGTATGTCGGAAGAACGTGATGCGCTGGGGCTTGCCTTCGTCCAGAACGCGAAAATCGTTGACGTCCAGGTTGGAAATGAACTTGCCTTTTTCGTCGGTTGCGGTGACGGCCAGGAGGACTTCGTTGACATTCGTTACGATGTTCAGTAGTCCCGAGTCCTGTTTGGCTGGTTCCTGCTGTTTGGGTGGTTCGGCTGGTTGCTTGGGGGGCGCGGGCTTCTGTTGCGGCAGCGCAGCCAGAGCCAGCACCATTCCGCAAAGCGATACGGCAAACACGGGACGAAACATGGCAGTCACAGCTTTCGCCCTATTTTAGCTCACCTGGAGTTGCCGAATGATGGCATCGGTGAATTCGCCGGTGGAAGCCTTCCCTCCCACGTCGCCGGTGAGGCACTCTTTGGCCGCGTAGACCTGGCGAATGGCGTCGTGCAGGCGCGCCGAAGCATGGCGCTCTCCCAGGTGCGCCAGCATCAGTACGGCCGACTGCATCAGCGCTGTAGGATTGGCCCGGCCTTTCCCGGCAATATCGGGAGCGGTGCCGTGCACGGCTTCGAAAATGGCGTGATGGTCCCCGATATTGGCTCCCGGCACGATGCCGAGGCCGCCCACGAGGCCCGCGGCGAGGTCCGAAATGATGTCGCCGTAGAGGTTTGGCAGCACCAGAACATCGAACGTCTCGGGCCGCATCACCAGTTGCATGCAGGCGTTGTCGACGATGAGTTCGTTGTACTGCACCTCGGGATAGGTGGAGGCCACTTCGCGGCAGCATTTCAGAAACAGGCCATCGCTCTGCTTCATGATGTTGGCTTTGTGGATGGCGGAGACTTTGCCGCGCCCTTCCCGCCGGGCCCATTCAAAGGCCGCCCGCGCAATCCGCATGGAGGCGTGCTGGGTGATGATCTTGAGGCTCTCCACCACGCCCGGCACTACTTCGTGCTCGAGGCCGGAGTAGAGATCCTCGGTATTTTCGCGGAAGATGGCGAGGTCGATGGCGAGATCGTGAAAGCGGGTCTTCAATCCGGGCAGCATGCGCACGGGACGGAAATTGGTGTAGAGGCCGAGTTTTTTGCGCAGGGCGACGTTGATGCTCTGGTGGCCGCCACCGATGGGAGTCGTGGTCGGCCCTTTCAAGCCCACGCGGGTCACTTCCAGCGACGCGAACACTTCGTCGGGAATCAACTGGCCGTACTCCGCCAGGGCGCGCTCACCGGCATCCACCTTTTCCCAGTCGATGTTCACACCAGTGGCGTCTACGGCGCGCACGGTGGCTTCGGCCACTTCGGGTCCAATTCCATCTCCGGGGATCAGCGTAATCTGGTGGGCCATCATAGCTATTATAAAGTTGGGGCAACATTGCTTACCGATTTTTCAGCGGACCGGCTGGAGATGCTGGAGCGGCAACTGCGGAGGCGCGGCATTTGCGATGAGCGCGTGTTGCGCGCCATGAGCGCAATTCCGCGCGAAGAGTTCGTGCCCCAGCGCGATCGCGAAGAGGCCTATGGGGACCACGCCATGGGGATTGGCTACGGCCAGACGATCTCGCAACCTTATATGACCGCGCTGATGGCGCAGGTGCTGGAGTTGACCGGGTGCGAACGCGTGCTGGAAGTGGGATCGGGGTCGGGGTATGCTGCCGCGGTGCTGGGCACGCTGGCGGCCGAGGTGATTTCCATCGAGCTGATACCGGAACTGGCGGAGACGGCCCGCGCCAATTTGCGGCGGACCGGCTGCGGGCGCAACGTGATGGTGATTGCGGGCGATGGGTCGTGGGGCGTGGGGCTATCGCGATCTGGCCCCGTACCACGCCATCTCGGTGGCGGCGGGCGCGCCGGATGTACCCGCCGGGCTGCTGGAACAGCTCACCGATGCTGGCCGCCTGGTGATTCCGGTGGGTCCTCACCTGGACCAGGAACTGCGCGTCCTCATCAAAAGCGGTGGCCGGGTGGAGAGCCGGGTAGCCACGCTGTGCTGTTTCGTTCCGCTGCTGGGAGATGCGGGTTGGGGCTCATGAGACTACGGACATCGCAGGACCGCCTCAAGATCGAGCACAGCATCATCGATGGCGTGCGCGAGATTCTGGAAGAGGTGCTGGCGCAGAATCCGGAGATCCGGTCGATCATCCCGGGGGTGATTCGTAAGGTGCGGGATGCTCGGGGCAAGGTCAAGATCCGGGTCACGGTGCCGGTGCAGAACGGCTGGAAGGCCATCGCACTGAGCGCGGGGGCGCGCCAGGAACTGTTCATCAGCACGGAGTGGTCCAAGGAAGATCTGGAAAAAGCACTGGGGCGCGCGGGGGCGATACTGGGCTAGCTTGGCCGGCCGCTAAGGGGCAAGCAGAGTTTTTCTTTGGACCCGGAAGAAGACGGGGTCGAAAAACCGGTCGAGCGACTGGGTAACGCCGGCGATCTTCTCGCCGGCCGGCGAGCGCAACCGGCGGCAAGACCGCCGGCGTTACAGGTTTTTTCATCCCGTTTTGCGGGGTGGTCCGCCCATAATTGACAGACGACAAGAAACGATCGTCTGTCCTACGATAATCTGGATCTCATGGTCAACTGGCTGGTCATCGGCATTGGCGATATTACCCGCAAGCGCGTGATTCCCGCGATCCTGGCAGAGCCCCGCAGCCAGCTTTACGGCGTGGTGACGCGCGATCCGCGAAAGGCCGAAGCCTATCTGGGCACGCAAGTCTGGACTTCGCTCGACGATGCCTTGCAGGACGCCGGGATCCATGCCGTCTATGTCGCTTCTCCGGTGGCCTTGCACGCGCCGCACACTACCGCCAGCCTGCGTGCGGGCAAACATGTGCTGTGCGAAAAGCCGGTGGGCATGGACTATCCCGAGGCGCGGGACATGGTGGCCGCCGCACGGGAATGCCGCCGGCTGATGGGCGTTTCTTACTACCGGCGCCTGTATCCCAAGCTGATGCGTGCGCGGCAGTTGATGCTTGAGGGCGCCATCGGCCAACCAGTGCTGGCCGAAGCCAACTGCCACGGTTGGCTGGATATTACCAACCGCGGATGGCTGGTGGTCCCGGCGATGAGCGGCGGGGGCCCGCTCTACGATACCGGCTCGCATCGTATCGATGTCTGCAATTTCCTGTTCGGCCGTCCGTTGAAAGCTACCGGCATGCGGTCGAACGCGGTGCATCGCCTGGCTGTGGAGGATTGCGCCACGGTGATGATCGAGTATGCCGAGGGAGTCCGCGGCGTGGTGGACGTGCGCTGGAATTCACACGTGGCGCGCGATCAGTTCCGCGTGATCGGCACTGAGGGCGAACTCAAGCTCGATCCGCTCAACGGCCCCGTGCTGCGCCATCCCGGCGGGGAGGAGCAGTTGCCCGCCCATGCCAATCTCCATTACCCCGCGGTGGAGAACTTTGTCAACGCCATTCTGGATGGTGCTCCACTCGCCTGCCCCGGCGAGGAAGCCATTTGGACGGATTGGGTTACAGCTACTGTGAAATAGAGGCTTGACACTGCCCGCCCGATCCCTGTAAAAATAAAGTACAGGCGAATAAAAGGCGAATACGCATGGGCGCGGCGATCCTGAAGCAGCAGTTCGAATCGGTTCTGGGCGGGCAGATTGACTGGCAGTCCAAGCCGCTTCCGGAGACTGCGCGGACCGGCATTGCGGAAATCGATTCCGTTATCGGAGGCCTGGCGCGTGGCTGTTTGACCGAGATATACGGTCCAGCCTCCTCCGGCCGCACCAGCCTGCTGATTTCCATTCTGGCGGAGGCTACGGGGCGGCAGGAAGTTTGCGCCCTGGTGGATGCCGACGATGCTTTCGACCCGGTTTCCGCCGCGGCCGCCGGGGTCCGGCTGGACAAGCTCATTTGGGTGCGCGCCGCCAAAAGCGCGGAGCAGGCGTTGAAGGCGGCGGACCTATTGATTCAGGGCGGCGGGTTCGGCTTGGTGGCCATGGATCTGGGCGATACGCCGCCCGCCTCCGTGCGCCGCATTTCGCTGACTTCGTGGTTCCGGCTGCGGCGCGCGGTGGAGCATACCCCTACCGTGCTGGTGACGGTGGCGCGGCAGAGCAACGCGAAAACCTGCGCGTCCCTGATGCTGGAATGCGTGCGCGAACGGGCGGACTGGTCGGGCGCGCCCGCGAGTTCGCGCCTGCTGCGTGGCATTCGCGTGAAAGGCAAGTGGGACAGGCCTCCCGGGCTATCCTGCTTTTCCTGGAAGGCGCCGGTGTAGCCATGTTTGCCTGTCTGCATGGCTCCGGCAATCTGGCGGCGCTGGCGCTGGAATTTTCGCCGGTGGTGGAGCGGATCTCCCCCGATACGGTGGTGCTGGACGCTTCGGGGCTGGATCGCCTGTTCGGCCATCCGCACGATGTGGCGGCGGCGATGGTGCGCCGGGCGGGAGAAGTGCAAAGCAAGGTCAGCATAGCCCTGGCCTCCAATCCCGATGCCGCCATCTGCGCCGCCCGCGGATTTTCCGGAATCAGCGTGGTGCCGTATGGCGATGAGGCCAAGTTTCTGGCGACGCTTCCGCTCTCGCTGCTTGCTCCCACTCCGGAACTGATGGAGACGCTGGAGCGGTGGGGCATTCACCGCTTTCAGGAGATGGCCGCGCTGCCGCCGCTGGGCATCGCAGGGCCCGGAGGGGCTTCGCCTGCGCGAACTTTCAGGAGATGGCCGCGCTGCCGCCGCTGGGCATCGCAGAACGGCTGGGCCCGGAGGGGCTTCGCCTGCGCGAACTGGCTCGTGGGGAAGCGGAACGTAAGCTGGTGCCGATGGAAGATCCGCTGCGCTTCGAAAGCGAAATCGAGCCGGACTACCCCATCGATCTGCTGGAGCCTCTAGCGTTCCTGCTGGCACGCCTGCTCAACAGCCTCACCACCAGCCTGGCGGCGCGCGCGCTGGCCACAGACGAAATCCGCCTGCGCTGCAAACTGGAAAACCGCACCACTTTTGAACGCACGTTGCGCCTGCCGGTTCCTTCGCTGGATTCCAAGGCCTTCCTGAAATTGTGGCATCTGGATCTGAGCGCGCATCCGCCGCAATCGCCGATCGTGCATCTCTGGATGGGGATGCATCCGGTGAAGCCGCAGGCCGCGCAATCCGGGCTGTTCGTGTTGGCGGCGCCCGAGCCCGTCCGGTTGGAACTGACGCTGGCGCGCATCAAGGCGATCGTCGGGCAGGATCGCGTGGGCTCGCCGGAGTTGCTGGATACGCATCGCCCGAACGCGTTTCGCTTGCAACCGCTCCCTTACGGTCGCGGCTCCGATAGAGGGCTCGCTTCCACGCGCTCGCGTCTGATGCTGCGCTTGTACCGTCCCCCGCGCACGGCGCGCGTGGCGCTGGCATCGGGCCAGCCGAATTTCATCGCGGCGGAAGGGATTCGCGGCAAGGTGCTGGAGTTCGCGGGGCCCTGGCGGACGTCGGGGGATTGGTGGACTCGCGATTCGTGGTCGCGCGACGAGTGGGATATCGCTCTGTCCGACGGGGCGCTGTATCGTTTGTATTGCGACCCGCAGGGGTGGTTCGTGGATGGTTCGTATGACTAGGGGAATTGACTTCACCGCGGAGGCGCGGAGGAAAACGCGGAGGAAGGCAAAAGCTGAGGCAATGCCATCTCCGTTTGTTTTCCTCAGCTTTTCTCCGCGTCTTCCTCCGCGTCTCCGCGCCTCCGCGGTGAATGAAAATGACTGAGTCTTATGTGGAACTTCACGCCCGGTCGGCGTTCAGCTTTCTGGAGGGCGGGTGCGTGCCGGAAGAGTTGGCGGGGGCATGTTCCGCATTGCAGATGCCTGCCATGGCTCTGGTGGATCGCAACGGTGTTTATGGCGCTCCTCGCTTCCACATGGCGGCAAAGAAGGCGGGGGTGCACGCGCACATCGGTTCGGAAATCACCTGTACGAACGGTGTTTCTTATCCGCTGCTGGTGGCCACGCGTGAAGGTTACCAGAATCTGTGCCGCCTGGTGACCCGCATGAAACTGCGGGCGAAGAAGGGCGAAGGCGCCGCCACACTGGAGGAGCTCGCGGAGTTTTCCCAAGGCCTGATTTGCCTGACGCGCCATCCTGGCGAGAAGCTGCTGGAGATTTTCGGCCGGCACAACGTCTATGCCGAATTGCAGCGCCACTACAACCGCGAAGAGGAGGCGCGCAACCAGGCTATCGCCGAACGCGCGCAAAGCCTCGGCATCCCGGTGGTGGCCACCAACGGCGTGGCCTACGCCGTTCCGCCGCAGCGGGAGTTGTTGGATGTCTTCACCTGCGTGCGCAACAAAGTCACGCTAGCCACCGCGGGACGCCTGCTGGAGCGCAATTCCGAGCGTCACGTGAAAACGCCCGCCCAGATGGCCCGCCTCTTTGCCGACCTGCCTGGCGCCATCGCGCGCACGCTCGAAATCTCCTCGCGCCTGGAATTCACTCTGGCCGACCTGGGCTACGAATTCCCGCGCTATCCCGTGCCGCCCGGCGAGACCATGGCCAGCTTCCTGCGCAAGCGCGTGGACGAAGGCGCACATCGCCGCTACCAGCCTTATCACGAACGGGCTCGCCGTCAAATTGAGCGCGAACTGGCGCTCATCGAAAAGCTCAAACTGGAGGGCTATTTCCTGATTGTCTGGGACATTGTGCGCTTCTGCCGCGAGAACGATATTCTGGCGCAGGGGCGCGGCTCGGCCGCCAACAGCGCGGTTTGCTACGCCCTGGAGATCACCGCGGTCGACCCGGTGGCCATGGACCTGCTCTTCGAGCGCTTCCTCTCCGAAGAGCGCGGCGAATGGCCCGATATCGATATCGACCTGCCCAGCGGCGATAAGCGCGAGAGCGTCATCCAGCATGTCTACCAGCGTTTCGGCAAGCTGGGCGCGGCCATGACCGCCAACGTGATCACCTATCGAGGCCGGTCCGCGGCGCGCGAAGTGGGCAAGGCGCTGGGGTTCGAAATCAGTTCGCTGGAGCGCCTCAGCAGCCTGGCCCGCACGTGGGAATGGAAAGACCCCAAAGAGACCACCGAAAAACAATTCAAGGACGCGGGGCTCGATTTAAGCCATCCGAAAGTGCGCAAGTTTTTCGAGCTGTACCGCATGGCGCAAGACCTGCCGCGCCACTTGGGCCAGCACTCCGGCGGTATGGTGATCTGCCAGGGACAACTCGATTCGGTGGTGCCGCTGGAGCCGGCCACCATGCCCGGCCGCGTGGTGGTGCAGTGGGACAAGGAAGACTGCGCCGATATGGGGATCATCAAGGTGGACCTGCTGGGGCTGGGGATGATGGCGGTGATCGAAGAGACCCTCAAGCGGATTCCCGAAACGTACGGCGAAGAGGTGGACCTGGCGCACCTGCCGCAGAACGATCCGGCCGTCTTCGCCGCGCTGCAGACGGCCGACACGATCGGGATGTTTCAGGTGGAGAGCCGCGCGCAGATGTCCTCGCTGCCGCGCATGCGGCCGCGCAGTTTTTACGACATCGTGGTGCAGGTGGCGATCATCCGGCCCGGGCCCATTGTGGGCAAGATGGTGCATCCTTATCTGAACCGGCGGCAGGGCAGGGAGAGGCCGGATTGCCTGCACCCGTCGCTCGAGCCGGTGTTGCGCCGCACTCTGGGCGTTCCGCTGTTTCAGGAGCAGTTGCTCAAGATGGCCATGATCGCGGCTGGTTTCACGGGAGGCGAAGCGGAAGAGTTGCGGCGCGCCATGGGATTCAAGCGTTCGGAAAAGCGCATGGCGGAGATCGAGGTGAAACTGCGTGCGGGCATGGAGCGGAACGGCATCCGGGGGGAAGCGCAGGAGGCCATTGTGCGCTCGATAACGGCGTTCGCGCTGTACGGATTTCCCGAGTCGCACGCCGCCAGTTTTGCGCTGCTGGCTTATGCCAGCGCCTATCTGAAGTGCCACTACCTGGCGGCTTTCACCTGCGCCATGCTGAACAATCAGCCCATGGGATTCTATGCGCCGGCAATTTTGATTAAAGACGCGCAAAGGCACGGGCTGCGCGTGCTGCCGGTAGATGTTGCTGTATCGGACTGGAACTGCACGATTGAGGGGCGCTGCCTTCGCTTAGGCCTGCGCTACGCCCGCGGACTGCGCGAGCAGGCGGCGCAGGCGATTCTGCAGGCGCGGGCGCTGCGGCCGTTCAGCAGTGTGGACGACCTGGCACTGCGCGTGCGCGATCTACGCCGGGACGAAATCAATCGCCTGGCGGAGATTGGCGCGCTGAATTCGCTGGATCAACTGCATCGGCGGGATGCGTTGTGGCAGGCGCAGCGGGCCATTCTGCCGGTGGGTCAGCTGCTGGAGCCGCTGGAGGAGACCGGGCCCTCGCCTTTGCGCGCGATGGAGATCGAGGAGCGCCTGTGGGCCGATTATCGCGGCACCGGGGTGACTGTGGGCCGGCATCCCATGGCGCACCGGCGCACGGAGATGGATGCTCTGGGAGTGAAGCGGGCCAGCGACCTGGCACAGGTGCGCAACGGCCGCCGCGTGCGCATCGCCGGGTCGGTGATTGTGCGCCAGAGGCCCGGCACCGCCAAGGGGTTCGTGTTCCTGAGCATGGAAGATGAAACCGGCATCATGAACGCAATCATCACCCCCGATACGTTCGACCGCTATAAGCTTACGGTGCTGGGAGAGCGGTTTCTTCTGATCGAAGGTGTGCTGCAGAATCTGGACGGTGTGATTTCCGTAAAAGCCGCACGCATTGCGGGGCTGCCCCAGGGAGCGGCGCCGGCATCGCACGATTTTCACTGAGCGCTACCCCAACACTTTTTTAACTACGGCCACCAACTGCTCCGGGTTAAATGGCTTGACGATCCAACCGGTCGCGCCGGCCGAGCGGGCGGCTTGCTTTTTGACCGTATCGGATTCCGTAGTCAGAACCACAATGGGCACGTATTTGAACGTGGGGTGGGCGCGTAATTGCTGAATGAGTCCGATACCATCCAGCACCGGCATGTTCAGATCCGTAATGACCAGGCTCAAAGGCTCGACGGCCTTTGCCAGCGCGTCTTTTCCGTCTTTCGCCTGGATCACGTTGTAGCCGGCGCCCTGCAACGTAAAGGCTACTACCTGCCGGACCGTTGCCGAATCGTCCACTGCAAGAATTGTCTGATTCATCCGGATTCCCCTCCGCTCAGTGACACAGCCGCACCACCTCGGATGCAATGGCGCCAAGCGGCAGAACCCGATCCACTCCACCTGTCTTGACTGCCTCCGCCGGCATTCCAAAGACCACGCAGGTCGATTCATCCTGCGCGATATTGAACGCTCCAGCCTGCTTCATCTCCAGCATTCCGCGGGCGCCATCGTCACCCATTCCGGTCATAATGACTCCGATCACGTTCCTTCCGCCATACCGCGCCGCCGAGCGGAACAACACATCCACGGAGGGCCGGTGCCGGCTGACCAGCGGCCCCTCCCTGGTTTCGACGTAATACCGGGCACCGCTGCTCTTCAGCAGAAGATGATGATTCCCAGGTGCGATCAACGCATGGCCGCGGATCACCGAATCGTTGCTGGCGGCCTCTTTCACCGTGATGCGGCATGTCTTGTCGAGCCGTTCGGCAAAACGCGCGGTGAACTCTTCGGGCATATGCTGAACAATCACAATCCCCGGCGCATCCAGCGGCATGGCCTCGAGAAATTCACGCAGAGCTTCGGTCCCCCCAGTAGAGGCTCCTACCACTACCACTTTCTCCGTGGTCCGAATCAAAGCATGTGAAGTGGGCTTGGGCAGTACGGCGTCCGCGGTGAGTTTGGGGCTCGTCTGCAACCGCCTGGCCCGATTTTTCAAGATTCGGGCACGCGCAGCCGATTTCACGACATCGCATATCTTCACCCGCGACTCCTCGAAGAACTCTCTAGCCCCCAGCTTGGGCTTGGCGATGATGTCGATAGCACCCTTTTCCAGCGCCGCCAGGGCGGAGTCGGAGCCTTCTCCAGCCAAAGTCGAGCAGATGACGACGGGGATGGGATGCTGGCTCATGATCTTTTCGAGGAAGGTCAGCCCATCCATCCGGGGCATTTCAATATCGAGAGTGATTACGTCCGGTGTTTCCTTCTTGATCCGTTCCACGGCCACGTAGGGATCCGGCGCCACCGCTATGACTTCTATCTGGGGGTCCGACTCCAGAATCTCTTTCAGAACCTGACGGACCGAAGCGGAATCGTCGACAATCAGTACTTTGATTTTGGCAAGCGTAGGCATAGTCTCTGTCATGAAGGCTTGCGATAGATGGAAGTTCCGACAGGCTTTACAGGGATATCCAGCCCCGCGAGCGATTCCGAGTGGCCCGCGAACAGGTATCCCCCGGGCGCGAGATTGCGGCAGATTTTGTGGATGACTGTCTCCTGAGTGCGCCTGTCGAAATAGATCATCACATTGCGGAAAAAGACGACGTCAAAGGTGTCCCTGATCGCATAATCGCCGGCCATGAAGTTCAACTGGTGGAAACTGATCTTCTTTCGCAGTTCGGGCGCCACGCGGACAAGCGGTTCCCCCTGGCCCCGGCTGCGGAGCAGGTACTTTTTCCGGAGTTCCGGTGGAATCGGCAGAATCTGCGGCTCCTGATAAATCCCGTTTCTCGCCGCAGCCAGCACATGCGTTGAAATATCGGTGCCTAGAATCGCAAAGTCAAAACCCGACTGGCTGCTGGAGTATTCGGCAAGCACCATCGCCAGAGTATAGGGTTCCTCGCCGGAGGAACATCCCGCGGACCACGCTGTGAAGCGCGTGCGGCCGCGGAACGAAGCACGGCTCGCCGCTGGCAGTACCGTATCGTAGAGGTAAGTGAAATGCTCGGGCTCGCGAAAGAAGTCGGTTTTATTCGTCGTGATCGCGTTGATGAAGTGCTCGCGCTCTTGGCTATTTGCGCCGGCGAAGAAGTATTCGGCATATTGCTCCAGCGACCCCAACCGCAGGTCGCGGACGCGCCGCAGCAGCCGGCTCTGCACCAGAGTTAGCTTCGACTCGGGCATCTTGATGCCCAGTTCACTGGTGACGAAACCTGCAAAGCGTGCGAAGCTTGCCGGTGAAAGCTCGACCGGGTCGCCCAGCAGTTCCGCAACGGCCACGTGGGATCTTGTCATTTGGCAAACCCGTTTCCCGGCGCGCTAAAGGGCGGTCGCGCATTCCTCAGCCTGGGGAGCCGCATCCCTGACCAGGGTGAGCTCTTCGGAAGAGAAGATCGCGTTGGCATCCAGAATGATGAGAAACGCGTCCCCGCGGCGGCCCATCCCCTGAATGAATTCCGCCCTCCAGTGCATGGCGATTCGCGGGGGCGGATCGATGCTGGCCGGTTCCAGTTCGATCACTTCATGCACGCTGTCGGCGATTCCGCCCAGCACCGTCGCCTCGCCATTCAATATCAACTCCATGACGATGATGCGCGTGTGCACCGTGTCGCTTCCCTTCGGCAGACCGAACCGCAAACGAAAATCCACCACCGGGGTCGCCTGCCCACGGACATTCACCATGCCCCGCATGTAAGCGGGAGCAGTGGGAACCCTGGT
>OKRF01000018.1:3166-3433 GCA_900290315.1 Candidatus Sulfopaludibacter sp. SbA3 | reverse complement strand
GTAGCTCCAAGTCGGCATGATACACCTTGAGTGAGGTGACTATGTTCGCAGAAGCGATCGATCCCACAACGAACACAAAGCGCGACCCTCGCGCCTTTAACGCATACAGACACGGCCTGACAGGCCAAGTCCTCATCATGACGCCATCCGACGAGATGGCCTACACCAAACACTGCCAGGAGGTCTTCGCATCCCTGGCCGTGCAAGGCGATATCGAGAAGAAACTCGCCCAATTGATCGCCGACGACCAATGGCGCCTCTTCCGTT
>OKRF01000018.1:0-3156 GCA_900290315.1 Candidatus Sulfopaludibacter sp. SbA3 | reverse complement strand
CGAAGCCAAAAACCTCAACCTGATGTCCCTCTACGAAGGCCGCATCCACCGGCGCATGGAACGCAACATGAAGATGCTCAAGGAACTGCAAGTCGAGCGCCAAGCCGCCCTCGAAAAGGTCGTCGAAGAGGCCACCGTGCTCGCGCAATACGCTGCCAGCCAAGGAGAAGCCTACCACCCGGAACGCGACTTCCCGCCCGAAGCCCTACCCCCGCAGTTTGGTTTTTCGCTCTCCGAAATCGCTCGCATGGTCACCCACAATCGCCGCCTCGCCGACGCCAAAAAGCACTTCGCGGCCGCCAAGCAGCCCCTCCGCAAGGCTGCCTGAGTCATTTTTCACCGTCCACCGCTACCGATCTTTGACAACTTAGAAGAGACAACAAAAACAGACGCGCGAAGCGCACCCAACCCCCAACGCCCCTCAACCGGCCGGCACGCGCACCACCAGCACTCGCTTCGGGCCCTTCCCCACCTTTACCCGCGCCACTTCACGTTGCGTGTGAGCGTCAATGATGGAGCAATCGTTGCTATCGCTGTTGCTCACCGCGCCGTACTTGCCATCTGGCGAAAAGGCAATCCAGTTGGGGCACTTGCCGACGTGAATCATCGCCGCAGTCTTCTTGGTAGCCACGTCATAAACATACACGCCGCCATCGGCGAGACTGGTGACCCAAAGCTGTTTGCCATCCGGTGTCAGCGCCAGCCCATGCGTGGGAGTGTTCACTTCCAGAGGACAGTCGAGCGGCGGCGCCGGCGGCAGTTCTACCCGCTCGATGACTTTGCGGTTGGGAATGTCGGAGATGACAAATCCGTGCAGATTGGTCAGTGCGGTATACAGGGACTTCTCGTCATCCGATACCGCATAGGGGCGCGGAATACCACCGGTCGGAATCCGCGCGGAGTAGTCCATCTTCTTCAGATCGATCACGTCGATTTCGTTGCTCCCCATCGACGAGACATACAGGTCGTTGTCGTTTCCGCTGTTGAAGCAGTTGTGCGGTGTCTTCACCGGGAGCACCTTCACCACCTTCTTCAGGATGGTATCGACGATGTCCACGCTGTCTCCGTCGCGAATGGGTACGCCTACAAACCGGCCATTCGGCGTGGCGGCGCATTCGTTGGGCTTGCCGGTCACCGGGATGGTGCCGATAAGTTTGCCTGTGATGGTGTCGATCGTCTTGAGATTGTTTTCCGATTCGATCGTGGTGAAGAGCCTTCGCCCGTCGGCAGGTGCGCAGAGCGCATGAGGCTGGTTGCCCACTTTGATGGTGTCCACGATCTTGAACGTGCCCAGGTCGATGACCGTAATGTCATCGCCCAGGCTGTTGTCCACGTACAGCAGCAGCCTGGCTCCGGAAGACGCTGCGTTCATCGCGGCCGGGGCGAGCATGGCGATTCCCACGGCGATGCAGGGTACGGTAATCCGCATGGTGCACCTCTGAGTGTTTCGTGATCAGTGTACACCTGGGAGAATGGATTTGTGCATAAAAAAGCCATTTCCCGGCGCAGTCTGATGGCGCTGTCGGCGGGCCTCCCTGCTGTAGCGGTGGCCCAAACCACACCGCGCTCCGATGGATACGTCGATATCCTGCGGCCCCCGGACTCTGCGGCCGCATTCCTGGAAAACGAGACTGTCGTGCTGGCCCGGGACGGCCGCCAATGGACGGCGACAGGGATCTCGCTCGAAGCCGAGCCGGTTGGGTCGAACGTGCCGGTCCGCATTGCGGCGCCAGACGCGGCAGTGATGCGCCTTCGTCTGCGCTGGAAGGCGAATGTGCCCGAGCGTTGGCGTATCCTGAACGACCAGTGGGAGCGCAGCTACGGCGATCTGGAATGGCGCGGCATACTCGGCGAGCGCGTCCTGCCCTGGTACTTTCTGGCGTTCGATGGCCAGGCCACTCACGGTTATGGCGTCGCCACCGGTTGCTCGTCCTTCGCCTTCTGGCAGGTGGATCCCGCAGGCATCTCCTTATGGATCGATCTGCGCAATGGCGGCGGCGCTGTTCGCCTGGGGGAGCGGAAACTGGAAGCCGCCACTATCCGGACACACCGCGGCCTCACTGGCGAAACACCGTTCGCGTCCGCGCGCCGCTTCTGCCGTGCCCTGTGCGATCATCCCCGGCTGGTCCCGGCGCCTGTTTATGGCGGCAACAACTGGTACTACGCTTATGGCCGCAACTGTTCTGCCGCCGATATACAGCGCGATACCAGTCTGATGGCGGAACTGGCGCCATGNNGCAGGAACCGGCCCTTCATGGTGATCGACGATGGCTGGAGTATCACCAACACCGCGGGTCCCTGGGAACGCGGCAACCAACGGTTTCCCGATATGTCCGCGCTAGCGGCGGCGATGACGCAGCAAGGCGTTCGGCCGGGCATCTGGCTGCGCCCGCTCTTCACCACCGCCGCAGTCCCGGAGAGCGCGCGGCTGCGTGCCCGCGCCGGCGCGCGAAACAGCATCATGGATCCCACCGTCCCTGAAATGCTCGAGATCGTGCGTCAGGACATTCACCGGATGTCGTCCTGGGGGTTCGAACTGATCAAGCACGACTACACCAGTTTCGACCTGATGGGCCGCTGGGGCTCCGGCATGGGTGCGGACTTGACCGACGCCGGCTGGCATTTCGCCGATCGCAGCAGGACCAATGCCGAAGTGACCCTCGCGTTGTATCGCACCATTCGCGAAGCGGCCGGCAGCGCGTCGATCCTGGGCTGCAACACCTTCGGCCATCTGGCCGCCGGATTGTTTGAGCTTCAGCGTACCGGCGATGACACCAGCGGCCGCGATTTTCACCGCACGCGGCGTATGGGCGTCAACACCCTGGCATTCCGCGCGCCCCAGCATCGGGCCTTCTTCGACCTCGACGCCGATTGTGCGCCGGTCACCCCGCAGGTCTCCTGGGACTTGACCGCCAGATGGCTGGACCTGGTAGCGCGCAGTGGAACCGCGCTGTTCGTTTCGCCCGATCCGAAAGCGCTGAACGCCGAATCAAAGCAGGCCATCCAGCGCGCCTTCGCTGCCGCTGCAACGCCGCAGGAGACGGCCGAACCACTCGACTGGATGGACACCACCACGCCGGGCCGCTGGCGCATTCGGGGTCAGACGGTGGAATATGACTGGTACGGACCGGAAGGTGGAACTCCCTTCCCGCGATA
>OKRF01000123.1:11953-12191 GCA_900290315.1 Candidatus Sulfopaludibacter sp. SbA3 | reverse complement strand
AATTTGCCCCTTCGCGAAATCCCGACGCGTTTTCCAGCCATTTTCATCCCGCCGGGTGAGCCTTCGCCTCATCAGCCGACTCTCGCGAAAATCCCGAGCCGCGGCGCCGCCGCAAACCCGTGCTACCCTCGAAAATCTCGCCCATTTTCATACCTATCGTGGCCCGCGTGCGGGCGACCCAACAGGGTCGAAAAACACGGGAGGGGCCGGCGGGCCGGGGTTGTGTGCGGCTCGCTTC
>OKRF01000123.1:4913-11943 GCA_900290315.1 Candidatus Sulfopaludibacter sp. SbA3 | reverse complement strand
GCTTCGCTCGCCGTACCGGCGACAAGATCGCCGGCGTTACCCAGTCGGCCGGTCTTGCCTCGCCCCCCGTTCAGTTCCCTCGTGCGGGGACCGCCACCGGCGGAATCGGCTTCCACGCGCCGCCTGGGCTGTAAAGCGCGGGGGCGTCCTCGCGCAAGACGCGATTCAACTCAGTGACCGTCTTGGCGGCGTCTTCCCAGGCCCAATCCAATTCGCGCATCTGCACCGCGGTGGGTAATCCCGGGTAGCCGTCGATGACAGACTCCAGGCGCGCTGCCGATTGCTGCGCGCGGGAGATCTCGACCTGCAGGCGCGTGACCGCAGAGGAGACTTTGTCCAACGCGGCGAGTTCACCCGATGCCGGCAATTTGCGCATCTCCGTAGTCTGGAGCGCCAGGCTCTGCGCGGCGCTGCCCGCCGCGGCCAATTGTTCCTGCAGGGAGTATGCGCTCATCACGGCGGTATGGTGCGCAGTGCGGCCGGCGTCGGTGATTTTGAAATGTGGATCGGCCAGCACCGTCACTTCGCTCTGCATGGGCGCACCGCCCTGCGGTGTCACGGTCACGGTGTACTTGCCGGGAAGCACCAGCGGGCCCGTACCGCCCCCGCGGCCTCCACCCCCACCGCCGCTACACCCGGACGCCACGGGTCCGCTCGCCAGCGCGGGAGCCTGCCGCAGGTCCCAACAGGTCCGATTCATTCCGATGGTCCCCGGCCCGCGCATGGTTTTTATGGTTTTGCCCGCAGCGTCGGCCACCGAGATCAGCACGTTCGCCGAGCCCTGCGGCAGATAATAAGTGAGGACTGCGCCCAGCGGGGGATTCGGCGCGAAGAATTCGCCTGCGCCGAACCAGAACTGTCCGCCGTAGATGTTCTGATGGTACGCCGGCGGAATGGCGAACAGAGCGCCGGTCTGCAGCGTCTGCGGCGTTAACTCCGCGAGCGCGCCGGCATGATCCAGAATCCAGATGCTGCGGCCGTGCGTGCCCAGCACCAGCGCCTCGTCGCGATTCTGAAACACCAGATCGTAGACGGGGACGGGAGGCAGGTTGGCGCCCAGCGTGAACCAGTGCGCCCCGCGGTCGAGCGTAGCGTACGCGCCCTCCTCGGTGCCTACTACCAGGAAATTCGCGTTGCTGGAATGCTCGCGAATGCGATGCACGGAAGTCTGCGGCAGCCCGTCCACCATGGGCTTCCAGGATCGGCCGTAGTCTTCACTGACGAAAACGTAGGGGTGGTAATCATCGTTGAAATGGCCATCGGCGGTGAGGTACACACGGCCCGCGGCGAACTTCGATGGGGCGATCCCGCTGATGTTGAGCATGGGCGGCAGCCCGCGTACATTCAGGCGGCTCCAATGCGCGCCGCCATCGCGAGTTACGTGTAAGCTGCCATCGTCCGCGCCGGTGTAGAGCAGGTTGCGATCGAGCGGCGATTCGGCAATCACCGTCAGGGCGCTGAAATTCGCTTGGCCGTCATTGCGCGAAAGGGCGTGCGGCGGAATGGGCGCGCCCATCATGGTGAGTTTGTCGCGGTCGATGTTGGCGGTGAGATCGCCGCTGATGGCCTGCCAGCTCATACCGCGGTCCTGTGAGCGGAAAACCAGGTTGGCGCCCGTGTAGATCACGTCGGCGTTGAAGGCCGATACGATGAGCGGCGTCGTCCAATACCAGCGGTAGCCGGGCTGGCCCCGTTCCGAAGCGGGCACCGGCCCGATGGTCTGCGCCTCCATGTTGTCCAGATCCAGCCGCACGGTGGATCCGTTCTGCGAACTCACCAGCAGGGTGTGATCGTCGCCTTCAAAGACGCTCTGCATACCGTCGCCGCCGCCGATGTTGAAAGCGTCCTTGAAGGAAATTCCATGGCTGATACGCGAAGCGCTGGGCGTGCACCAGTTGCCATTGTCCTGCAGTCCGCCGCACACCAGAAACGGCTCCTGATTGTTGACCGCGATGTTATAGAACTGCCCGATCGGCAGGTTCAAACTGCCCGATCGGCAGGTTCAAGCGAAACAGCCAGGTGAGGCCGTGATCGTAGGAAATGGAAACGCCGCCATCGCCGCCAATCACCAGGTGATTGGTGTTCTCGGGGTTGATCCAGAGGGCGTGGTCTTCGCCGTGCACGTTGCTGAATACATCGCGGAAGCTCCTCCCGGAGTCGGCGGAAACGTAGAAGCCGCGGTTGGAACCCAGGAGGTAGACGCGCGTGGGGTCCTTGGGATCGACATAGATGCGGCTGTAGTAGCAGGGCCGCGGATTGAGTCCGCTCATGTGTTCCCAGGTCTCGCCGCCATCGGTGCTGCGGAACACGCCGCCCAATTGCGCGCCAGCGGCCGCTTCGCCACCCGCTCCGCCTCCCCGCCCGCCGCGGCCGCCGGTGGGTGGATCGGCCTCTACGATGGCGTACACAATGCGGCGATCCTCGGGGAAGATGCACAGGCCGATGCGGCCCTTCTCCACGTCGGGCAGTCCCTTGCGCAGCTCGGTCCAGTGAGCGCCGCCATCGGTGGTGCGATAGAGGCCGCTGCCAGGCCCGCCTCCGTTGTAACCCCACCCCTTGCGCTGGCGTTGATACATAGCTGCAAAGATCACGTTGGGATCCTTGGGATCCATGGCCAGATCGATGGCGCCTGTGTTTTCGTCCTTGTACAGCACCTTGGACCAGGTCATGCCTCCGTCGGTGGTCTTGTAGACGCCGCGTTCGGCGTTGGAGCCCCACAGGTGGCCCACGGCAGCAACGTACACGGTATTTGGGTCGGTGGGGTGAATGACAATCTTGCCGACGTGGCGCGTCTCATCGAGCCCCATCTTTCGCCACGTGGCGCCGCCATCGAGTGAGCGGTAGACGCCGTCGCCCCACGAAGAACTTTGCCGGTTATCGGCTTCGCCCGTCCCCACCCACACGATGGCAGGATTGGAATGCGCCACCGCCACGGCGCCGAGGGACATCATGCCGCCCGCGCGATCGAAAACGGGAATCCAGGAGACGCCTTCGTTGACGCTCTTGAAGAGGCCGCCCGACGTGGTGGCGGCGAAGATGGCGAGCGGCTCTCCGGGCGCTTTGGCAACGGCGATATCGGCGATGCGTCCGCCGGTGGCGGCGGGCCCGATACTGCGCCACTGAAGTCCGCCAAGCAGAGCCGGCGAAACAGTTTGCGCCGCCAGAGTGATTGCCACCGCCAAACCACCCGCGCCAAGCCGGGCAACTACACGCATGCAAGAGCCTCCTGGAGGGAAAACCCTATGATAGAACGAGAGACCTATGATCGAACCCGAGGATATCGAGGCACTCGACGAAGCTTTCGGCGTGGTGCGCGCCTTCGCCGCGGAAGTACGCGAATCGCCATCGCCGGCCCCGTGGTTTCGCGATGTCCTGGTGGCGCTGCTGGAGGCCGCGCCGGACGGGTATCGCCACCTGAAGCTGGGCCTCAAATACTCCACCAGCCTGCTGGCGTGGGCGTGCCGCAATCTTCTGGAACTGAACATCTACACGCAGTATGTGCTGCAATCCGAAGCGAACGCGCGGCGCTTCGCCCTGAATCGCGTGGCCGATGGCATCGACACGTTCGAATCTTTCCAGACGTGGCTGGCGCGCAACGATCCTTCCCTGGTGCCGCCGGAAGTGGAGACGGCCTTACAGCAACTGGCCGATTTGCGTGCGCTGGAGGATGGTCCGGCGCCGCGTTTGTACTCGCTGAAATACCTGTCGGCGGAAGTGGGGCTGGCCGATGAATACGGGTACATGACCAAGATCTGCTCCAAGCTGGCGCAGCCCGGCGTCTTCGCGGTAATGGCGGGCGAACCGGATCTGCGACCCTTTCAGCCCGCGTTATTCCGCGCCGGCGCGGGGCACGGCATGGAGATCTACCAGGCCGCCAAAGAGCATTTCGCGGTATTCGGTTCAGCACCAAAGCCGTGACGAAGCTCTACGTGAACGTGTCTTCATCCGGCATAACCCGGCGCTCACGAAAGACGCTTTTATAGGTGCGGGCAGACCGCGTGTGATGGCCACGATTTTGAGAGGCCGGGAATGAAGAAGGACTCTCCCGCTGGCGACAAGCTTCAAACGCGTCAGCACATCGAGGAAGGCTATTCGCAAGCCGAACGTGGCGAACTGATCGACGGCGACCAGGCGCAGCTTGAAATTCAGGGCATGAAAGCCACCTGGCGCCAGGAACACGCAAACCGGCAATGAGTGTCATGGGCCATCCCCCTTCATCGATACCGGGGGCAGGCTGTACGAACGTGACGACGGCAGCGGGATTCGGCCAGACCTGGTGGACACGGTTGTAGAAGTTCTGGCGCGGCTTGATGAGGCCGATACGCCGCGGGCCATGGCCCTTCCCGGTTATCGCCTGCATCCGCTGAAGGGCGAACTCAAGGGGTTTTGGGCTGTTACAGTAAGGGCGAATTGGCGGATGATTTCTCGTTTTGAGGGAACCGATGCTTTTGATGTTGAACTGACCGGCTACCACTAGCGGCACGAAGGAGAAAAGTCATGCCTATGAAAAATCCCCCGCACCCCGGCCGTAGCGCAAAAAACGCATGTCTGGAGCCTTTGGGCCTGTCCGTGACTGAAGGCGCGAAGGTGCTCGGCGTGACCCGCCAGACCCTTACGAAGGTGGTTAACGGCAGGCCGGGCATCAGTCCGGAAATGGCCCTTCGGCTCGCCAAGGCCTTCGGCAGTACGCCAGAGACGTGGTTGCGCATGCAGCTCGCCTATGACCTCGCGCAGGCCCGCAGGGATGAAAGTAAAATCAGGGTGCGGCGTGTTCACGTTCCCGCCGAAATGCATCCTTAAATTCATTGTCCGAGATGTGGGGCGAACGCGGTTTGCATATTTCGCGTTACCTTAACCCCGTTTTTCGTTCCGTCGATCCCTAACACCCCCGACCGAATACCGCGCCTTTCAGAAGGCTTACGATTCTTTCAACGCGGAACTGTTCGACTCTTCCCTGCCGCAGGTGCTGGTGACTTTGCAGCGCCACGCCCGCGCCCGAGGGTATTTTNNGTCTCAACCCTCGCCCATGAAATGGCCCACGTATGGCAGCAGACCCACGGCAAGCCGCCCACACGCTCCTATCACGACCGGCAATGGGCCGCGAAGATGAAGGAAATCGGTCTACATCCATAAAGAGCGCGCGACTATCGGCACTATCGCGACCATGGCTACGACCGCGGTTGCGTTACATTTTCTTTTCCGCTTTGGGAGTGCCCGCCACCCTGGAAGATCCCGAAACCAGCTTGTACAGATTCCGGAACTCGGGATCGGTCAGGTGAAAAGAGAGGTTCAGCAGGTTGCCCTCCGGATCCACCACCAGGCTCTGCGCCGATTCCGGCGCCAGTTGCTTGGCCTGCGCCTGCAAAAGATTCATCATCAGCTTGACGGTGTTGCCCAGCAGTTGGGCCATCTCGGGAGTATCGGCCTGCGCCAGCGCGTTGACCGTGGCCAGCTTGCCGAACTTCACGCCGCCGGACATGCGCTGCACATTCTGCAGGACGCTCGCCGGCGAAACACCTCGTGCCGTCCCCGCTGTGGCGGTCGAGGTAGGAAGCAGTGTGGCCGCGGAGACAGTGGAGATCACCCAGGCGTCATCGGCCGCGCTCAACTGGGCGATTCGCGCGGAGAGCGGTGCGGGCATGGCCCAGGGCGCCAGAGCGCGATCGATGGCATTCTTCACGCTGGGCAGGTCGCCCGTGATCAGCAGGTTCGAGCCTAAGAACGCCAATCCCAAGCCATGTTTGGAATCGGTCACCAGGGTCACGTTTTTGTACATCTCGGTGACGGCTCCGTGTTCCACAGCTTTGGCAATCACCGCCGGCGGATGAAAACTGCCGCGCGCCACCGCGATTCCGGCATCGTATTTGGGCGCGGAATTGGAGGCCACCAGAATCTCCCGCAGGCTGTGTGGATCGACGCCAAAATCAGTGGATGCCTGTTGGATCTGCTGATTCCGCTCAATCATCTGGGTAAGCACGTACCGCCCGAGCGGCGAGGCGGCCGCACCTCGCACGTTCACGCCCGCCAGCACCTTGACATCGGGCATCACCAGGTTCAAAAGCTTTTTATCGGCCGCACCAGGTTCAAAAGCTTTTTATCGGCCGCGGAGAGTGTGCTGGCACACAGTACGAGCGTGAGGATCCAGTTTGACATTCTGTAACGAAGACGAACGGGCTCCCTAAAGGTTAACACCGGATTCACCCGGCGGGCATTCGTTGCGGCTTCACCGACCCTTGATGGCACGTGTAACATTGCATCGATGGCTGCCGTGATGCATCGAAGTACTTAGGGAATTCGCTGAACATACCGAGCATGATTCTGGCAGTGCGCTTCGCGGGCTTTTCATCGGACTCCCAATGGCCGGGCACGTGGCAGTGGCCGCAGGAAACGCCCAGCGCGGCGGCATAGATGCTCATGTTCATGGGGATGGACCCAGCCGGCGCCCTGGCCAGCAACTGCAGGTTTCCATAAACCTCGCTGGCCGGCTTTTTCGCGTCTTCCTCGCTCAGTTTCATGGCTTCGGGCCGGTGCGCCAATCGGTCTTCCCAGCCGGCGCGCGGCATTCGGGCCGGCTTCACGCTGCCGCGATGACAACTCCAGCAGGTCACGCCGCCCAGATCGCGAAGCGTACCGGCATTGAGACCCTCGGTCATTCGGATCATGCGCTGCGCGAATCCGTACTCCGGCTTTTCGTCGCGCTTCCAATCGCCCGCCACGTGGCAGTGTGTGCACTCCACGCCCAGCGCGCGATCGAACGACTGCATCCTGGCCGCCACACTTTCCTGAGGCGCAGACTGGCCCACTACGGCCCATGCGAAAAGGAGCGGAAGAAGGCGAATCATGCAATGCATATGACGAAATGGTGAAAGGAACGTCTTAGGATCAATCGTGGAAACTGTCTGGCGGGATGTGAAGTATGGGTTCCGGACGTTGCTCCGCAACCCCGCGTTTACAGTCGTTGCGGTGCTGGATCGATTCATCCAGCAGGCGGTGATGCAGGTTCTGCAGAGGCGGTGGGACCGGACGTTTT
>OKRF01000123.1:340-4905 GCA_900290315.1 Candidatus Sulfopaludibacter sp. SbA3 | reverse complement strand
TTTGGAGAAATTCTTCGATCGAGTCAATCACGACAAACTGATGGGTCAGATCGCCAAACGGGTTGAGGACAAGCGGCTATTGAAACTCATCCGGGCATTCTTGAATGCTGGGGTGATGGAGAGCATTACGCAATTCATCACGCAAAAGTTCAAGCTCAAGGTAAATGAGGCGAAGGACCCGAAAGGCACGGGTAGCGCGATGGCGCGACCGCAGGAACGGAAGTTTCTCGGGTTCAGCTTTACGGCTGGTCCAGTGGTCAAGCGCGTGATAGCGCCGAAGGCCTTGGATCGGTTGAAGCAACGAACCCGGGAGATCACGCGACGGGCCAAAGGCGTCAGCAGTGAGACGACAATGGAGGAACTGGCACCGTATATGCGGGGCTGGCGCAGCTATTTCGGATTCTGCGAAACGCCGCGAAACGCCGGAGGTGCTGATTGGCTTAACCCGCTGGGTCCGGTTGCGACTCAGGGCGGTATTGTGGCGGCAGTGGAAAACACCGCGCCGTCGCCGGGCGGCTCTGTTGGACGGGGGTGCGAGAGCCGCTGGCGAGCAATACCGCCGGCAGCGGTCGCGGCCCGTGGTTTCTCGCGAAGGCCAAGGCCGTGTCGGTGGGGCTTTCCAATGCTTACTTCAAATCGCTCGGACTTCCGTCATTGTTCGAGGAATGTTAGCGTAACCGACTCGAACCGCCGTGTACGGACCCCTACGCACGGTGGTGTGGCAGGGGTCGGCGAGTGACCGCCGCCCCTATGCCGATCACTGGATGCATTCCTCTTCAATCACTGCATACAGGTTGGAGGGTTCGAACGGCTTCATCAGCACGGCGTCCATGCCGCACGCCATGCACTGCTCGCGCGCTTCCTCCAGGACGTGGGCCGTCAGGCCGACGATCCTGGTATGCTGCCCTGACCCGTTTTCGCGCAGACGAATTCTTCTGGTGGCCTCCCACCCGTCCACGTTGGGCATCTGGACATCCATCAGAATCACGTCGAAGCGCTCCCGCGCGGCGCTCTCCACGGCAAGTTGCCCGTCCTCCACCACCGTTACGCGATGGCCGCGTTTCTGTAGCAGAGCTTTGGCCACTCTCTGGTTCACCTGGTTGTCTTCCGCCACCAGGATGGAAAAAGCACGCCCAGCCCCCGCGCCTGGCTCCCGTTTGGGCACGACAGTCTTCGCCGCGGGTGCGGCGGCACACTCCGCGGGCACGAAGAAGCGGAAAGTACTTCCCTTTCCCACTTCGCTCTCCACCTCCAAGCGCCCGCCCATCAGCTTCACCAGCCGCGACGAGATCGAAAGCCCGAGGCCGGTTCCGCTAAAACAGCGGGTGATCGACCCATCGACCTGCCGGAATGGTTCGAAGATCGTTTGCAGATGGTTCTTCGCGATGCCGATGCCCGAATCGGACACCGAACATCGCAGCTCCACTTTTCCGCCCCCGCAGTCCCGCGAACTCATCTCTACACGGACGCCTCCCCTAGCCGTAAACTTGACAGCGTTTCCGATCAGATTCAATAGGACCTGCCGCAGCCGCCTGCCGTCACACTCCACGTAGCCGGGAAGCCCGGGCGCAGCTTGCCATTGGATCTCGATGTCTTTCTCCCTCGCCGCCGCGAGCAGCGTCTGGCACGTTTCGGCGATCAGTTCGGCCGGACAGAATGGCGCCGGCGTGATCTCCAGTTTGCCGGCCTCTATTTTGGAGAGGTCGAGTATGTCGTTCAGAATCTCGAGCAGGGACTTGGCGGAGGAGCGGATGATCGCCAGCGACCGCATTTGTTCCGGGTTGGCTTCCGCGGCCATGGCCAGATTCGTCATGCCGATAATGCCATGCATAGGCGTCCGAATCTCATGACTCATGTTGGCCAGGAATTCGCTTTTCACCCGGGCAGCGTGTTCCGCCGCCTCTTTTGCGTTCACCAGTTCATGGGTGCGCCGCGCCACTTCTGCTTCGAGCGTCTGGGTGAGTTGCCGCAACTTGCGGGTGCGCGCCCGATGCCAGGTGCAGACCGCTGCGCCGAGAGCGGCCGCCGTGAGGAGACACTCCAGAATCCAGAACCAGACGGTCTGATAGAACTTTGGGACGACCAGGAATGAAAACTCGCCGCCAGCCGTGTTCCAGACCCCATCGTCATTGCTGCCTTGCACCAGGAATCGGTATTTGCCGGGAGGCACCTTGGTGTAATAAGCGGTGCGGCGCTCGCCAGCTTCGATCCAGCCGGAATCGAGTCCTTCCAGCTTGTAGCGAAATCGGTTCTCCTCCGGCACACGCAGGCTCAATGCCGTGTAGCGAAACGAAAGCGACCCTTCTCCCGGCCCCAGGCGTGCTCCGTCCACGGGCCGCCCGGCCTGGCTATCGAAGGAGATTTCCTCGATACGGATCGCCGGTTGGAGCGGGTTTCTGGCTATGTGGAGCGGATCGATTACCGAGATGCCGCTCAAGGTGGGAAACCATAATTTGCCATCGCGATCCTGCAGGGCCTGCTGTCCCGCCGGCTCCCGGGAGCGCAATCCGTCGCCGCCATCAAAGACCTCGACTGAGATACGTGGCGCGCCGCCGTTCATTGAGGACAATAGGTCGGATCGCCGCACGTGTACGACACCCGAAAAGGTCTCCATCCACAGATCGCCGTCCTTGCTTTCGAAAAGGTTGTAGAGGAGAGTATCTGGCAATCCGTTCTCCCTCCCCCAGTGGTGTACTCGTCCGTTGCGCAGGCAGTACAATCCGTCGCCTCGAGTGGCGACCCATAGACCACTCTCGGGATCTTCCATCAGCCAGGTGGGAATCGTGCCGGCTAACTCCGGCAGAACGACTGCATGGCCATCCCGCCATCGGATGAGTCCGCGGCTGGGTGAGGCCATCCACATTTCGCCATCCCGCGTGCGCAGAAACCTGGAAATGGTTGCGCGCCCAAATCCAGGCAGCGGCACAGGGTCGAGCTTCCCATTGCGAATTTGAGCAGCGCCGCCGGCGGTATAGCCGACCCAGACGCTTCCGTCCCGATCCTCGTAGAGGGTTTGTACTGCATTGGCGCCGCCTGTAGCACGCGTGTAGTAAGTGACCTGGCCGCCGGCCAGCCTGGCCACCTTCGACCCCCAGAGTCCCACCCAAAGGCTGCCATCGCGCGCGGTCAACAGACATTTCACCGCTTCAGACCGCAACTCCGGCGGCACGCCGCTGTAGCTGAATTGGCGGCCGCTGAGGCGGAGAATGCCTGCTTCCGGAGTTCCCACCCAAATCGAGCCGTCCCCAGCCTGTGCCACCGCGGTGGCGCTTCCGCCGGACAGGCCTTCGCTGGATCCATAGTTCAGGAACTTGCCGTCGCGCAACTGAAGCAGGCCGCCGCCCCGCGCCAGCGTCACCCACAAGTTTCCTTCGCGGTCGCTCGTGACGTCGTACACCTCGTCGTTGGGCAGTCCCTCCTTGGGAGAATAGACAGCGGGGTGATCGCCGTCCAAGCGAACCAGCCCGCCATAGTAGACCGCCATCCAAAGGCTGCCTGCCGGGTCCTCGGCAAACGAATGCACGGCCGGATTCTCCCGTGTCTGGAGCCAGGTATGAAGTGGCAACTGTTCCAGGCGGCCCTGCCGCCATCGTCCCAATCCGGCCTTGTGGGTGCCGAACCAGATCACGCCGTGGCGGTCCTCGTAGACCGCCGAAACGTCGTCGTCGCGCAAGCCATCCTTCGTAGTGAAGATGTGAAGCGACCCCTGATACTCCCTCACCAGGCCTTGCTTAGTGGCCAGCCATAGTGCGCCGGACCGGTCCTCCACAAGCTGGTGGACATAGCTGGAAGGGAGCTGCGAATCCCACGCCGGCTCTTCGAATCGCCCGTTCTTCCAATAGCGGACGCCGTTGGCGGTGGCCGCCCAGATGGTCGCCCGGCCCTGAGCGAGGGCGTTGGTCCGGCTTCCCGTCAGACCATCGCCATCGTTATACGTCTGCCAGAAACCATTCTGGTAGTGCCCCACGCCGCCATCGGCTGCAACCCATAAGCTGCCATCTTGCGCGGGGAGCACCCAGCGAGTGGTCCCTCCCGGGTATCCCGGCGTACTTCCGGAAACGAAATTGGTGAACCGGATGCCGTCGAATTGGCTGACGCCCACGCCGGTTGCGATCCAGAGATACCCGTCGGGCGCCTGCTTCACTCGATACGCAGTGCTGGTTGCCAACCCCTGATTCGCGGACCAGAGGCGTGCGCAGTACTGAGACGGTAAGCGCGCGGGATCCAGAGCCCGCCCCGGAAAACAGCCCAGGGTCAGGCCGATCAGGACCAAGCGAGGCCGCGCGTAGCATGCCACCCGGCGAATGAACAGAGAATTGCTCTCCAATTGTTCTTATCGGACAAAGCAAAGCGGAGCTATAGGGCCTTTTTGTTTGGATTTGAGCGCCAGGTACCCTCGGAAGAAGACAGGGTCGAGAAACCGGCGGTTGGTAACGCCGGCGATCTTGTCGCCGGCCGGCCATTGCAACCGGCGGCGAGACCGCCGGCGATCTTGTCGCCGGTTTTTCATCCCGTCTTGCGGGGCGGTCCGCCCCTAATTGACAGACGACAAAAAACGATCGTCT
>OKRF01000123.1:0-330 GCA_900290315.1 Candidatus Sulfopaludibacter sp. SbA3 | reverse complement strand
TCCCGTCTTGCGGGGCGGTCCGCCCCTAATTGACAGACGACAAAAAACGATCGTCTGTCCTACGGGGCTACTCCCGCTCTACTGTGGGCGCATCCAGATGTCTTCCAGGACGTCCACCGATGAGTTCAAGACGTGGCCGCCGACGGTAAGACGAACCATATAGACGCCGGGATCGACTGGGCCACCGCCGCCACCGCCGCCGAAACCACCACCGCCACCGCCACCGCCGCGTCCTCCTCCCGCGACGAACGGCACGCCGTTGAAGCCGCCGCGTCCTCGGCCACCACCACCTCCGCCACCACCGCCGAAGCCGCCTTGACCGGCTTGCGC
>OKRF01000366.1 GCA_900290315.1 Candidatus Sulfopaludibacter sp. SbA3 | reverse complement strand
TGAGGCTTGCCTATGGCTGAACAGATTACAGGATCTCGTTTCTCCACTGGGCTGGCCGGCTCCGCATTTCTGGTGGCTGTCTGTCTTGCTCAAGCGCAGTTGCAGGCGCCAGCTTCGCCTGCGACAGCCCAGGAATCGGTGAAGACGTTTCTGCGGAGCTACCTGCGAGGCTTAATTGGTCGCGATGAGAAAACGACACGATATTCAGCGGCTTTCGTCGACCTGAGTGGTGGTGGAAAGCAGGAGGTCATCGTGTACCTTAGAGGTCCGTGGTGTGGCAGCGGCGGCTGCACCACTCTTGTCTTGGCCCGCATGGGTGACTCTTACAGGCTTATTACGAAGATCTCGATTACGCGGCTTCCGATTCGCGTGCTGGAGAACAAATCGCACGGTTGGCGCAGCATTGGTATCTGGGTTGAAGGGAGAATCATGCCCTATTACGAGGTAGAACTCCAGTTCGATGGCACGACTTATCCATCGAATCCTTCCGCTCCTTTCATTCGGCTACCACGTGCCGCGAAAGCGAGAGGAGAGGTCGTCCTGTCTGGATCAGAGGCAGGGACGCCTCTCTATCCGTGATCGCAGCATACAAGGAGAAATGTGGCTAATACTCGCCTATCCCAGTTGGAGCGCTTCTCGCAAGCCGGGGTCGTGGCGGACGCGCCAGATGCGGCTGTCCAGGTAGTAGTGAGTCAGGCCAAAGCCGCTGAAGAGGCCGAAGGCGAGGTCGGAGACTCTGCCTAGTTCGAAACCGGGGATGCGGTAGAGGGCGCTGAAGACCAGCGCCACCGCTGCGTAGACCAGCAGGCTACGGCTCACGGCTGAAGGGATGAGGCCGTGACCCTTACGCCCGCCGTAGCGGTTGCGATTGTGGAACCACACCAGGGCGTGATACTGCAGGTTGTGCACGATGGTCACGGTGGGTACGGCGGCCTGCCAGCTCATGTATGCGAAAGTCAGCCAGTGCAGCGGAATCACGGCGGCGAACAGCAGGAGCTTGGGAAGATCCACGGGTACTCCGGACCGGTAGCGCTGCGTCTGCCGCGCCAGATACAGCGCAACCGTCACGGCCAGCAATACCCACATAGGCGTTTCGGCACGAGTGAACGAAAAGGGGATGCCGAGCTCCTGCGGGTGATGGATGAAGAATCGATGGAACGGCGGCAGCACCAGGGTCACGCCGAGAAAGAGGCGGTCGAGCTTGTTATCCAGCGGCGAAAGGTCGTGGTTCTTCACCTTGTACAGCACCATGAAGCCATAGTGCTGGCGGATCACGTGATAGTAGGCCCACGCCCCGACCAGCAGGTATAGCCAGCCCTTCAAACCGGCCAGCACCATGGCCGGACCGAGCCCGAAAAAGAACAGGAGGCTGCCGTAAAACAGCCTGCCGTGGCGGGCGCGCGCTTCGCGATCGAAGAAGGTGCGGGAGGCCGTGCCGAAGATGTGGGTCCCATCGAAGCCTACACTCCAGAACCACCAGAGATACGTGATGGGCACGTGCAAAACGGCGTACAGCAGCAGATACAGATAGCCGGCGGCGGCGCTGCCGATGACCAGCGACAGATCTACCAGTGGGCCGATGATCCAGCCGGGTCGGGAGGCAGCGCGGGGCGGCGCTGCCGTGGCGGCGGCAGCCATGAATTGCCGCTATGCGAAGTGATACTTGTTGGCGGCTTCGTCCCAGACTACCTTTTTCTGGTTCTTGAAGCTCAGAGTGGCCATGTGGCCGCTGATGGCGGCCTGCTGGCCTACCATGGGCGGCGCGATGGGCTTTTCTTTGCCCTTGATGGACTCGATAAAATTGCGGAAGTGGTTGATGGCGCCGTCGCCTTCGTTGAAATCGGCCTTGCCGTTCAGGTGGATGGGAGAGCGCGCGGCGACGTTGGCCGGGGGCTTGCCTTTGAAGGATTCCGGCGTGAAATAGAGGTCCTGCCGGTTCATGACTTCGATGGTGCCTTCGTTGCCGCAGATCTGCTCGCCGTAGCCGTAGTGATCGTTGCCGAAGTAGCAACTGTAGTTGATGTGGAAATTGTTCTCGTATTCGTAGATGGCGCTGAAGGTATCGGGCGTGTCGCGGTCGTCATGCCAGCGGTAAATGCCGCCTGTGGCGACGCAGGTCTTGGGCACCGTTTTGTCCAGCATGAAGTTGACGATGTCGGTCTGGTGCACCAGCAGGTCGGTGGAGATGCCGCCGGAATAATCCCAATAGAGACGCCACTGGAAATATCGCTCGGGGCTCCAGGCGCGCTTGGAGGCGGGACCCAGGAAGCGGTTCCAATCGGTGTTTTGCGGCGTGGCCTCCGGCGGGATGATGTAGCCGATACCAGAAGGCGCGCACGTAGTGCACGTCGCCGACCATGCCCTTCTGGATCATTTCCTTGGCCTTCTTGTAGATGGTCGAGCTGCGATTCTGCGTGCCGACCTGGATGATGCGGTCCGATTTTTCGGCGGCGTGCACAATGTCCCAGCCCTCTTCGATGGTGTGGGCCAGGGGCTTTTCGGTGTAGATGTGCTTGCCTGCTTTGATCGCCGCGAGGACCATGTTGTGGTGCAGGTGCTCGGGGGTCATGATGAAGACGGCGTCGATGGACTTGTCGGCCAGCAGGTCGTTGTAGTCCTTGTAAGTCTTGGGAGTGGTGCCCCAGATCGTCTTCATGCGATCTTTGGCGCGGGCGATGTAGCCCTCGTAGGTGTCGCAGACCGACGTGATCTCGACGTCGTTGGGACAGGCGGTATGCATCCATTCCAAAGATGCATTGCCGCGGGTGCCGACGCCAATCCAACCAATATTGATCTTTTCATTGGCCGCGCTGCCAGAGATAACGGCCGGACCTGCGGCAATGGCAGCGGCTTTCAAAAAATNNGTGCTTGCGATTCCCATCATATCAGAGGGGTTTGTCGCGTGTTCGCTGATGAGGAGGCGGTTGCTCCTGAGCCCCTTTCAGGGTATTGCCGGATAGAAAGTGACGTCATGAGCGGCACGTCGCAGCAGGTGGTCGACCCAGTAGTAAGGGGCGAAGGCTCGGCGTGGGGGATCTAGGAATGCTGCTTGCGCGGTGCGGTTAGTTTTCCGTGGGGACCTTCTCCACGTGATCGACCACTACCACTTCAATGGTTGTCTTGGATGCCTCCAGCCGGAGCCCCAGTTGCTGCTCCAGTGCGGCGAAAAGGTCTGGAGCCGGATCGCTAGCCGTCGTGACGGCTGAATCGGCCGCCCAACTGAGCGTGACATCATAGGTTCCCTTGAGCGTAGTCGCATCCGTCACGGGCTTGCCCAGTTGGTTGGTCAATTGTCTGGCAAGAGTCGCCATATCGATCTTTAGTTGCTGCATGCGTGTACGGCCGTTTCTCGTTATGATCCGTGAACCTGGAGGGGCGGGAACGGGGAAACCCTCCGTATCCACGGTCACTTTAGCCCGGCCTGCGGGCGCTCCGGTGTCGCCGCTCCCTGACGGAGCGGGATCCTCCGCAGACTCTCTGAACTTCGGACCATTCTTGCCGACTACCAGCGCGTAAGCCGAGATCGTCTTCCGTTCGGAGTGGACCACTAGTTTGAATCGTTCCGCCAACAAATTCTGCAGCATAGTCCGGAGTTGCGGCCAAGTGGTGCCCGGCGGAAGTTTTGCAGCAATCTCGAATCCCTCAGAATCGAGCCATTGCGGAGCGGACAACACATAGCTCCGGCACGCGTATATGTTGCCGAGATGGGCCAACCTCACAAGCGTTGCGAGGCTGATGTTGTGGTAAACGACGCGGCTTGGGTCGGATGTGGCGGGCCCAGCCAGGCCCACCCTCTATCCGGTAACTGCACCGGGAAGCGTTGAGCAGCGCCGCAGGTTTGATCGATGCCACTTCAAACGTAACCGGCGCCTCGGCGCTCTGAGACTGGCCGAACGCTGCGCTGCAAAGCAGGGCACTAACAGCGAACATCCGCATGGTTGCGTCTCCTACCGGGTGTATACGAAGACGTTACTACGAAAGGCCTCGTCGAGTCAAGAAATTACGACGCCAGATCGCGCAGGTCGTCGATCCAGTAATCGGGGGCGAAGCGGGCCATCTCTTCGTCTTTGCCGTAGCCGTAGCGGACGGCGCACGTCTTGACTCCGGCGCGATGGCCGGCTTCCATGTCGGCGGGGGAGTCGCCAACAAAGAGACAATCTTCAGGGCGGGCACCGAGTGCGGCCAACGCGGTGAAGATCACGTCGGGCGCGGGCTTGCAGGGGAAACCGTCGGTGCCCTGCACGTGCTCGAAGTATTGCAGCAGGCCGAACTGTTCCAGGATAAGCCGGGTGGTGGGCGATCCCTTGGTAGTGGCGGTGGACTTGCGGCCGCCCAG
>OKRF01000012.1:24469-42607 GCA_900290315.1 Candidatus Sulfopaludibacter sp. SbA3 | reverse complement strand
CCCCGCCGATGACGACATCGGCTTCCGCGGTCATGCGCGGTGTGGCATAGCCGGGGCCAAGGAGGATCTTGCTGACCTTAGCTTTGGGATCGCCGGCGCAGCCCAAGGCGCGCGAGCCGGTGAGCCGCTTGACCTGGGCCGCGAACTCGCCGAGCGTCGTCTCGGGGATGGTGTAAATGCGCGGCGCCATGACCGCGTTTTCCCCGCCCTTCACGCCTACGGAACGAAGCGAGCCGGCCACGGTGTAATCGGGCTTCATGGCATGCATGTTGTCGTGATCGCGCCACACCACCATGTCATTCTTGATGACAAACTCGGTCTTCAGTTTGTAGAGCGGATTATCGGTGAGGTCTTTGGTGTCGTCGCGGTCGTTCCAGAAGGTGTCCTCGTGGGTAACCACCATATTCAGGCCCGCGGCTTGCGCGCGCTTGAGCATGCCGAAAGTGGTCATCATCGTCACGGCGATGCCTTTGACGGTGACGTCGGGATTGCCTGCTTTGAAAGTGTCGCGGGTGGAGCGTTCGTTCCAGGGAGCGTTGCTGTTTTTCTTGATGAGATCGACTACTTCACGCGCAGTCATCAGGCAGGCCTCCAATAGGGATCGCCGGCATCGATCCAGCTTGCGGGAACTCCCTTCACCACTGTCTTGAGCCAGTCTGCGCATGCCCGCATGCCGGGTTCTTCGGAGACAACGCGGCCGACGGTGACGAGTACGCGTTTCTCGCCGGCGGTGAACATGTCGGCGGCGTAATGGGTGTTCTCCCATTCGCGAACTTCGCCGGCCACGATCATGTCGACTTCGGAATAGCGCGACCACATCGTCGCCGTCGTCATTGCGCCCGGCTGCAGCAGCACGCGGCGTACGGTTGTCTTGCGATCTCCCACGGCGCGAAGTCCAGCCCGCAGTTTGAGACGCTCGCTGATGATGGCGACAATGTTTTCGGCGGTGGCAGATGGTATTTCGTAAAGCGCGTCGCCCTCTTTCACCTGCCGCTTCGCCCAACCGAGCGCGCCGGCAAGTGCGGTGAGCATGTCGTTCTCTTTACGCGTCTGCCAGTGATCGCGCAGGCGAAACACCACCAGGCCGTTCTTCTGGATGAATTCCTGTTTCGCCTTAAGAACGGGGTCGTCGGGGCCAAAGCCCGTCGGCCCGCGCCCTTGGGTGGGTGCGGGGCGAGGTTGCGCGTCCTGGCGGCCGTAGAAGGTTGGCTCGTACGTGAGGATCAGATTCGCTTTGGTCTTTACGGCCTGTTTCAAAACGTCGAGCGTCGCCATGCTGGTGGTGGCGATTCCCTTCACAACTGTGGACGGGTCGCCAGCTTTGAAGCCGTCCGTGCCAGTGGACGGCCAGTCGCCGCCTAATTCCGACTGGATGCGCTGGGCCACGAGTTGGGCGGTGAGCGGCTCGGCGCCCATTAACGCGAGCGGGGCCGAGCCGGCGGTTCCCGCGAGCAGCGCGAACCTTCTGCGCGAAATGTTGCTGTGTTTCGTATAATTCTTCATCGCGATACTGGCAGCCTCCCTCGGCGTCTATGTATAATATGCAAAATGGGTTTCGCAATCAAGAACCGGAGTTCGGCCCAGTCCCGCCAGGTAGTCTTCATGCTCGTCTTCGCGGTTGCGGCAGTTTGTTGCATCCGTGCACTTCGCGGATCCCCTCAACAAGCGGCTCCGAAGCCCACGCAAACAGCTCCGAATCCCGCCCCGATGTTCAGAACATATTGCATCGGTTGCCATGGGCCGAATGTCGCGACGGCAGGCATTAATTTCGAGAAGCTCACGACCTCGCCATCCATTGCCGAAAACTATCAGGCGTGGGCAAAGGTGATTTCGATGCTGGAGACCCAACGCATGCCGCCAAAGGGCATTCCCGGCCCCCCGGATGCGCAGCGCGCGCAAACCGTGAGCTGGATTCACGGTCAACTCGACGCGTACGTGAAAGCACATGCCGGCGAGCCAGGCCGCGTGACTGTGCGCCGTCTTACCAGCGGCGAGTACAACTACGCGATGCACGACCTTACCGGCCTGGATCTTGAGCTGGGTATCGACGCTTCCAACGATTCGGTAGGCGGCGAAGGCTTCACCAATTTCGGCGACGTTCAGTTCATGCAGGATGCGAACCTGCAACGCTATCTGGAGGCGGCTAAAAACGTGGCCGACCACGCCGTGATCGGCGCCGGACCCCTGAGCTTCTATGCCGATCCCGGCAAGACCGGGTTCGAGATGTCCGCGATTCACCGCGTGAAGGAGATCACAGACGCGTACGGGTATCGCACGGTTTCGGGCGAGGGCGGGTTTGCGTTCGGGTTGGAGAGAGTCACGAAAGCCTTATTCGTGGCGTGGGAATATCAGCACCGCGCGGCGCTCGGCAAGCCCACCGCTACTTTTGCCGGCCTGGTTGCGAAAGAAGACATCACCGCCCGGTTCGCGGAACACATCCAGAAGACGATGAACCGCACAGATCTGATGTATCCCGTGTCGGAGATGGCCGCGCGGTTTCACAAGCTGCCGGGGCCGGGGTCTGGCCTCGCCGAAGTCCGGAAAGCCTGCGAGGAGTTACAGAAATACATCACCGCCTGGCCTGGATGGCTCTTCGCCCGCGGCGATGCGGCTTACGGCGGCGCGGGCGACGAAAGCCCGCTCATCATCAGTGACAAGTCGCTGAAGGTGGAGGCCACGCATCACTTTATGTTCAACGCAGGCGGACGCGGGTTTGGAGCCGGAGGCCGCGGAGCGGGAGGCGCTCGTGGCGGGAACGCGCCGCCGTCCGCGCCCATTACAACAAAGTTTTATCTGTTTGCTTCGCCCGTGAATCCTACGGCTAAGGGGCAGCCGGTGGTGGTGTGGCACAATGCCGCGGTGAGCTTCCGGCCGGCTGGTTTCGGCCGCGGCGCGGCCGCAGCCAACACAAACGCCAATGGCGCGGATGATCCCAACGCGGCAACTGCGGCTGCCGCAGCGCCGGGCGCTGGACGGGGTCGCGGAGCGGGATTGCCCAGCGTCCCGCTGCGCACCGTGGTGACTGAAGCATGCGCGAAGCGCTTGAATTTCGGTACTAGCCCCGATGGCGCGGAGATTGGCCCGGACGATTTCGCGTCCGATCAGACTTCAACCATGATCGAAGTGACGATTCCGCAGGGTATGGCTGGAGTCGTTTTCCAGGCGGACGCGGGCGTGGGCGCCGATCCCGACCAGGTGTTCCGCGTAATCATTACCAACCGGGAAGACGGCGGCTCGCGCGGGATACCGGTTCGCGCCATCCTGGGCAATCCGCAAAGCGCCGGGTACAAGACGTTCAAAGCCGGCGTGCTGCAACTGGCGGATATTATGCCGCCCAACTCGCAGAGCCCGGACACGCCTGCCGATAAAGACCCGCCGCCCGAACCGTTCGACCCCACTTATAACGTGCCGGAGCACGACGCGTTTGATAACGATGTGAAGTACGTGCGCGACGACAAATTCCTTTATCAGAGCATTCTCGACGAGGAGACGCGCCGCAAGCTCGATCAGGCGTGGAACGATGTCTACACTTCCTTCGAGTATCACAACCATTACTGGAAGCTCATCGCCGTGCATTACCATCTCACCAACTTGCAATCGAAGCACATCAGCGAACTGACCAGGGCCGATTTCGACTCCATGCCCGCCGAGGCTCGCGGTTATGCGGCCAGCCTGCGCGCGATCTACGATTCCGCACACGCCGCCGAAAAGGCCGCTCAGCCGCGCCATTTAGAAGATTGCCTGGAATTTGCGAGCCGCGCCTGGCGCCGTCCGCTGACCGATAGGGAGAAGGTGACTCTCCGTGCGTTTTACCAGAAGACGCTGGCTGACGATCCGGATCACATCCGCGCGATTCGAACGCTGATCGCGCGCATTCTGGTGGCGCCCGAGTTCCTTTACAAACTGGAGCAGCCAGGCGGATCTTTGCTCAAGCTGGCCTCAACATCCACGGGCGCGCCAACTCAAACGGCTCTCAGCAATTGGGAGATCGCCAGCCGCATGAGCTTCTTCATCTGGTCGTCGATCCCGGATGACGAGCTGCGCCGCGCGGCGCGGGCAGGCGAACTGAGCGATCCGAAACACCTGCGCGAACAGACGATCCGCATGCTGGCCGATCCCAAAGCGCGCCGCATGGCCACGGAGTTTTTCGGCCAGTGGCTGGGTTTCTACCACTTCGATCAATTCAAAGGCGTGGATACCAGCCGCTTCCCCGAATTTACTGAGGAAGTGAAGTCGTCTATGTACGGCGAGGCAGTTTCCTTCTTCGAGTACATCATCCGCAACAACCGGCCAGCGAGCGAACTGCTCAACGCCAAATACGATTTTCTCAACGCGCCCCTGGCGAAGTATTACGGCGTTTCTCAAGAGATCAAGAGCAAGACCGAAGTAGAGAAGGTGGATAACGCCGATTTGTTCCACCGAGGCGGTTTGTTGCGCCTGGGCGCCGTGCTTACGTCCACCTCCGCGCCGCTTCGCACCAGCCCGGTACGCCGCGGAGATTGGGTATTGCGCCGCATTCTGGGAACGGCCGTACCGCCTCCGCCGGCGGATGCCGGCTCGATTCCGGCCGACCCCAAGCTGTTCGGAGGACTGTCTGTGCGCGAACGCCTGCAGGTGCATAAGCGCAACGCTACGTGCGCCACCTGCCACTCGCGCATCGACCCGCTTGGATTCCCGCTGGAACACTACGATTCCACCGGACGCTGGCGGGAGAAGTATTCGGAAGGCCAGAATATCGACGACTACGGCGATCTGAGCGACAGCACTCGCATCTCCGGGATCGATGGTCTGCTGGAATACCTGCAGAACCGGCAGGCGGCACAAGTGCAGCGGACGCTGGCTCACAAACTGGTAGGATACGCGCTCGGCCGCACGATTCAACTTTCCGACGACCCTCTCATCGAGAACCTGGCGAAGGCCGGCTCCGGCGCCGGTATTGACGATATAGTAAGTGAGATCGTACTGAGCAAGCAGTTCCGCAACCGCGCCGCAAACGAAGAGGCCCCCGCAGCCCCGCTCACCCGCGCCGCGGTTCAGGCCCAAGCTCCTAATCAACCCAATCAGACAGGCAGACAATGACAAACGAACCCAAATCGCGGCGTCACTTCTTGCGCGGAGCCGGGGTGGCTCTGGCGTTACCCTGGATGGAATCGCTGCCCGTATTCGCGCAGGAGCAAAGTGCTGCGGGCGCTGCGGCTGCGAACAAGCCTCCGCTTCGTTTTGCCACGCTCTATTGGTCGAACGGCATCAAGCCGGCGCACTGGTGGGCCAAAGGCAGCGGCTCTGCCATGGAGTTCGGTCCGAGCGCGGCGCCGCTCCAGGAGATCGCGCAGGACATTGTCTTCATCAAAGGTCTTTTCAACGAACAGGCTTATAAGAATCCCAGTCCGCACCAGGGCCGCAATGCGAATCTCCTCTCCGGGGCGTGGGTAAGCTCCGATCCCAGCGTCATTCGCGTGGGCACGTCAATGGACCAGGTGATCTCGCGAGAGATCGGTTCGCGCACTGCCGTCCCCAGCATGGCGCTCGGCATTGAGCCGAACGAGCTGCGCCTGGAAGACGGCCTTTCGATGATTTACGCGTCGAACATTTCGTGGGAGACGCCCACCCGCCCGGCCACCAAGGAGATCTACCCGGCGCGCGTTTTCGATGCTCTGGTGGACGACGGCAAGGGTCGCAAACTCGACCGCAGCATTCTGGACGCCGTGCGGCAAGACACGCACGACCTTCAGCCCAAGATCAGCGGCGGCGACCGCAAGAAACTCGACGAGTATCTCGAATCCGTGCGGTCGATCGAGAAGCGCATCGATTCGGCCAATAAGCAGGAGCGTATCGAGGGCTGGCGGCCGACTCTCGAGAAGCCCAATATGCCGCGGCCGGCGAACGAGATCCCGCAAAACGTGCCCGACCACATGAAGCTGATGCTCGATCTGGTCGTGCTCGCTTTCCAGATGGATAAGACGCGTATCGCCACCTGCATGCTGAACAATGACCTTTCGCAGATGAACTTCAAGTTCCTGGAAGGCTGCCATGGCGCGCTGCATCTCGACCTCACCCACAACGGGCACGTTCCCGAGTTGGAAGCGATGTATCTAAAGACGAATCAATTCCACGTGAAGCAGTTCACTTACCTGGTCCAGCGCATGAAGGCTATCGACGAGGGTGGCTCCTCGATGTTCGATAACTCGATTCTGATGTTCACTTCGAGCCTGTTCGACGGCGACGCGCACGGGGCGGATCAACTTCCCATCGTGATGGCCGGAGGCGCAGGTGGCGCGCTCAAAGGTGGACGCATCCTCGATTTTCTCGACAAGGGCAACGATAACCGCCGCGCGTGCAGCCTCTATCTCTCGATCATGGATCAAATGGGAGTCAAGCAGGATCGCTTCGGCGATACCGGCAGGCGGCTCCCGAACTTATTCGTGTAGAGCACGGTTTCTCTACGGAGTTATACTGCGGGACGATGGGGAAGCCCGCCAAGCAGCGGAAAAGCACCGTAGCGGCCAGGCCCGTGGGAAAGACGCCCGTCGCTGGTGACGCGAAGCGCCACGGCTGGCAGAGCCACGGCTGGCGGTTGCTTGCGATTTGGGGGCTCCTTTTAATCGCCTATTCCAATTCGTTCCAGCCCGGCCTGGTATTAGACAATGCCTCCATCATTGGGCAGGATCCCCGCATTCGCCAGGCGACGGCGCAAAACATCTTTTCAATTGTCAAAGGAGGGTATCGCTACAACAATCCCAATGTGGGATTGTATCGGCCGTTGACCACGGTCTCCTATATGTTGAACTATGCCGTATTCGGCGATGGTTCACGGCCAGCGGGATACCATTGGGTCAATCTCGCGATTCATTGCGTGAATGTGGCGCTGGTCTATGCGATCGGAATCGCGGTGTTCGTCGAGACTGCGCCGGCTTTCGCGTTGGCCGCAATCTGGGCGTTGCATCCGGTTCTCACCGAATCCGTAACCAATATCGTCGGCCGCGCCGATCTGCTCGCAGCTTTTGGAGTTTTGGCGGGTCTATTGTGGTACGTGAAAGCGGCGCCACCCGCATGGCGAAGGCTGGCCTGGTTGGCTGGCCTGGTGGTCACCCAGGCAATCGGCATTTTTTCGAAGGAGAGTGCAGTGGTCCTGCCGGGCCTCATGCTCCTATACGACCTGAGCTGGATCGAGCGCATCACGTGGCGCGCGCGCAGTTCCGCCTACGCTGTGCTCGCGCTACCTCTTACGGCGTTCTTCTACCTCCGCGGCCAGGGACACGCGCACATGCTGATTCCGTTCGCCGACAACCCTCTGGTGAATGCCGGCTTCTGGACGGCGCGCCTGACGGCCATCAAAGTGATCGGCCGTTTCCTGGGTCTGTTTCTCTGGCCGGCCCGCTTATCGGCGGACTATTCCTTCAACGCCGTGCCCTTATTCGGCGGGCACGCGTCGAACTGGGAAGACGCCAAGGCGCTTATCGCCCTTGCTGTTTGCCTTGCCGCAGCGGCGCTCATCGCGATTCTTGCCGTGCGCGCGCGCGCCATCGAAAAACCGATTCTTTTCTTTCTGGCTTTCTTCTTCATTGCGCTAGCGCCCACATCGAATCTCATCGTCATCATCGGCAGCATCATGGCGGAGCGGTTTCTTTACCTGCCTTGCGCGGGCATGGCGGGATTGGTGGCCGCGGCGATATACGCGCTCGGGCAACGGAGCCCACTGCGGCCACGAGCTCTGCGAATGGCCTGGACCGCGGTGGCCCTGGCGTGTTTTGCGCTCGCCGCGCGAACCTATGCGCGCAATCTCGATTGGAAGGATGATTTCAGCCTGTGGAGCAGCGCTGTCGATGCCGTTCCGGGCAGCGCCAAGGCGCACTACAACCTCGCCAAGGTGTTGGAAGCGGTACCCGGGCGAATGCCCCAAGCGATCGCCGAATATCGTGAATCGCTCCGCATCGACCCCGATCATGCAGACGTCCACAACAATCTGGCGAATGCGCTCTCGGCGATCCCCGGACGTATGCCGGAAGCCATCGCCGAATACCAGGCAGCGATGCGCTTGCAGCCCGGCCGCGCTGAACCGCACAATAACCTGGCCAACGCATTGTTGAACATGCCTGGCCGCTTGCCGGAGGCGATCGCCGAATATCAGGAGGCGCTCCGGATTCAGCCCGAGAACGCGGAAGTTCACTACAATCTGGCAAATGCGCTGCTCCGCTTGCCCGGCGAACAAACGGAAGCGATTGCCGAATACCGCGCAGCCCTGCGTATCGATCCCAATCACGCCGATGCACACACAAATCTGGCGAATGCCCTTGCGCGCATACCTGACCGGCTGCCTGAAGCGATTGCCGAATATCGCGCCGCGTTGCGTATCCAACCCGATTCCGTTGGCGCGCATATCGGCTTGGCCAATGCGCTCACAACCGTTCGTGGCGGGCTCCCGGATGCCATCGGCGAATATCAGGCGGCGCTCCGGCTTCGGCCGGATAATGCGGAAGCCCACTACGATTTGGGTACCCTGTTGGCGAACATTCCAGGCCGCTTGCCTGAAGCCATTGCCCAGTTCCAGGCGGCGCTGCGGGGTGAACCCGATCTCGTGGAGGCGCACACCAACCTTGCCAATGCGCTCGCGCAGATTCCCGGCCGGCGTGCGGACGCCATCCGGGAATATGAGGCCGCCCTGCGCCTCAGACCCGATCCCGTGGTCCGGCAGATGATGGAGAGACTAATGGCCGAGCGTCATTAGTGAACCGGCCCGCCCCGCCAGGCCGCCATGCTCGCGGCGAGCCAGCGAATGTCCTTATCGCGATGGCAGGTGAGGCAGGCGTTGGGACTATCGGACTCGCCGAAACGGGCGGTCATTTCGGCATCGGGAATTTCGTCGATTTGATGCGAGCGGGCACGGAACAGCAGCGCATCCATATTGCGCGGCATGTGGCACGAAACGCAGCGGCTGGCTTCGCTCCCCAGCGCGTGCCGCGTATGCCGTTCGGGATGATCGCGGATCGATTGGTGGCACTGCAGGCACATCTGATCGGAATCAGGCGCGAATTTGAGCGATTTCTGATTCCCATCGGGATCGTCCGGGTGGGGATTGTGGCACGACACGCAGGTGCCTCCGCCTTCCCGGAAGCAGCGCGATCGTTCGAAGGCTTCGCCGATGAAAGTCGTCGCGCGGAAGCGCCCGTCGGCGTAAAACACCTTGTGGCTGTAATCCGAAAGCAGATGGATACTGTAGGCGCGGTAAAAGGGACCGGTGGTTTGCGAATAATTCACTGCTCCGCCGGCCTCCGGCTCGTGAGCCAGCGATTGCATGTGGCACTGCTCGCAGATGGCGACCGACTGCTCGGCGGGAATCTTGCGGAAATCCACCGGCGGCTCGGCGCCGGATGTCGTTCCCGGCCCGGCGTGCGAGCCGCGGCGCATGGCGTCCGCGTGCGCCTGCGAAGGCCCGTGACACATTTCGCAGTCTATGCCGCCCTCCCGAAACTGAGCTGTGGCCGGAGATGCCCCGCCGCCGTCATAGCGTAGCTGACTGGTATGGCACGGCGCGCAGTCTCGCTGGTACAGCGCGCCTTCGGGTGTGCCCTGAAAGTGCGCGATGTCGGAGCGCTCGGAGCTGCCATCCACGATCTTCCAGTAGTTGACCCATCCGCCTTCCACTTTGCTGTACTGAATCGGCAGCACCGCCAGCCGGCCGTCGGGGAGCTGGGACGCATACGCTTGCTGCCATTTGGACCCGATCAACGCGTCCACCCGGTAGCGCTTCCACTTGCCCGAATCCCCGTCGCGTAGTTCGATGAAGCGCTGGCTGTTTTCGGCCCCGGCGCGCACGCTGCCCCCGAGGATCTCTTCTCCCGAGAAGCGGCCCATTACTTCGCCTTCCGAATAGGGACGGAACATTTTCGCCATGCCGGTGGCCTGCCAGTTGCGAAATTCGGCCGCATGGCATGGTCGGCAGGCCGCCGAGCCGGCATACGCCCCAGGCGGCGAAGCGCGCGGCGTGGCTGCCGGCGGCACACTTAAGCGCTGCGAGGCGGCAAACTCCTCGAAGCTCTGAGATCGCGTCTTTGCCGCGTAGACCTCGTGCAGTTCTCGCCGTGCGGCCTCGCCCAATGCCCCATTGGCGGCCCGCATGACCTCCGCGAAACAGGGCGCCGCCGCATCCGGATCCTTCCTCCCATTCCGCGCGACGCCCAGCGCATACAGCGCGACGTAATCGTTGCGCTTCACACGCAAGGCGTCCAGCAGCCATCGTTCGGCATCCGCATATCGGCCCTGCTCCTCCGCCGTCCGGCCAAGAGCGAAGTCCGCCAGATTCCGCAGGCCGTCCCTCACCTGCGGCCAGGCAGCGGGCGAAATTGCAGCCGGCGGCAGCGCTCGCTCCAGGTACCGCAGCGCCTGCCGGCCGCTCGTCTCCGCCAACTCGTGTTGGCCGTGCCGCGCTGCCAGATCGGCGATCATTGTCAGCAAAAGTGGATTCTCCGGCAGCAGCCGCAGAGCGCGCTTGCCCCACTCGATGGCCGCTTCATCGTCTCCCAGCATCGCCGAAGCGCGGGCCGCCTGTTCATAAGTCTCCCGGAGCACCACCGAACGCGGGTAGCGTGCCACGAAGTCTATCGCCCGCTGCCTTCCCTGCTGCGGATCGGCCGTGTCCCAGAGTTCCTTAAAAAGGCTCCGTTCTTTCGAGTCCTGGATCTCGTCGAAAATAGAAGCGGTCCGAACCGGGTTCGGACCGTTAGCCGTGTCCACCTGCTGAGCCGCCGCCGGGGAAACCAGCAGCAGCCACAGTAGATTAAGAGTCCGGTAGCGGGTCAATTTGGAATTTCCTCCAGTTGATGGCTAGCGGGCTTCCCTCCCGCCGCACCGCCCGGCCAGAAGCTTCGGCGCGAAATTCGCAACGAAAATTGCAGATCGAGAAAGAGCAGGCTGCGCGAGACTTTTGCGCAGCCCCTTATAAGCTACTACCAGACCACTTTCGCCGCCAACTGCATCTGGCGCGGCGAATTGACTTGCGCTTGCCATTTGCCCCAGTTCGGGTTCCCGAGCGTTGTGGCGCCACCGATAGGTCCGAACCATGTGCGATTCAGAACGTTGAATGCCTCGCCACGAACCTCTAAGTGCGCCCTCTCCTTAATGGCGAAGATCCGCGATACTCCTAAAGCTTCGCTAAATTGAGGCCAACTGCGGAAATCCGGATTGAACCGGGTCGAGTTGCCGAAGGAGGTCGACGACTGCGCCGGGAAGAAGGACTGCGGCTGGAGATAGCTGTCTTGAAAGGGATCGAACTTGCCCGAGTAGGGGAGGGTCCAACCTTGGTAAGTGGTAATCGTGGGACGGTTGGTGAACTCGCCGATGTTGAAGCTGGGAGCGTTGGTGCCGATGTTCATCGGCAATCCGCTTGCATAGCTCTGGATTCCAGAGATTCGCCAGCCGCCCACAATCGCTCCAACCACGCCAGTCGACAGGTAACTCTTCCCTCGTCCCAACGGCAGCTCGTACACATAAGTGAGCTTTACCGCTTGCGTCTGATCGAACGACGCAATCGATTTGAGGAGCCCCAAGTTGTACATGTCGCCATAGTACTGGGATGATGAGTAGGATCCGTCCGTGTCGGTCAGCAGCTTAGAGAACGAATAGGAAGCTTGGACCGTCAGTCCATGACTCAGGTGCTTATTGAATTTGACCAGCAGGGCGTGGTAGGTGGAATGGCCGAGCCGGTCGCCTCCGCCGTCCAGCGTATTGATTGCGCTGTATTGAGGGTAGGGTCTCATCGCTTGCGTCACGGTCGCGCCGTTACCCCACACCTGGCTGAAGGTTTCGCATTGGGGCGATGAAGTCGGTCCGCACGTCCAGGGCGCGCCCACACCGGCGGCGTTGGCCGTGGCAGAGCCCACAAGTGAGCCCAGCACCGTCCGCCCTGCTGCCGTAAACGGACTAAGAGCCGCGGGCAATGAGCGGTAGGGCACTTGGTTATCGGCGAGGAAGTTCGACGTGATGTCGCTGGCCAGCGTTGCCAGGTAGCCAACTTCAATCGACGCGGTATTGGTAATCTGCCGCTGAATATTGAACGAAAAATTAATCTCCGCGTCGGGTTTGTCCGCCGAGCTTGAGGTAAGTCCATAGGAGGGCGGATTGGTGCCGACTCCGACGCCGGGGTTGATGTTCGGTAGAGTGAGATCTACGCCAGGGCCCTGCGACAACTGGTACAGCGGGAAGAGACCGGCGCTTTGGTCAGTGACCGTATCCCGCACGGCGAAGCCAAGTTGGTGCGATGACTGCCCAATGCCGAGCAGCGGTCCGAAACTGCGCGTCGCCGCGCCGCGGATCACCGTCTTGTTGTTGACCGCATACGCGAGACTGAATCGCGGCTGCCATCCGCCATACCAACTGGGGATCAGGCTGTTGCTGCCGGTCCGGCCCTGCCCGCTCCCGGCGAATTCGGTGGCGCCCAGAATACCTCCCGCCGCCGGATTAGGAAGCGTAAAGTTCAGCGTGCTCAATCGGCCGTCTTCCGCATACGGCGCCACATTCATGGCATAACGGAAGCCGAGATTCAGCGTAAGCTTCTGACTCACCTTCCAATCATCCTGTACAAACGCCTGGTTCGTCTTGTATACAACCAGAAGGTAGCGCGGCGTATCCAGGTTAAAACCGCTCACCTGTCCCAGCAGGAAGGACGCAAACCCGCTGCCGCCTCCAGTCGACTCGCTCCCTGCCTGCGGAACCGAACTGTTTTTGAAACTGAATTGCACGCTGCCGGAACCGTTCTGTACACCGTAGCCGTCGTAGTGGGCGTCGCCCAGGAAGTAGCCCCACTTGAATGTATGCCGCCCCATGACCTTCGTCATGTCATCGTGTAACTCAAACACCTGGCGGTCGGAGCCGTTGGGCGCGTTGGTGCCCCACCCGGTGAAATCGCCCGTGCTGATAATCGGAAAATTTGCACACAGGGGAAATCCCGGCAGACAGATCCCCTGCCCTTTCCAGTAGCCCGAGGCCTCCAGGCCGGTGAGGCCCGAACTCTGGGGGGATGCCTGTTCTACCGCCAAAGAACCGTGATCCTCTCGAAAGTAGTTGTACCCGCCATAGAAGCGGTTCAGAAGGGTTGGGGTGATTGTCCAGTCCCAGCTACCACGATAGACCTCAGTAGCGTTGTACCCTACACTGGTGCCGCCGATCGGGTTCGGCAGCCCCGGGCAACCGTTGGGCCCGCACTCAGCCGCATCCCGGTAGCGGTTCATTAAGAAATCGATGTGGTGCTTCGAGCCTACGTTCTGGTAGATCTTGACGCTCCACCTGTTGTTTACGTTCTGGTCGATCTTGACGCTCCACCTGTTGTTCGGGCTAATACTGGTGCCGGTGTTGTTAAAGTAGTTTTGATTTACATAACCGAACGTTCCCGGCACGATGCCGGGGCGGTTCGGCTGGAGCAAGCCGCTCAGATATTTCAGCATTGGTAACACGGCCGGATCGATTCGGTTTTGCGGAATGATATTACCCGGGAAGGGACTTCTTGTGTACGTTCCGTTCGACTGCAGTGTCTGCGTTGCCGGATCGTAAATCTGGTACAACTGGCCGCTCCCGTTTACCCACTGGGACAAGTTGCCGGTCCAGAACGCCGGCGGCGGCACGCTAAAGAATGAACCGTTGCCCGCGCCAACGCGGTTGCGGAAGCCTTCGTAAGAGGCGAAGAAAAACGTTTTGTTCTTGCCGTTGTACAGTTTCGGCAACCATACCGGTCCGCCGATTGTGGCCCCGAAGTTGTTCTGCTTGTAGATGGGCTTCACGCTATTGAAGAAACCCTTGGCATCGAAGTCCTGGTTGCGCATGAACTCGAATGCGCTACCGTGTACCCGGTTCGTGCCGGATTTGGAAACGAAGCTGAGCGTTCCACCAGAGGCGTTGCCCGTCTCCGCCTTGAAGCCGCTGGCTTCCACGTTAAACTCGGTGAGAGCTTCTACCGACGGGCTATTCATAGCCGTCGCGCTTCCATCGCCGGCGTCACTGCCGATCTTATCCCCGGTGACAGAAGAGCCATCGAGTGTTACGCCTACCGTATCGTTCCCACCGCCGATCCGAAAGGTGGCGGCCGAGTTCACTTCCCCAGCGGCTGCGCTCGCCAGATCGAAGGGGCTGCGTGAATTGCCGTTCACCTGGACCGGCAGTGAATCCACCAGCGTGCTCGACACATTCGTGGACACCCTGGCGTTCTCCGTTTGTATCACCTGCGCCTGCGCCGTAACCTCCACCTTTTGCTGTGCCGTGCCTACCTCAAGTTGGACATCCAAACGCGTTTCCCCCCCCGGGTTTACCGCTACCCTCCCGGCTACGAACGACTTGAAGCCTGGAACATCTACCTGCACTTGATAATCGCCCACCGGCAAGTTAGGAACGGTGTAATCGCCCGCTGTGCTGGAGATCGTCTTGTAGGATGAGTTAGTGCTTGCTTGTACGATAATGATCTGGGCGTTCGGCACCACCGCCCCACTGGCGTCCGAGACGGTTCCCGTGATTACACCGCGGTCCCCTTGGCCCAGCAGTGGGACAGCACTTACGGCTGCCAACAGGATCAAACTGAGAAACATACGTTGTTTGGTTCTCATCTGGGTCTGCTCCTTGAGATAGTCGCTCAGCCTCGAGTCCGCGCTCTTTGAGCGGACTCATGAGCGTAGTCGGCGGGAGGGATCGCGCAATAGTCCGCAACCGGCGCTACGCGGCGCAACGATTCCATCTTTCTTTACTCCTCGTGTTTTTCCCCTGGACGGCTCGCGACTCTGAACCGGGCGCTCGCCGCCTGTCCCCCATTGCAGAATACGCAACGATGGTTGGTTTTTATGCAGTGATGCTACAGCGTCGCAACCATGAAGTCAAGAAAAAAAGTAACCGCCAACAGCAATTGTTGGTTCATGGGTTTCTCAAACGCCCGGCGGCGAGGCGTTGAGCCCCTTTAACCGCGCCTCGTGGGCTCGAACCAGGGCGTTCCCGGAACCTGCGCCTTCTTGGCTGCGTCTTCGTTCATCTCCACGCCGATGCCGGGCCGTTCGGGAAGCGGGATGAAGCCCTTCTGGATAATCTCGCCTTCCTTAACCCAATTGCGCCAGAGATCCCGTGAATCAATCCAGTGCCACTCCTGCACCAGAAAATTGGGAATTACCGAGCAGACATGAGCCGTGGCCATCATGCCGATAGGCGAGGTCACGGCGTGTGGCGCCACCGGCACGTAATACGCGTGCGCCATATCGGCGATCTTGCGGGCTTCCAGCAGGCCGCCGCATTTCTGGAAATCCGGCATGATGATGTCGGCCGCGCGTTTCTCCAGCAACTCCCGGAATCCCCAGCGCATGTAGAGGTTCTCGCCGCAGCAAATGGGGGTGCTCGTGGAAGCTCGTACTTCGCGCATGGCGTCAATGTTCTCGGCCGGAACCGGCTCCTCCAGCCACATGAGCTTGAACGGTTCCACCTCTTTGGCTACGCGCTTACCGGTGGTGGCGTCATACCGCGCGTGCATGTCCACCGCGAGGTCGAAATTCTTGGGATAGTTCTCGCGCGTAAATCCAATCTTGGCTATCATATGCTCGATTTCGCCGTTGGATGCCGTCCAGTTCACGCGATCCATGCGCGCTGTGTCGCGGGCGTCGTCGATATCGATCTTTGCCGCGGTGAATCCCATTTCCTGAATCTCCTCGATGCGCGCCTTGGATCGTTCGTCGCCGGGAATCATTTCGCGCTCGCCGGAATCGCAATAGACGCGCACGCGGTCGCGCACTTTGCCGCCCAACAGTTGGTAAACCGGGACTCCGAGCGCCTTGCCGGCGATATCCCAAAGCGCGGTTTCAATGCCGGTCAGCGCGGTGACATATACGCCGGCTTGCGCGCCTGCGAAGACGCCGGACGTGCGAATACGTTCAAAGGCCGCTTCGATGTTGAGCGGATCCTGTCCTGTGAGCATTCGGCTGAACTGGCGTATCAACGGTACGTTGCCCTGCGATGCGTCGGTGGTTTCGCCCTGTCCTACGATGCCTTGGTCGGTGTAGACGCGCACGTGAACCTGGTAGCCATGTACGCGAACCTCGGCCGTGCGGACATCGGTGATCTTGAGCTTAGGACGGCGGTAGGGGGAGCTGGTCTCCTGCACGGCGGCGGATATCGATGGCAGACCGAACATGCCGGCAAGCGGAAGCCAGCTAGATTTCAAAATCGTTCTACGGCTTTGTCGTTCCATGTTTGTACCTCTATGTCACGAGTTTGATTCCAATCCTGATGCGCACGCATGACGCGCCATTTATCCACGTTGCATACGGTTAGCGGAAAGCCGGGGAGTGCAATATATATAATAAGGATACGGGTTCTGCGTGCTCGACCGGCAGAAAGCCCAGTAAATCATTCAAATCTCTTGGTTTAAGCAGGAGCCGCCAACCTGCTGGTGCTACTGGCATGGTCCGTCCGTTTGCTGTCTTTGACACGTTCTACTCGCTTTCACCACGGACATTCACCCCGGCAGTTCACTGCGGAGCTTGTCGGACAAACGGTTAGCTCCACGGTTAAACGGTACGTGAAACGTACTGAATCTAGCAGAACACCTTCCGCCGAAGCGGCTAATTGCCTCGGCCGCCGCGCCCCCCTCGCCCGCCACCTACGTCAATGCTGTCGACGTGCTTGCTCAAGTCCCGCGCCACGCCGACGATCATGAACTCCAGCGGTTCATCGCCAGTGTTCTCGAAAGAATGTACCTCGCCCAATTGGATCGGTATAGCGTCACCCTCGTGGATCTGAGCCGTTTCCGCGCCGCCACGCCCGCCTCCGACCGTAGCCGTTCCGGCGCCCTTTAGGACGTAGTAAATCTCGGCGGCCTCGTGATGCATATGCGGTCCTACAGAAGCGCCTGTCGGCAGCAGCAGATGATCCACGTACGCCCAAGACGTGTAGAAGATGGAGGGATCGAGCGCCCTGCGGTATTGCACCGTGCCCTTGCCCCCGTTCATTCCGGTTACCGCCCGCAGGAGTGAGCGGTCCAGCCGCATCGAGATGAACTGCGGGATCGGGTCGATCGGCACGTCCAGGCGTGGATCGTTCAGGTTGAACGCGTCATACTGGTCTTTTTCCAGCGAGACGTTAATGTTCATCCATTGCACCGGCTGATCGGTAGCGTTGTAGATGGCGTGTGAGTGGCCCAGTCGGCACGGCGCCCCGGCCGGCCCCTTCAATACCGACGTTCGCCCATCGATAGTGAATTGAGCTTCACCATCGAGGATCACGAACATCTCTTCGCAGCGATTGTGAAAGTGCGCGCCAATTCCGCTCTTGGGTTCGATTACGCCCCGATGGAGAAATTGGAGATTGGGTTCTACGGCATGGGCGTCGAATAACGCGGTAAAGTCTAAGGATCCGGCACCTCCGTGCACGGCCGGGCTCTTCCGGAATTTGCTGGAATCCGTGTGCACAATGCGAGCAGCCAATGGCTCCCGCGCCGTGATTGGCGCCAGGGCCAACCCACTCAATCCCACACACGCCACGGCTAAGTAACGTTTCATTGTCATGTCATGTTCCTCAGCTTTCTGGCTGATTGAATAGTCCGTTATTTCGAATCGAAGAGCAGCGTCGAATAGTCCTTTGTGCTGAGAGTGTTCTCAACCGTCTGCCACACCTTCTGGTGCACGGCGGATTTGATCCATTTCTGCCGGAGATCTTCGCTTTCATACGTCAGTTGGAAACGATAGTTCACGCCCGGCAGCGGCGCAGCGCCCGTATAGACTGTGCGCAGTTTTAAAAGCTTCACATCGATGTAGCCCGGAAATTTCTCCGCTGCCGGCTTGAAAATGGTATGGAAGTTATGCAGCATCTCCTGCTCGCGCGATTGATCCACGGACAAGTCGCAATAGAGCACGATCGGATTGTTACCGGATTGCTGCGCGCCCAGTCTCCTCATGCCGCCAGCCGCGGCGAGCATGGCGGCGAGATAAGAACGTCTTTTCATGAGTGCTCCTGTTGCATTCCTCAGACTTAGCGGTAAACCTGATAAAGCGGCTTCTCGCCCGGTATGTTCACCCGAATTCGATACACGCTGGTGCTGGCGGTGATGTAGAGCGTCTTGCCGTCGCCGCCCCAAGCGCAGTTCGCCGCGGTCTCGCCCGGCTGGAGCGTGCCCAGATGCTTGCC
>OKRF01000012.1:18150-24459 GCA_900290315.1 Candidatus Sulfopaludibacter sp. SbA3 | reverse complement strand
GCCGTCGGGAATGCCCTGCTCTTTTGCGCCGGCTAGATCGTAAAACATGCGGCCATTCGATACCGTGCCATCGGCGGCTACGTCGTACTTCATCCAGAACCGCTTCCGCTCGTCGGAATTGGAAACATAGAGCGTCTTCTCGCTGGGCGATAACGCAACTCCGTTCGGCCTGTTGAGATCGGTGATGACGGGCGTCAGCTTGCCCTTTGCATACAGGAACACCGCATTGAACTTCAGCTCTTTGGCTGGGTCGGCGTCCTGCTGGATCAGCCCGTACGGCGGATCCGTGAAGTAAAGCGCCCCATCGGAGCGGTAGATAAGATCGTTCGGGCTGTTGAGGCGATGGCCTTCAAACTTGTCGATGTAGGATGTCATCGTCATATCCTTGGCGACGCGCACAATGCGCCGGTTGCCGTGCTGGCAGAGAAGCACGGCGCCATCTCTATCGGCGATCATCGCGTTGGGCCCGATAAACGCACCCGGAGGCGCAGCTACCGTCCCGCCGGCCTTCTCGATGATCACTTTCACTGCGCCCGATGGCGTCACCGACCGGACAACGTTACCGGGCACATCGCTAAACCACAAGGCGCCTTGAGGCCGCCAGAGCGGGCCTTCCGTGAACGTGAATCCCGTGGCCACTCTTTCGATCCGGGCGTCCCTGGGTACGAGGGCGTCGAATTCCGGATCCAGACGGACAATCTTGCCGGCGGGTGCGGGCGCCTGACCGCTGCATAGCACGGCAAGCGAGGACACGAAAAGAATCGCGCCAACGGGTTTCATCAGCTTTCTCTTCAGGCTCTCTATTGTTCGCCAAAATTGCTCCAGAGTCAATATGAATTGTATAATACGCAATCGATGCCGAGGAAAGGACTCGCTATGAAACGACTCTTGTGGATCGCCGTTTTCCCCGCTGCATTCGCCGTGATCCGGCTGATGGCGCAAACGCCCGCCGACCCTCTGATTCAGGGCTACCGCGAAACCGAAGTGGCCTCTGTCTCCGATGCCATGGAGCAACTCTACGGGCAGCAGGCTTTCATGTCGCACGAGATGCGCGCGCTCGAAAAAACCAAATTCGCCGGACCCGCTTGGACCGTGTTCATGAAGCGAGACGAGAACAAGAATGGCGGCGCGGCAGTGCAGGGGATGCTCGATGCGATCGATGCGGCTCCCCCCGGCGCCGTATATGTCATGTCCGTGGAGAACGGCGGCGACTACGCAGGAATTGGCGGCCTGATGGCCACCGGCATGAAAATGCGCAGCTTGGCCGGTGCCGTCATCGACGCCAGCATCCGCGATACGCCGCAGATCAGGAAATTACAGTTCCCCGTCTTCAGCCGCGGCGTCGTCCCTTCCACCATGGTGGGACACTACCGGTTCGCCGGCGTGAATGTGCCGGTGACCTGCGCAGGCGTGAAAGTGAATCCGGGCGACATGATGACCGCGGATGAAGACGGCGTGGTTGTGGTGCCGAAGGCCCACGCAGCCGAGGTCCTCAAAAAGGCCCAAGAACTGGACTTCCAGGAGCACTCCACCATTCCCCTCATTGAGAAGTTCCGCTCCATTAAGGAAGCTGTCGCCAAGTTCGGCCGAATCTGACAGCCCGCCCTTACTTCTTGTCCGCGGCCGCGCGCGAGGCCCTCAGCTCATCAAGTTTCTTCTTGAGAAACTCCTGATACTCCTTGCGCGTGTCTTCGCCGCGCGGCGAAGGATAAATCTCCATTGACTTATACTTGCCTTGATCGAACTTCATCTTGGTCCATTCGTCGTGGATGTGAGTTTCATCGGCTTTGTCCAGAATGCTTTCGGCAAGCGAGGGCGGCACGAAAGATACCCCTTCCCGATCGCCGATCGCGAGGTCGCCCGGCAGTACCACAGCATTGCCCATACGCACCGGCACGTTGTAGCCGTAAAGCGTCGAACCTCCAAACCATGTGGGCGTCACGCTGCGGACATACCCCGGCATCTTGATCTCGCTGATGCCCTCCATATCACGCAGCGAGCCGTTGATCACCAAACCGCCGCCCTTGGTAGCCTTCATGATGTAGTAGTATAGGTTGTCGCCGACGAGGCCCCCGCCCTCCACCTTCCCGTACATGTCGATCACCAGCACGTCCCCGGGCTGTAATTGATCCATCGGCCACTGGTTGTTCAGCGTCACGCCTTTCTCGCGAAACTTGCCGGACATAATGGTGTCGATATCCGGACGCGCAGGCATGTACATCGCGGTAACCACGCGGCCCGCCATCTTCAGTTCCGGATGCAGAACCTTGAAATCGCCATCGAACTGAGCATAGCCGGCGATGTTCGGCGGCCCGCCGCCCCGGCCGGCCGGCACGATCACTTCCTCCGACGACATACCCTTCGCACGTCCCAGCCAACTGTCCGGAACCCGCGGCCGCCCGTCGGGAAAGCGTTCGCCCGTCCAGGCTTTGGTGTACTCCATCATCTCCTCCTTGGTCCAGGAGAAGAGTTGCGCGTGGGCGGCTGGCGCAATCGACCCAACCAGCGACAAGACTGCCGTGCAGGCATAACCAGAGTTGCGAAGCGTTCGTAACATTCCAAGATTCCCCTTTCCAGCCAGCATGTGTTGACTGTGAAACTGACCTTGCATATTATACACGCAGCTCTCTGAGCAAGAGGCCTTGATCGTGCGGCGGGTTGGCAACCGGAACTCGCGCTGGTGATTTCGGCCGAGGGTAAGATCACGGGGTACACGATCGGCCACGACATGAGCTCGCGCGATATCGAAGGCGAGAATCCGCTTTATCTGACTCAGGCCAAAGTGTACGACCGCTCCTGCGCCCTTGGTCCGGCGATTTTGGTTGCCGATGGTCCGCTGCCGCCAACCACTGCGATCCGGCTGGAAATTCGGCGCGCCGAAGAAATGGCCTTCGCCGATTTCACGACCCCTGCATCTCTGAAGCGGCGTCCCGAAGAATTAGTGGAATTATCTCTATCGCGAAACCAGCTTCCCGAATGGATGCATTCTCCTGACGGGCACTGGTATCGTTCCTCCGGATGCGTTCACGCTGCAGCCGGCCGACGAGATCGCGATCTCAATCGACGGCATCGGCGTACTGCGCAATTGGGTGCAGTAATGGCGTGGTAACCCAGCCGTCGGCTGTAGCGTTTGCCGGCGTGGACTTAGCTGCGAAAATTGACGCCCTGCTTCTCCAGGTACATCTTCGCAATCGTGGCCGTGTCCAGCGCCGTCATAGGCATTCGCGGCGTTCCATCCAGTTCCACCATCACCATCCCCGCGATCGTGCGCCCGTCCATCATGTCCAGAATCGCGGGAACATTCACTTTGCCCTGACCCAGCGGGCAATAACCCACGAACGCCTCTCCGCCGCTGTAGTCCTTCATGTGCATGTGATTTACGATCGGCAGGAAGTCTTTCACTACCTGCACCGGGTCCGAGCCGCCTTTTTGTAACTGGCCAATGTCGGGACCGAACTTGACATACCGCGTATCGACATTCTCCATCACGGCATAAGTCTCTTCGCGCGATTCGACGCACGTTCCTGTGTGTTGGTGCAGACAGCCGGTGAGCCCGATATCCGTCAGGGCCTTCCCGAATTCGTTCAACGTGGCAATGATATCGGCCTTATGTTCCTGGAAATTGTAGCTATCGCGCCGCACTCCGTTGGGCCCGATCACCAATACCTTGCCACCGTACTTCTTCAGCAACTTGGCCGACTCCATCGACTGCGCAATGCTGTCCTTCCGCTGCGTGGGATCCAACAGATTCGGACCGCCGTACGCCGAGATCAGCGGCAAATTGTATTTCTCGATCAACGGAGCCATGCCGCCGTTGTCTTCCATTCCCTGAATTTGAAAAGTGAACAATTCAAGCCCATAGAATCCCAGACCGCTGACGTCTTTGAAGATTCCCTCGATGTACGCCGGCTCGACGCGCCTCGGCCCGCCGGCCCCACGCCCCGGCGGCTGCGCGCCATCGGCGGTTGCAGGCCGCGGAGGAGGCCGCGGAGGAGGGGGCTGCACCCACGTAATACCGGTGTGACCGATCTTGATATTCCGTTTCCTCTGCGCCATGCCGGGAAGGGCCCAGCCCAACGCGGTGCTGAACGCGGCGGTTCTCAGGAAATCACGCCGATCGCTGCTTCTCGTCATAGTCACCTCCCAGAATTGGCCGGGTTGTGCAAACCTTACCCCGGCCCGCTGGAGTTGCCAAAGGATCAACTCCCGCGCGTAGGGTGAGTTTCTCAATTTGCACGCACCGTTGAGGATTATACAACAGGACTTCCGGGGAGGGATGCGCTAGATGGTCCCTCCCGTTCGGACCCGTTCGGACCCGGCTTGGCGATCAGCATGAGCCGGTGCAATGCTGCGACGCTACACTCCGCGCCGAATCTCGTCCATTCATGGCATTCGGCCCCACCATAAATTTGGGTAATGGACGCGACGTCCACTTGTCGGGAGCTTATCGGAAACTGCGGCGAATCACTCCCATCCAGGCCGCTGACCGGAAACACCGAGGGCGAACTTCAGTGAGGGGTCGAAGGCTTGACGCGTCCTGTTCTCACACACGAACTTGCCCACGCCTACTCGCATCTTGGTGCGGACACCGATGGGTAACCGCTCGCCGGACCGAGCATTCTGCCAGTCGCAGGTTTTCATCAAGGAAGGTATCGCACAATACTACACGGATAAGGGTGTCGAGTGGTTCCAGCAACGAAACATGCCGCGAAATTCAGGACGAGAATCCGAGGCGCGCGAATCGATGCTTGTGCCGATCGGGCGGGCGCGGGAGAACAAGCAGTTTCTATTTCTGTTCGTGAGCAACCGGCTGGAGAAAAACGCGCCGCTGACCATCCTGTCGCTGGTGGACAAGTAACCGGCGCGTAAATCCTGGATTTCCCTCGAAGGGCCAGCTTTGGTGCTTCGTGAGCGTGAACGCTGAGTCGCAAAAAGGGGCGTTTGTGTCTCAGCGCTCACGACGCGAATATGCACGTCACTGCTGACAGACAGCGTTACCCGTCGAACTCCACGAACCAGTCCAGTTCGAACCACCGCCGCCGCTACCGCCGCCAACAACCAAGGCCTTCACCATGGCGTTCTCGGGCGTGCCGGCGTGGTCGCCATTGTTGTAGCCCGCGCAAGTGGTCACATTGTGCCCCGGATCGATCATCATCCCGTTATAGTCGGGTGCGCCACTGCTCATCGGAAAGACATCGCCTTTGTTGTCGCTGGAGACGTAATTCGCAGCGCCCCACTGCCATTGGAACTGGAGCGACGGAACGGAGGCCTCGAAGTCGGCCGTCCAGGTCACTCCCTGGATATTCTGAGGAAAGCTGGCCGGTAAGACGTAGGCCAAGCCCGCGGCGAAAATCTCGTCCACTTGCTGCGCCGCCGATAGCGGAAGGGTGGTTTGCCACTGGTTCGCGGACGTGTTGAATGTCGTACTCGCACAGGTGGCGGTTGAAGAGAAAGTGATCACTGCGTTCGGCACCGTCAACGTGACCGTCCCGAACGTGATAGTGCCATTCGCCACGGTCACCGTGAACGCGGAGGTTGGCAGATTGCCTTGCAGCTTAAAGTGGCTGTTGAACCAGACGATTTCGCTGGCGTTCTGGCTGCTTTCGTGGAGGTTGTAGGTAATCGGCTGATTACCGGTGCTGCACACGGGCTGCGGCGTCGCGGGTGCGATGGTAATCCCGCAGGTGGCGACGGCGATGTTGCCCGCGGAGTCCGTCACATCAAATACAGTGGAATACGTACCTGCCGTCGTCGGCGTGCCGGTGAGCGTGTTACTCGCCCCGATTTGGGCGGCCGTCAGGCCTGGAGGAAGGGGGTAGGTAAATTCACTGAAGGCGTAGGGAGGAATTCCTCCAGTGGCCACCCACGCGGAGCTGTACGGAACGCCCACAGTCCCGGAACTCAACGGGCATGCCAAGGCCAACGTGCTGCACATCAGTGGGACCGGAACGTCGCTATTGGTGCCATTGATGTTGATGAAAACCGTAGACCCAGAGGTGGTCAGCGTAGCGCTGCCATACACTTGGCAGCTGTTGGACAGACTCATCCCGTTCCAAGTTCCCCCCGTCACCGTTTCGGTAGCGGTGGAGGCGGTGGCCGTAAACGTGATCGTGCCTGGGATGGTTACCGGCGAACCGCTGCCGCAGGTGACCGTAAGGCTGTAATTGATTGTATAGCTCGTGCCCACTGTGAGATCCGCAGCGTTTACAGTTAGGCTGTATCCCTGGCAATTCGCGGTAGCAGTCGCACTGGTTAGAAGGTTTGCCTTGGCGGGCAGCGCCGCTATGGCCATCATTCCCGCGATCCACA
>OKRF01000012.1:3120-18140 GCA_900290315.1 Candidatus Sulfopaludibacter sp. SbA3 | reverse complement strand
CCGCGATCCACACGACTGGTAAATGCTTCTGTAACATTGTGGGTTCTCCTTGCGCTTGGCGAAACTCTCTGAGTCTCCCGCTCCTAGAAGCGAGTACGAACTCGTGCTAGGCAAAATCGATGACGCGTGGCATTTGCTGTGCCAGTCGAATTTGGATTTGCGGCTTTCCCTCTCTAGGCTTTTGTAGTGAACGACATACTGGCATTTGCCGAACTAAGACCGAAGAGGCTCTGACACTTACGAGTCCAGATTCTGCTCAAAACTTCTTCCCTTTTGCCGAAGAAGTTGGCAGGAAGAACGGAAAATGGTCGTGGCCGGCGAATGGCGATTCGGAAGACACAAACGGACTGCAAAACTGCCTAGTGTGACTGGTCGATCTAGCCGTAACGGCACTTATGAAGCCGATTCGCACCGGCGATGCGGATGACCATTCCGAGGGCTTCCGGCAGGTCCCCGGATTTCGTGAATCAAATCGGCTAAGGTGGAGAAGTCGCCTTTCAGAACTTGTTCGTTGGTCAGCCTGTGAGTCCTTATGCCCCTCGCCTGCTGAGCGCGACGGGTTGATTCACGCCGCCCGGACTGCCGCCGGAAAACCCGCCGCCGCCGGTGCCGAGGAAGCGTCCATTCCAGTTCAATATGGGGATGGCGACCCAGATCGTCACTTTATCGTTGGAAGGAGGATGGGTGGTCACCGCCGTCACGCGGCAGACGCCGGGGTTACTGGCGTCGACTGCCGCCGAGTGGATCGTCATGTTCGGCAATGCAACACTCGCCAGGCTCTCGCAGGAGCGCACGGGCTTTACATTGGCGATCGCCGGCTTCGGAACTGCTCCGGGCGGTGGCCCCGCGGCTCGGCGTCCGGCGCCGGCTGGAGACCCGCCTTGCGGGACGCGTCCGCCGGTTTGACCCTGACCCTGAGCGTAGGCCGCGGCAGTGATCACAAGCATCACCAGAAGTGTGCGGTTCATAATAGTCCTCCCTGCGGTTTCGAGTATTTTCGTATTTTACGGTCCTGAAATCGCATTGATTCTACCATCATGGGGTCACGGTTCCTCTCCCGGGAGGTCGAACGGAAGCCCGGTATAGTTCTCCGCAAGCATCTCCGCGGCCGCCCTGGAGCTGGTTACCTGGTCGAGTTCGGCTAGCTGGCGGCGGTGGTCGAATTCGGAACCGTATTCGAAGCGGTGCAGTATCGAAGTCATCCACCACGAAAAATGCTGCACCCGCCACACACGGCGCAGGCAAATCTCGGAATAGCGGCGCAGCCGCTCGTGGGAGCCTGTGCGATAGCGGCACGAGAGCGCATGTGCCAGAACCCGCACGTCGGCTGCCGCCAGATTGAGCCCCTTGGCGCCTGTGGGCGGCACGATGTGCGCGGCATCGCCCGCCAGAAACAGGCCCCCATATTGCATCGGCTCGGTCACGAAAGCGCGCATCGGGGTGACACCTTTTTGGAAGATTGGCCCTTCGTTCAGGCGGAACCCGCCCATCTCGAAGCGGCGCTGCAATTCCGCCCAGATTCGATCATTCGGCCATTCCGCCAGGCTCTCATCGGGCCGGCATTGCAGGTACAACCTGCTAATGCCCGGAGATCGCATGCTCAGCAGGGCAAAACCGCGGTCGTGATTGACATAGATCAGTTCGTCCGACGCGGGTTTGGCTTCGGCCAGAATCCCGAGCCAGCCGAACGGGAAAGTCTTGTCGTAAAAGCGCAGCGCTCCAACCGGCACTGAGGGCCGGCAGATTCCGTGGAAACCGTCGCAGCCGGCGATGTAGTCGCACGCGATTTCGCACGCTTCGCCGCCATGGCGGAAGCGGATCCGCGGCGCGTCGCCCTCGAAGCCCTCGATGGCGACGTCTTCTACTTCGAATAAGAGTGGGCCCCCATCCGCAAGCCGCGCATGCACCAGATCCTTGATCACTTCGTGCTGCGCGTAGACGGTGATGGCGCGCCCGGTCAACTCCCGGAAATCGATGCGGTGGCCGGCTCCGTTGAAACGCAGCTCAATCCCTTCGTGCACCAGCCCCTGACGCCGCATGCGTTCGCCTACACCGGCGTCGTTCAGCAGGTTTACCGTGCCCTGCTCCAACACTCCAGCGCGCACTCTCTGTTCGATATGCGCGCGGCTCTGCGTCTCGATCACCACGCTGTCGATGCCTTCCAGGTACAGCAAGCGCGCCAGGAGAAGACCGGCGGGACCGGCTCCCACGATCCCCTTCGGCATGTTTCCGTTCAGACTCTTTCTAATAACGTCGCAATGCCCTGCCCCACGCCGATGCACATGCCGCAAAGGGCGAACCTTCCGCCGCCGGCATGCAACTGTCGGACGGCTGCTCCAAGCAGGCGCGCTCCGCTGGTGCCCAGCGGATGGCCCAGGGCGATCGCGCCTCCATCCGCGTTCACGTGCGTAGTGTGGTCCGGGAACCCCAGCAAGCGCAGCACCGCCGCCTGAGCCGCGAACGCTTCGTTCAGTTCGATCATGTCGATCTGGTTCAGCGTCACGCGTGCCCGCCTCAGCGCCTTCCGGATCGCCGGGACCGGACCAAGGCCCATCACGCGCGGTGCGACACCTGCGACGGCGGTAGCCACAACTCGAACCCGGGGCGTCAGACCGTGACCTGCGGCCGCGCGCTCGTTGGCCACTAGAAGAGCGCCGGCGCCGTCGTTGATTCCGGAAGCGTTGCCCGCAGTCACCGTGCCATCGGTTCTGACGATCGGCTTCAAGGCTACCAAACCCTCCAGCGTAGTGTCGGACCGAGGGTGCTCGTCCGCGGCGGCGGCCTTCTTCCTGGGCATTTCGACCGGGACGATTTCGGCAGCCAAGCGGCCACCTTCGATGGCTGCGGAGGCGCGCTGCTGGCTGCGAAAGGCAAACGCGTCCTGATCCGCGCGCGAAATGCCGTTTTCCGCCCCCACATTCTCCGCGGTCTCGGCCATGGAGTCAACGCCGTAGCGTTCCTTCATGCGCGAGTTCACGAAGGGCCACCCCAGCGTCGTATCTTCCATTCTCTGAGAGCTGGTCCAGGCGGCATCCGGTTTGGACAGCACCAGCGGCGTGCGAGACATACTCTCCACTCCGCCCGCGATCGCCACCTCAATCTCGCCGGCGCCAATTCCGCGCGCCACTATGCCCGCCGCTTCCAGGCTGGAACCGCACAGCCGGTTCACCGTTGCGCCGGGGACTCGTTCCGGCAACCCCGCCAGCAGCAGCGCCATGCGCGCCACGTTACGGTTGTCTTCCCCGGCTTGATTGGCGCAGCCGTAGATCAAGTCGTTGATGGCTTCGGGATCCAGACTCGGATTGCGAGCCAGTAGGGCGCAAATGGGGATCGCTGCCAGGTCGTCGGTTCGCACGTCCGCCAAACTGCCGCCATATCTGCCAAATGGCGTACGAATCGCATCGCAAATAAACGCTGACGGCATTGTGTGCGCTTATCGGCTATTACGTTTAGTATGATAAACGCACTTTGATTGTCAAGCGACCTACGCCAACGCGATGGCCAAACGTCCCGCGTCTTCCCGCAGGGCTGGGAGGAACCGCCGTACCATTTCCTCGCGTTGCGGACCTCGCGAGATATACTCGTCCCTTCCAAGGTGCTCAGGGAACTCGATTCGTGGATCGCAGCGCTGACCTGTTCGAGAATCGGCCCCACCAGCGGGAGAAAGCCCTGTATCGGGAAGCGGCGATGCGAGAGTTTTTCCAGGTTCAATGGTCAAGGATTACAAGCCGCTCGTCGCGCAAATGACGAACGACCTGAAGGACCGGCACGTCCTCGCCGCCGCAATCGCCTGCCGCGCGGATCATCTGGTCACGTTCAACCTCAAACACTTTCTCTCGCCGCCCGGCCACACCCACGAATTAATCGGGATCAGACCGTCCGCATTCCTGAAGCAAATCGCGGGCCTGGATCGCGACGCGGTTGAACTCCGCAATGCCTGAACTATAAACGTCAATCGAGGGTGGCCAGCGTCCAAGGACGGCCCGACGCCGCCAGAATGCCCATGCTCGCGGAATCCAGGCTTCGATTCGGACACTAGACTAGGTCCTCGCCGGGCGCCTGAACACCCGCTGCCACATGCGGGAACGGGGCAAGACCGTTTAACGGTATCGCTACTGCTGAATCCTTGCACCCTCCTCCCGTTGGTGCTAAATTCGCTTTGTTTGAGGGTGCGGAGATGTAGATTCGCCACATTCGTTGAAGGAGCAGGCCCGACGCACCGGGCAACAGCGAGAACCGTGCCGTTCGTAGCCGAGAGGCCTGTTCTTCATGAGGCAATAGCAGATGTCCCCGCAACATCTTGACCGCCGCGCGTTCCTGAAAACGGCTTCGGCTCTGATAGGCACGTCAGCTTTCGGACTTAGCCCACAGGCAAGAAGTCCCAAAGGTTCGCGCAATCGCGCGCAGTTGCAATTCAGTCTGGCCCACCTTACGGTGCTCGGCTGCGCTCCCCCGGAAATGACCTACATCGCCGCGCGCGCTGGCTACGACTTCGTCAGCTATCGCACTATCACGATGCATCTACCCAATGAGCCGGACTATAACTTGGCCGCAAACCAGGAGATGCTGCGGCAAACGAAGACGGCGCTGGCTGTGACCGGGATAAAAGTTCACGATATCGAGTTGGCCCGCATCCAGGGTGGCGTGAGTCCGAAAGCCTACGTTCCCGCCCTGGAAACGGCAGCCGAGCTGGGAGCGCGCCAGGTTATTACCAGTATTTGGACTCCCGATCGGGCATATGCGATTGAGAGTCTAACCGAACTCTGCGATCTGGGGAAGAAATTCGGCTTGACAATGAACCTCGAATTCGTCACGTGGTCCAACGTAGCCACACTGAAGGACGCCGTTTCCGTATGCCGCGCCGTCAACCGGGAGAACCTCGGTCTCCTGATCGACATGCTGCACTTCAACCGCTCGCGCACTAAGCTGGAGGAGCTGGATGAATTGTCGCGAGGATGGTGCCATTTCGTCCACGTGTGCGATGCGCCCAAAGAAATCCCCGAATCGAACGAAGGCTTGATCCATACCGCGCGTGAAGAACGCTTCTACCCAGGCGAGGGCGGTATTGATATTGCCTCTATCGTAAATCGTTTACCTGAAGTGCCATATTCTCTGGAGATACCAAATCTGGCACGTGTCAAAGAAGTGGGCTACGCGGAACACGCGTGGCGCTGCTTGGAAGCTGCAAAGAAGTACTTCTCCAACCATCCTCGGCTTTGAGAGTATCTGCGTTTCATTTAGTGGACTCAGCGGAACTTCCGCAAGATAGGAGCTACGGCAACGCATAGGCCACGATCAGATTGGTCTTCTGCCCCGGAGCCGACGTCTTGAAGTCGCCCAAGCCGCCACCGGCCCAAACTGACACGAACTGTTTGCCCCCGGCCTGGTAGGTCAGCGGCGAGTTCACAGCGCTGTTCTCCAGTTGCGTGGACCACAGTTCCTTACCAGTTTTGGGATCGAAGGCACGGAACCTCAGGTCCGCCGTCGCGCCGATGAACAGCACGCCCCCCGCGGCAATGTTTGGGCCACCTGCGTTGGGTGTTCCCGTCTTCGGAACTCCCTTCGCAGTCAATTCCTTGTATTCGCCTAATGGTACACGCCAAATAATCCTTCAGGAGGTCCCGCGTGGGCAGGGCGGCATCCTCGGGCAGTGTGGTGGTGTCGATTATCACGCTTACATTGCAGAAGTCAGTAAAGCGGGAGTTCCTTTGCTGCAGGAACACTGGACTACCAACGAAGAGTCTCAAGTGGGCGATCGGTACATCCGTAAGGTCGCGGCGGAGTTGGGTGTCCCGGTTTGATCCGCCCGGGAAGCAGCGGGCCAAGTCCGAAACCCCAAGGTAACCGTAACATGGCCGGAATAACCAACTCCCGTGCCGCGGGTTGTGCTACTATCGCTGCGATCATGGCGCAGTGGGCAATTTGGCGATTTCCCTGCTTAACGCGACATGCGAATGGAGGAATCTGATTCGCCGTGGACGAGTTTGACGCCACCGCAATGCTCGCCTCGGATAGCTCCCGGATGCGGACGGAGCATCCTCCGCGCGCTTATTGCCTGAGCCTCAACCCCTTTCCTCCTTCCCCGGTGAGGTCTGGAGCAAAACTGGATTGATGCCTACCGGACCAGCGGTGCAAGCACCCAACAGCGCGATCAAGCCGCATCCGGCGGCGTGGCTGTGTTGGTGCGTGTGGGGTATCGGCGCGATCTTCTACCTGGCGGTCTTCTTTCTGCGGGCAGCTCCCGCCGTGATGACCACAGAGTTGATGCGCGATTTCGGTATCGGCGCTGCCAGGTTGGGCAACCTCTCGGCGTTCTATTTCTATTTCTATGTGGCCATGCAGATTCCTGTCGGCGCCCTGACCAATTCCTGGGGACCGAGGAAGCTTTTGGTCACTGGCGCTGTCTTGGCTGCGGCCGGCCAATTTCTCTTCGGCGCCACCAGCAACTTCGCCATAGCCTGCGCCGGACGCGCGATCATTGGCGGCTCCACGGCCGTTGGATGGCTAGTGGTTTTGCGCCTTGCGGCCCACTGGTTCCCCAACCGTAGATTTGGATCGATTTCAGGGCTGGGCCTGCTGTTCGGCAACCTCGGTGCGCTTTTCGCACAGGTTCCGCTGCGTCTGGCGGTGGAGTATTTCGGATGGCGCGGCACTGCGCTCGGATCAGCGGCGGTCATCCTCGGAATCGGCCTTCTGGCGTGGATTGTGGTGCGGGACGATCCCAGCCAAAAGAACCTGGAAAGCTATGCCCCGCCCGCGTTGCGCATCCACGACAAGGCTACGCTCAGCGGCATTCTAAAGGGTCTGCGAAGGGTATTCTTGTTCAGGAATACCTGGCTCATTCTGGTGGCCCAGGGCGGCATGGTGGGCCCGATCATGACATTCACCGGGCTGTGGGGCGCGCCGTATCTGAAGGCTCGCTTCGGTCTGGAACCAAGAGCGGCTGCAACGATCTGTTCCGTCATGATTATCTGCTGGGCGGCCGCAAGTCCTGTATTTGGCGGCCTCTCCGACCGGATCGGCAAACGCAAGACTCCATATCTCTTCGGCTCATTGACCTGCGCTCTTGGCTGGATTCTGATGATCTACGCCAAAGGGCTGCCCCTCGCGGCCTTCACGGCTGTTGCGGCAGTGACTAGCTTCGCCACCGGCTGCGTCATTATTGGCTTTGCCTACGGGCGCGAATCGGTTCCGCCCCAACACATGGGTACGGTCACGGCAACCACCAACATTGGGAACATGCTCGGCAACGTGCTGCTGCAGCCCGGCATCGGCATGCTGCTGGACCGGAACTGGTCGGGCGCGATGTTTCACGGCGCTCGCGTTTACAGTCCAGCCGCCTATGACGCAGGCTTCCTCCCGATTGCTGCATGGGCTCTCCTGTCCTGCCTCTTGATATCCCTGACCAGGGAAACCCAATGCCGGCAAAGCGCTTGACGAAATCCTCAGATTCGAGCTTTAACGTGGAAGAAACCGTAACACCGTGAAGCTGGGGATGAACTTGTCATAGAATCAGCACCAGGCATAGACGCGACTTCCTCCACGTTGGAACGGACATGCTATTGGCGATGGCTGCGGCTAATGCAACGATGGCCCAGGCGCCGGCTCCGGCGACTGTAAAGAAGCTAAAGGTCGACGCCTACTCCAGGCATCTACAGTGCCCGTTATCAGCCGGATCAGCCGATCATTGAGCAGCTCGACACGCTCAAGCCTCGCGTTGCCAAGTTAATTGAGCTGCACTGAATGCGAAATACAAGATGAAGGCGATGTATCACACGTACTCAGGAAACGGCACGGTCGGAGCCGCGATCTGGGATATCGATACAGAGCCGGGCCGGTACCGCACAGAAGGTTATATCCCTGCTTCGACCGATCAAGGTAAGAGCTTCGGGACAATACCTGCATGGGATTCCAAGGAATGTAATCAAATTGGCCGCGGCCGTATGACCGCCGGACAGGGAGTCGTCGCGGTGACATACACCGCCCGAACTGGTCCAGCGAGCGAAAACGCGACCTGCCCGTGTACGGTTTTCGTCCTCAGCCGCGACCGCGGGAAGACGTTCGCCTATCGAGTGATCACTCTGCCGGCTTCGGCGCCGCCTCCTGAAGGTCGCGGAGCGGAATCGCCTGTCGCTGCAGGAGGACGAGGGCGCGGCGGCCCCGGTGGGGGACGCGGCGGGATCGCCGGTCTCGCGGCTGACCCCAGCAAGGCGGGCCGGTTTGCATTGATGATCGGTGACAGCATCGAGTACCGGGTACAGCTTAGCGAGGATTTCGGAGCAACGTGGTCGCCGTTCGTGACCGCCGGGCAAACGCCGAACGCGCGCAGATTGACCAAGCCGTGGATGGAATATTCGCCTAAGGGCATTCTGGCACTGATGTGGCGCGCGATTTACGCGGATGGCACATATGATATCTGGTCGTCCATTTCGCGAGATGGTGGGAAACACTTCAGCTCGTCCAGTCGGATAAGCCACCCGGTCTCACCAGCCTCGGTTCCAGCGCGGAATGCCGGGATGTTCGGCGACGATTTGCAGAATCTGGCTATTGACGACGAGAACGTTTCACATGGTGTGGGCCGATTCGCGCGCCGGGTTGCAGGGGGTGTGGTACGGTCGCATGCCGCTTCCTGGATATCGGCAGTGAGGCGCAAGTGGATAACCGGCTTGATCGAGTTAGCCGTGCCACGTATGCGCTGGAAAACAGAGAATGCCCAGTGTGCTCACCGGCGGTAAAGGAGCTGCGACCACAAAGGAGCGGGCCAATACGACCCCTTCCACGGAACGGCGAGTCTTCGGAACGTGGCGGCCAGGAGCGCTGGCGGGCGAGCGGCCGGGTTCGGACGGTAGAACTCCTCGAACTTGCGGAACGCCGCCAGGAACGTCGGTGACGGCCCTTCCCGAATCCGGATCGGCGCGATGCTGTTCCCGCCCTGCGGCCAGCGGGCCCCCCACTGAACGCAGCCGAGGAATTCTCCGGTGTCGACACAACGGGCGCAGCTCTCCAGGGAGATCTGCTCCAGGATGTCCCAGCCAAAAGGATAATCGGCAAGCGAAGCTGGTGCGGACACCCAGCCGGCTTGAAACCCGTCGCCCGAATCAGCGGGATTCGCCCAGTAGTCCCGGAAATAGGGTGAGCAGGACTGGGCTGGCACGCACGCGTAAGCTTGGTGGTCCAGGAAATATCCGTCCTCAATTCCCGGGCCCATCTCGCTGGAGGTGCGCAGGACATTTCGGTGTTCCTCCCCCAGCTTCCACTGGTAGTCGGTGCCCCCGTACTGCATGGTCCTGGCGATCTGCATGAAGCGGATACTCGAGCAGGAACCACACTGTTCGCCATCCGGACTGTACTCGACGCGGCCGCGCAGAACATCCGACGCCGTCTCGGCGTCCACGGCCCAGTTCACGGCCGCGGCCAGTGTGCCGGAACGCAGGCGGGCCGAGACCTGCCGGCCACCCCGTGCCGAATTGGAGAGGACCCCAGACAGGTTCCCCGTCCCCGGCTGAGGGAATTGCGGCGCCTCAAACGGCGGCGGCGAAACCCGAAGGCATGCGACGCTGGCCGTCTGCGGGGCCACGCAGAAGAGAACCGCCGCCGCCATACCGATGAACCGGCAAAAACGTGAATGAATCACCGCTGTCATGCCTATACTGCTTATCGGCCCAAGTCTCGGGGTTGCTGAATCATCCTGGATCCGGCAGTTCCGGTTCCTTTGTGACGATCTCCAACCGCTCCGCAGCTTCACCGTTTGGGTAACGCCGGCGGTCTTGCCGCCGGTTTTCCGGATCGTCCATTCCTCGCGCCCAAGATTGCTTCCAACTGCTGCGCAGCTTCACCATTTGGGTGAGAACCGGTTTGCTTGCATGCGCCTGCGCCTGCATGGGATGGCGATCCCCGGCGTTGGCAACTGCCGTTTTTTGGATTAATGGCGCGGCTTAGGTCTCTGTCGGGTGGGTAACGCATGCACCCCGGGGTCAGACCGTGGTCTGACCCCAAACCCGCATGCTTCCCGCACCCCGGGTCAGACTTGAATAGGTTAGTCTCTCACAACCCCGATTTGTCAGCCTCACTCGCAGTACACTGCGACGGATCGGTTTTGCTGGCCATCTTTACCCGAGCAACAGCGTGCCCATGCTGGTGCAAGCCAACAATAATGCCCTTCTGCGCGCCGACTAGTCCAGCCTAGCACTGGTTTAGGGACAGACCGGAACTCGCGCTGGCTGCTTCCGGTTCACCGGCGATGCTTATGGACGGCGGCCGCTCTCAAGAGGCCCTGCACGCCCCACTCGCCGCCCTCGGGATTCGCCGCTTCCACGACGCCATCCGTGTAGGCGATGACCAGATCGCCAGGATTCAGCCGAAGGTCGCTCTCCTGATAGGAGCATTCCAACAGGAGATCCACTCGGTTCGAGCCAATGGACCGAGCCGTCATCGCGAAGAACAACCGGCGGACTGTGTCCGGCGTTGACGTACCGCAGCGTCCGCGGCGCCCTGTCGAAGAGGCCGTAGAACAGCGTGGCATAACGGTCCGCAGCCGACGAATTGTGCGCCTGGACATTCACGATCTTAAGTCAGTCTCGCTTCGGACAGGCATCGCCAACGACCAACGCCAGGCGGTCATCGGTGAGGGTAATGAAATCGAAGCAATCGCCACCGAGGGCCCGAACCTGGCGGCACCGCCCGCCGCAGTCAAGCTCGCCGGCGTTGCGGCCGGGACCCTGCATAAACCGCTGCTGCACATGGCAGGCATGCACCCAATCCTGGCTAACGTCAAACACCACATCTTCGGCCGTCATTTTCCCAACCTCCACTGGAAGGTCGGTTCCGGGCGCGCGAAAATCGACAGAGTGGGGCCGATTTGCGTTTTGAAAGAACACTTTTCGAGGGATGTAGAGAACGCCGCGCCGGTCCCGACTAGGGTATGAAAGGAGCAACGAAATGAAATACATTTTGTTGATGTCGGGTACGAAAGCGGGCGTTGACGGGTATCAGGCCTGGGCGGCAGAAGATATTGAGGGGCATTTTGCGGTGCTCAGGGCCATAACGAAGGAGTTGACCGAGTCGGGGGAGTTCGTGGCGACGCAGGGCCTGGCCGAACCGGCCGAGGCCCGGGTTGTGCGCGGCGAGAGGAACGGGCTGCCGGTCACGGACGGCGTCTTCCCCGAGTCGAAGGAGTTTCTGCTGGGCTACTGGATCGTGGACGTAGCGACTCCGGAACGCGCTCACGCCATCGCGGGGCGAATTTCGGCGGCGCCCGGGCCCGGAGGAATTCCTACCAACATGCCGATTGAAGTGCGGCGGTTCGCCAGTCCCACAGGAGAGAGAGCATGAAATACATTCTGATGATGAACACGATGAGGGCAGAGCAAGGGGTCCCCAACTGGCCGAGGGGAGACTTGCAGGCGCACATTGCATTCATGAAAAGGTTGCACCAGGACCTTCACGAGTCCGGCGAACTGGTCTCCGCAGAGGGGCTGTCATTTCCCGATCAGGCCAAGCTGGTGCAGGCCGGCAAGGATGGCACTCCCATAACGGACGGCGTGTTCCCCGAATCCAAGGAGTTTCTTGCCGGCTTCTGGATTGTCGATGTGGAGACGCCGGAGCGGGCGTATGCGATCGCAGCCCAGGCGTCGGCGGCGCCGGGACCTGGTGGAGCGCCGTTGAACATGCCCATTGAAGTACGCCCGGTGATGAGCGGGCCGCCGCCGGAAATGATGTAGCGAGAACGGCGATGACAAAGCCATGGGACACCACTTCCGAGCGCCTGCTGCGGGAACTTGCGCCGCAGGCGCTCGGCGTAGTGGCCCGGCGTTTTCGCGACTTCGCGTCGGCCGAGGACGCGGTGCAGGAGGCCCTGTTAGCGGCGTTCACGCAATGGCCGCGGGAGGGTGTTCCCGAGAATCCGCGCGGCTGGTTGATACGCGTCGCATCCCGCCGCATGACCGATCAAGTGCGCAGCGAGATTGCCCGCCGCCACAGGGAAACCGCGGCAGCGAGGGATGTGGAGACCGTGGCGGCGGCCGGCGATATAGAGCGGGACCTGGACATGGACTCGGACGACACGCTGATTCTGCTGTTTCTGTGCTGCCACCCCGCGCTCACTTCGTCCTCTGCGATCGCCCTGACGCTGCGGGCCGTGGGCGGCTTGACGACGGCGGAGATTGCCAATGCATTCCTGGTTCCGGAGTCCACTATGGCGCAACGGATCAGCCGCGCGAAGCAAAGCATCAAGGCTTCGGGCGTGCCATTCCGTTTGCTTTCCTGGCAGGAGCGCGCCGAACGCCTGCCGGCGGTTCTGCATGCGCTCTACCTGATCTTCAATGAAGGATACGCGAGCAGCAGCGGGGCGCGCTTGCAGCGGCTCGATTTGGCGCGTGAGGCAATCCGGTTGACGCGCTGCGCGAAAGCGCTGCTTCCCGGCGATGCGGAAGTAGCCGGCCTGCTGGCGCTCATGTTGTTGACCGACGCCCGCCGCGCGGCGCGGACAGGACCTGATGAGGAATTGATCCCACTAAACAAACAGGACCGGACTCTGTGGGACCGGGCCGAGATCTCCGAAGGAATCGAGCTCCTGACCGCGGCGCTATCGAAAGGATCGGTGGGCTTGTACCAGCTACAAGCGGCGGTGGCCGCGATTCATGACGAAGCGGCGCGAGCGGAAGACACGGATTGGCCTCAGATTCTGGCGCTGTATGAGTTGCTGAAACGCGTGTCTCCCAGCCCCATGGCGACGCTCAACCATGCCATTGCGACTGCCATGGTACACGGCCCGGCGAGAGGTCTCGAGCTGCTCAAGACGCTCGATAGCGACGCACGGTTCAGGGAGCATCATCGTCTTGAGGCGGTTCGTGCACACTTGCTCGAAATGCTTGGCGATCGTGAAAACGCCATCAAGCACTACCGGACCGCGGCGGGACGGACCACGAGCATTCCGGAACGGAATTATCTGATGACACAAGCGGCTCGGCTTGAGGAATGATCATGATCGCAACACAAAAGGACCCGATTGCGCCCTGATGAAAACTCGTTAGCCGGGTGGGACAGACGATCGCTTTTTGTCGTCTGTCAATTAGGGGCGGACCGCCCCGCGAAACTTCATGAAAAACCGGCGGTTGGTAACGCCGGCGACCTTGTCGCCGACCGGCGAGCGAAGCGAGCCGCACACAACCCGGGCCCCGTGCGAGCCGCACACAACCCGGGCCCCCGGTCCCTGTTTTTCGACCCTGTCTTCTTCAGGCTGTGCGCAGGTGGAATGAAAATGGGGACGGGGGCCAGGGGCCGGGTTTGTGAGCTCGTGGCAAACTCGAGCCAGGCACGAAGATTCGCCAAAAAGCCGTGAATTTCGAGCCTGGCTCGGTTTGCTTCGGACACCCACTCAGCCCAAATGCGGGGACTTTAAACCACTTTGGACATCGCCTGGCGCATGGTGGCGTCCAGTCCGGCGATGGCGGCGGCGACTTTGCGGCTGATGGTCTCCAGGTGGCACAGAGTCTGAATGCGCTGCCGCCGCGTTTCCAGTTGCGCGTCACTCAGCACATAGCCCAGCAGGCCGCAGGGCTCGGCAAGGCTCACCAGCATGATGTCGCGCGTATCCGGGATGCCATCGCTGAGAATGGCCTGCTGCAGCCGTTGGCGCACATCCTGTTGCGGTACATTGTCGACCAGCGGGAAACGCTCAATATCGATGATCCACAGCAGCTTGGATTTTTCGTGGCGCAGAATGCCCTGGGCGGTCAATGCGGCAAGGGCCTCTCCCTCCAGATCGCGGCGCAGGTGGAAGATGTGCTCGATCCATTCGCGCACGGTGGTGAGATTGGGCCTGATCGCCATTTCCGCCAGAATGCGGTCGAGCGTGGCGTTGCCGGTGGGTGAGTGGTCGATGATCTGGATGGCTTCCGTATCGGTATCGATCTTGCGGGCCAGTGCGAGATCGAAGAACACCGCGCCCACCAGCGCATACGCAGTACTGAATTCGCGCGCCGAGCGCAGATTTCCGGTCTGCTCATCCACCGCGAGCAGGACGACTTCTTCCAGCATGGTCAGCATGGCAACTCTCCGTGGATGCGCAGGACGTGATGCAGGCCGCTCATGTCGAAGACCTTTTTCACGGGCGGGCTGAGGGAGCAGACGGCGAATTCGCTACGCCCTTGGGCGGCGCGGGCGGCTTGCAGCACGGCGCGGATTCCGGCGCTGGAGATGTAGTCCAGGGCACTGAAATCGGCGGCCACTTTCGGATTGGCTTCCACGGCAGCGCGCAGAATTGCTTCCAGTGCGTCGGCGCATTCGCCATCGGCGCGGCCCGTCACGCCCACCACACACCACCCGGACCGGATTACCTGAGTCGATTGGATCATATTGGTAGTTCCATCGTAAGGCGGTTCCACTCTCCGCATCGATCATACTGCAAGTGCCGCATCATCTGGCGCACGAAGTGGAGTCCCAGGCCGCCTGAGGCTCGTTGTTCGAGCGGCGCGGTAAGATCCGGCGGGGGCACGGACAAAGGATCGAACGGCGTGCCACGGTCGCGAAACTCCACGTGCACCGCACCTTCGTGAGGCTCCAGCCGAATCTGCACCGCGCCCGGGACGCCCTTGCACCCGCCGTGCCGGATCGAGTTGGTCAAGAGCTCATCGAGCGCCAGAGTGAGTTGGAGCTGCGGGTCCTCTCCCAAATTCCGAACTCTGCAAAATCGCTCGATCTCGCTGGCCAGCCGCGCCAGTTCCGACAGGTCGCCATTGAAGGTGAGTTCCATCAAGCAATCGAGCAACCGCTCCCTCACGGTCGCGGCTCTGACCTCGCATCCGAGCCGCGACCGTTAGGGAGCGGTTGCAGCGTTACCGATTGGAAGGATCCAACGGAACCACTTCCACGGTTTGTGGTTTGCCAACCGGAGTGAAAGCGCCGGCGGCCAGTTTGCCCAGCGTGACCGTATAGGTTCCGGGACGCACCAGCGGACCCCCGCGCCCGCCGCGTCCTCCGAAACCGCCACGACCGCCACCACCGCCGCGTCCACCGGCGGG
>OKRF01000012.1:0-3110 GCA_900290315.1 Candidatus Sulfopaludibacter sp. SbA3 | reverse complement strand
CCCGGCGGCTCGGCCGGCGGCGCTCCGGCCGCAGCCGCGGCAGCAGTAGGATCACCACCACCGCCGCGCCGGCCGCCCCTGCCGCCCTGCGGATTCGGCGGCGCCGTCTCGCGCAAGTCCCACGGCGTGCGATGCAGGCCCGCCTTGTTCGAGGCATCAATCTGGCGCACCATCTTACCGGTGGAATCGGCGATGTTGAGGATCATCTTGGGGGCGTCCGCCCCGCTACCTGCGCCTGCCAGGTCGTCGCGCAGGTAATAAGTCAAGAGCGCGCCGGAGGGCGGATTGGGAGACGCGAGATTGTCGCCCTGCGCACGGTAATAGCCTGGTTCGTCATAAGCGCGCGCGCGGCGGCCCACGGCGAAGAGCGTGGCTTCTTCGGTGAAGACGCTGGGATCGAGTTGGCGCAGCGGCGCGAAATCGTCCAGCACGAAAAAGCTGCGGCCGAAGGTGGCAGCCACCAGGTCGCTCTCACGCTTCTGAATTTCCAGATCGCGCACCGTGATAGTGGGCATGCCGCCTTTGATGGGAATCCAGTGCTTGCCGCCATCCACGGTGAAGGAGAGGCCGAACTCGGTGCCGACAAACAGCAGATTCGGATTCAGGTGATCCTGCACCATCGTCCACGCGGGATCGCGCTGCGGCAGGTCGCCCGAAATGCTGGTCCAAGAGCGCCCCAGGTCGGTGCTCTTCAAGACATACGGCTTGAAATTGCCGCGCTGGAAATCGTTGATCGTCACGAAAACCGTATTGACGTCCACCAGCGAAGGAAAGATGTCGGTGATGTAGGACATGTCGGGAACGCCGGGGAACTTCTCGATTCTGCGCCAGTCCAGGCCATTGTTTTCGGTGATATCGACCAGGCCATCGTCCGTGCCAACGAAAATGAGCCCCTCTTTGAGAGGCGATTCCGCCAGCGCGGTGCCGGTGCCGTAAGAATCGGTGAAGGCGTTCTTCCAGACCGCGTCGGCGCCCCATACTTTGCCCATCACGGGCAGCGTGTCGCGATCGATGTTGCGGGTGATATCGGAGCTCACAAAGCGCCACGTGGCGCCGCGATCATCGCTGCGCATCAAGCGATTGCCCATGATGTAGAGGCGCGTGTGCGAGTGCGGGCTGATGATGAAGGGAATGTCCCAGCGCGAACGGATTTCGCGCGTGGCGATTTGCGGATGGATGCTGGTGCTGACGCCGGTCTTCAGATCGAGCCGCACGCAGCCGATGTTCTGCGCGCAGGAGTAGACCGTGCTGGCGTCTTCCGGATCCACGCGCGATTGGTAGCCATCGCCGCCGCCGGTGTTCATCCAGTCGCTGGTGCGGATACCGGCGCGATCGATGGTGCGCGAGGGCACACCCTGCGATCCGTTGTCCTGGGTGCCGCCGTAGATGTTGTAGAACGGCAGCCCGTTGTCCACCGTGCCGCGGTAGAACTGCGTGACCGGGATATTGTTGAAGTGGCGCCACGTGCGGCCGTGGTCATAGGACTCATAAAGGCCGCCATCGTTGCCCACCAGCAGGTGCAGCGGGTCGGAGGGATCGAAGTTGATGGAGTGATTGTCGGAGTGGATCTGGAAACCGGCGCTGTTGATGGTCTTGCCGCCATCGGTGGTGAGGCGGATGGCGGTATCCATGATATACAGGCGATCGAACTCGAACGGGTCGCAATAGATTTCGCCGTAATACTCGGGATCCTGCAGGCTCCAGTCGCCCATGTGGACCCAGTGAGCGCCGGCATCTTCCGAGCGGTAGAACTCGGTCTTTTGATCGGAACGATGCACGGAGACCGTGGCATAGACGATATCCGGCTTCTGCGGCGAGACGGCCACGGCGATGCGGCCCTTATCGGCGGCAGGCAGGCCTTCGTTGATCTTGCTCCAGTGCGCGCCGCCATCGCTGGACTTGAAGATGCCGGATTCGGGACCGCCGGCGACAATGACGCTGGTGTTGCGCCGCCGCTGGTAAGAAGCGGCGTACAGCACATCGGGATTGCGCGGGTCGAAATCGAGATCGGTGATGCCGGTGTTCTCGCTGACCTGCAGGATGGGCTTCCAGGTGGCGCCGCCGTCGCTGGTCTTGTACAGTCCGCGATCGCCGCCAGGAGAAAAGAGAGGGCCTTGCGAGGCCACGTAGACGGTGTTGGAATCGCGCGGACTGATCACAATCTTGGCAATGTGCTCGGAGTTGAACAGGCCCACTTTCTTCCACGTTTTGCCGGCGTCGGTGCTTTTATAAACGCCGTCGCCGTAGCCGATGGCCCGCTGCGCCTGGTTTTCGCCAGTGCCCAGCCAGACGGTGTCCGGATTCTTGGGGTCGACCGTCACGCAGCCCAGCGAATAGGAGCCGCCATCATCGAAAATGGGCTGGAAGTTGAGTCCGTGATTGACGGTCTTCCAAAGGCCGCCGGACGCCGAAGCGACATACCAGACGCTTCGGTTGCGCGGATCGATGGCCACATCAGCGATGCGGCCGCTGCTGAAAGTGCCGGAGATATTTCTCATCTCCAGCGCCCGAAAGGTGTCGGCCGTCAGGCGCGCAGCGTTCTGCTGGGCGAGGGTGAGGCCCAGCGAGAGCAGTGCGATGGGGATGGCAAAAAGTAAAATACGTTTCATGGGTCTAAGCGTCCAAGTATATTCAATTTCGGCGTCACAAAGGGGGGCTGAAGTAACATACATTATGCAGATTTCACGGCGGGGATTCGTGGCAGGGGCGGGGGCGATGCTGGCGGGCTGCGCCACGCGGAGGGTGGCGGTGGGTCCGCAGGCGGCGCGGCCGCATCTGGCGCGCGTGCAGGTGGCGCAAGATCGCGTAATCCGAACGATTGCGGGACTGCGTCCGTTCCGCCCTTCCGGGTTTGTGGTGCGCGCCCAGAAGATGGACGAAAAGCTGGTGATTCACAATTACGGCCACGGGGGCTCGGGAATCACGCTCTCCTGGGGCACGTCGCTGCTGGCGGTGGAGGCCGCGGCGCAATCGGAAGCGCGGGATTGCGCGGTGATCGGCTGCGGGGTCGTCGGACTCAGCACCGCGCGCCTGCTGCAGCAGCGCGGATACAACCCGGTGATTTACGCACGCGACATGCCGCCGGCCACCACGTCGAATGTGGCCGGCGG
>OKRF01000194.1:21933-25399 GCA_900290315.1 Candidatus Sulfopaludibacter sp. SbA3 | reverse complement strand
GGCAAGGTAACGCCCGAGCGGCTGCGCAAGGCCGAATCCATCGTAGGCGGCGCCGCCGATCGTCCGGTGGAGGCCCTGCGTGACCTGGAAGCCGTGCTGCATTCGAAAGGAGAGCTTTGAACCTCGACCAGTTTCAATCCGCCATGGAATCCGCCATTGCCGGAATCCGCAAGGTGATCATCGGACAGGATGACGCAATCCGCTATTCGCTGGTGGTGGTCCTGTGCAACCAGCATGCGCTGATCGAAGGCGTTCCCGGCCTGGGGAAGACGCTGCTGGCGCGCACTCTCGCGGCCGTGCTCGGCTCCGAATTCAAGCGCATCCAGTTCACCCCGGACCTGATGCCCGCCGATATCACCGGCACCAACATCTTCAACCTGCAGCGCAATGAGTTCTCGCTGGTGAAGGGGCCGCTCTTCACCACCTTCCTGCTGGCCGACGAAATCAACCGGGCGCCCGCCAAGACGCAATCCGCGCTGCTGGAGGCGATGCAGGAGCGCACCGTGACGATCGATCGCGAAAGCCACGTGCTTTCGCCCAACTTCACGGTCTTCGCCACGCAGAACCCCATCGAATCGGAAGGCACGTATCCGCTGCCCGAGGCGCAGAAGGACCGCTTCATGATGAAGATCTCGATGACGTGGCCCACCAGCGAGGAGGAACTTTCTTTGGCCTCCCGCAGCCTGGGCGCGGACGCGCCCGAATCCGTACTGCATCGCGGCGAGGTGGCGGCCTGCCTGTCGGAGGCGGACCTGGCCGGCCTGCGCACCACTCTGGAAGAAATTCAGGTAAGCCCGCAGTTGCTCGAATACGCCGTGCAGGTAGTCCGCCGCACGCGCACAGACGACAGCATTCTGGTGGGCGCCGGTCCGCGCGCCACGCAGGCCCTGCTGCGGGCGGCGCGCGCGTGGGCGGGAATCTGCGGCCGCGATTTCATGAGCCCGGACGACATCCGCGCGGTCGCGGTCCCAGTGCTGGAACATCGCCTGCTGCTGCGTCCTGAATCGGAGCTGGAAGGCGTGCGGGCGATGGACGTGCTCGATCGAATTCTCCACGAGGTGCCGGTGCCGAGATGAGGACGTACAATCTCGCTCGACGGATTCGCTGCAAATCGGTGCCAGGAAGCTGTGAAAGAGTGCGCCCGCAAGCGGGCATTGGCAGGCTGAAGCCCGCCCCACCTGAGCGAGCACGTGACGTGCGGGTGGTGGCGCGGGCGGTGCCGCCTGCGAACTGCTTTTTTTCACAGCTTCCAGGCCCCAGTTTCGCCGTCTTTGCGAAATTGGTTGCCTGGCTCCGATTTGCCCCTTCACCAGGCATCGACCCGCTGTTTCCAACGGTGTTGCCATGCTAGTCCCCTCCAAACGGCTGCTGCAGATTGCCGTGGCGCTGTTCCTCCCGCTGATCGCCGCCGCCGGGTTTTCGCCCCGTCTGGCCGCACCTTGCGGAGGACTGTTCGCTCTCTGCCTCCTGGTGGTAGCGGTGGATGCCTGGGCCGGTTGGCGCCGCGCGGAGCAGATCGCGCCTCGCGTGCCCGAATCGCTGAGGCTCACCAAAGACGTGGCTGGCGCTCTGCCCGTGACTCTGCAAAACAGCTCGGGCGGCGAACTAAAGGTGCGCGTCGGCCTGGGCATGCCGGAAGGGATGGAATCGGAAACGAAGGTGCTCGATCCCATTCTGCCCTCCGGCCCGGCACGCTTCGACTGGCGGTGTACCGGGCGCGCGCGCGGCGATCATCGTCTGCGCCAGGTCCACATCGAAGCGCTTTCGCCTCTCGGCTTGTGGGAGGCGCGCGCCGCCAAAGCAGTGGATTGCACCTTCCGCGTTTATCCCAACATGCGCGACCGCGCCACCGCCGGCCTGTTCTTGAAGACCGCGAGCCTGGGTGTCCGCACCTATCGCCAGGTGGGCAAGGGCCGCGAGTTCGAACAGTTGCGCCAGTATCTTTCCGGCGATAGCTTCGAGGACATCCACTGGAAAGCCACCGCCAAGCGCGGCTACCCCACCGTGAAACTCTATCGCGTGGAGAACGCCCAGGAAGTCTACGCCGTGATCGATTCTTCGCGCCTCTCTGCCCGCGAAGGAATTCTGGAGAACTACGTCAACGCCGCCCTCCACCTGGCCCTGGTGTCCGAGCGCCAGGGCGACCGCTTCGGCCTGGTCACGTTCAGCAACCGCACGCACAAATTCCTGCGCGCACGCAACGGCCTGGATCATTTCCGGCTCTGCCGGGAGACCATCTACAACCTGCGGGCCGAGCGGGTGAGCCCGGATTTCCGCGACGTGATGACCAGCCTGCAACTCAACCTGCGGCGGCGCGCCCTGCTGGTGTTCTTCACTTCGCTCGACGACGCCTTGCTGGCCGAAACCTTCGAGCACGATATCGGCCTGCTGGCGCGCCGCCACGTGGTGCTGGTCAACGTCACGCAGACCACCGGCATGACTCCGCTCTTCACCCAGCCCACCGAAAATCTGGAGTCGCTGTATCAGGGTTTGGCCGGGCAGCTATTGTGGAATCGCATGCGCACTTTGAAAATCGCCCTGCAGAATCGCGGCGTCAAGCTTTCCATTGTGGATCCCGAGCGCATCAAGGCGCAGGTGACTGCGCAATACCTTGACGTGAAAAGGAGGCAGGTGCTGTGATCATCGATCTGCCGCGCTTCGTCGGCGCCGAGCGTCCGTATTGGGACGAATTGAACGGCCTGCTCGGAGTGATGGAGACGGAACCGGAGCGGCGCATGGGGCTGCCGGAGATCCAGCGGTTGCATTATCTCTACGAACGCTGCTCGGCCGATCTTTCCCAACTGGACACCTTCGCCACCGATCCCGCGCTGCGCTCTTACCTGGAATCGCTGGTCTCCAAGGCGTACTCGGAGATCCACGAAACGCGGGCTCCGATGAAATTCAGTTGGAAGTCCACCGTGTTGGCCTTCCCGCGCGCTTTTCGCCGCCATTTGGGTGCGTTCCAACTGGCGGTGGCGATCACCCTGTTGGGCTGCGCCTTCGGCTGGTTCGTGGTGCGCCAGGATCCGCGCGCGAAGGCTGTTCTGCTGCCGTTCTCGCACCTGGCCGGTTCGCCCAAGGATCGCGTGGCGCAGGAGGAAGCCGCCAAGGAAGATCGCCTGAGCGGCAGGCAGGCCGCCTTCGGCGCGTACCTGATGACCCACAACATCCAGGTCACCATTCTGGTCTTCGCGCTGGGCCTGACCTGGGGCTTCGGCACCACTGTGGAGCTGTTTTTCAACGGGGTGATTCTGGGCGCGGTCTGCTCCGACTACATCGCCAGCGGCGAGGGTGTCTTTCTTACCGGCTGGCTGCTGCCGCATGGCGCGGCGGAGATTCCGTCGATTTTGCTGGGTGGCCAGGCAGGCTTCATCCTGGCCAATGCGCTGATCGGCTGGGGAGGGCGCACATCGCGGGCCGAACGCCTGCGCGCCGCCGCGCACGATCTGTTCGCCATCATGGCGGG
>OKRF01000194.1:21153-21923 GCA_900290315.1 Candidatus Sulfopaludibacter sp. SbA3 | reverse complement strand
CATCGCGGGCCGAACGCCTGCGCGCCGCCGCGCACGATCTGTTCGCCATCATGGCGGGCGCGGCCTGCCTGCTCATCTGGGCGGGCACAATCGAGAGCTTCGTCTCGCAATACCACCAGCCGGCCATTCCGTACTCTCTCAAGATCCTGTTCGGCGTCTGCGAACTGGCAGCCCTCACCATTTTTCTGGGATGGGCCGGAAGGGAGCGATGAGTCCTTCGCGCCAGCGTTCGCTCATCATCGAAACGCCCGAAGGCGTGGAGTTCAGCTACCAACTGGCGACTCCGGCGCTGCGCGCCATCGCGTGGGCGGTGGACGCCGCCGCGATCGGAGCCGCCGCCTATGCGATCGGCCAGGCGGCCGACAGCCTGGGCGTCATCAATAAGGATTGGGCCGCCGCCATCTCCACGGTGGTGTTCTTCGTTGCGTCCATCGCTTACGGCATCGTGCTGGAGTGGCGCTGGCGCGGACAGACCCTGGGCAAGCGCCTGCTTCGGCTGCGCGTGGTGGACGCCCAAGGCCTGCGCCTGCAATTCCCACAGGTGGCGCTGCGCAATCTGCTGCGCCTGGTAGATATGCTGCCGCTGGTGTACCTGGTGGGCGGCACCGCTAGCCTGGTGACGCGCCGCTGCCAGCGCCTGGGCGACCTGGCTGCTAACACGATCGTTGCCAGGGAACCCGTCTTCGAGGAGCCCGACCTGGAACAGATCGCCCCTGCGAAATACAATTCGCTGCTGGCGTATCCGCACCTGGCCGCCCGCCTGCGCAGCC
>OKRF01000194.1:14092-21143 GCA_900290315.1 Candidatus Sulfopaludibacter sp. SbA3 | reverse complement strand
CCTGGCCGCCCGCCTGCGCAGCCTGGTCAGTCCGGAGGCTGTGGGCTTCGCCATCCAGGCCGCGACCGAGCGCGACACTTACGCCCCGCTCGCCCGCATCGAACTGTTTGCCGATCTGGCCGCGTACTTTCGCGGGCTGGTGCAGTTCCCCCCCGCCGCTTTGGAGGGACTTACCGACGAGCAGTATGTGCGGAGCGTGCTGCGCGTGGTGATGGGCAGATCGGGGGTAGGGAGCTAGCTACGGCAGGAACCTCGAAAACGGGCGGGAAAATGGACGACGTGTGGTGGGAACAGCGGACAGGCATATACTTGAATTCGGAGGCCGGCTGGTTGAGTCGCGAGCGTTTTGCAGAGCGGTGCCGGCCCATGGGAGGTGCTATGAAAGCGGTCTTACTTTTAGCCTTCGCCGCAGCGGCGTTCGCAAATGATTCCGCGATGGAGATGCTCCACCGCACGGCCGAAACTTACCGAAAATCCGGCAAGATCGAATTCAACGTCACCATTCAGAAGCTCGAAAGCGGTGGAGAAAAGGTCTCGGAGCGCTTCGCCGTGCTCCGTCCCGGGTTCGCCCAGATCGATCAGCACGTGGGAAGCGCCCAGATCGCGCGTGAGGAACGATACATCCAGCAAGGCAGGCCTGTCGCCATCGTAATCGTTCGGGTTACGCGGGATCAGTGGCCGGAAGGCACCCTACCAGGCGCCCAGTTTGCGATGTACCGCATCGATCAGAAGACCTTTCAGGTGTACAAGGTGAGTACTTACGCCGGGAACACGACGGAGATCGACTTCTACGGCGGCGAGTCTCCAGCGGCGGGCATGAAGGCTGAGGGTGTAAGCATGATCGGAATGGAAGCCCCCGATTTTACCCTCTCTGATCCCTTCGGCAAGCCCGTCCATCTTCGCGATCTGCGGGGAAAAGTTGTAGTCGTAGATTTCTGGGCGACCTGGTGCGGCCCCTGCCGCGCCCTGATGCCGCACATCCAGAAGATGCACGAGCAGTTGGCCTCCAAGGGGCTGGAAATTCTGGGCCTGGATGTTGGCGAGGATGCCGCTACTGTAGCGAAGTTCGCCAAAGAGCAGTCTTACACTTTTCGGCTGCTGCGCGATGGGGAGCCGGAGGTCACCAGCCGCTACTTTGTACAGGCCTACCCGACAACTTTCGTGATCGGCCGGGCGGGTCGCATCGTATTCCGTGACACGGGGTCGGACACGGGTTTGCAGACTGCCGTCGAAAAGGCCCTGACGGCGTCCGTCCCGCCTGACCTTCCAGCCCGGTGGTAGCGGCCGTTGCGGCGAGTCGCACGAGGGCGAAAGGCGGGCCGCACGTCCGCATGGATTCCAAGGGCATCCGGAAAGGGCCCCTTGCGAGGGTTCATCATGGGTGCCGGAGCCGGGTAGAATTGAAGCGGATTTTCTAGAAGGGCAGAACGGCGTGAGTCGCAACGTCAAAGATCCGGAAGCCTATCGTTTGGCCCAGGCGATGAGCCATCTGGAACTCGCCATTGTCCTCGAACGGCAAGGGGGACCGGATGCCGCCCGGCAGGCAGAGGCGCTTTTCGATCTCTTCTATCGTCATTNNTCGGGCGGGGTAAGCATCGGGCCCGGCTGAATTTCGGCGATTGTTTCGCCTACGCACTGGCGAAAGCCATGGACGAACCGCTGCTGTTTAAAGGCCGGCACTTCGTCCACACCGATGTCCGCGTGGCGCGCGCAGGCACCGTTTCCTGAGCTATTGAGGCGCACCCGCCAGCAAACGCCATTCACTTCCGCATCATGCGGATGGCCCGCCCGGCAGTATGTACCACCAAATACGACACGACTCCGCTTTCATCGCGGACGAACTCCACCTCGCCATCCGCCACCATCATGAACAGGCGATTCTGGGACATGGGATAGAGCGCCACCTCACTGGGCGCCGAGGGAGCTTTGAGCATCAGCAGACCGCTATCCGCCCGCACCGTGTATGCGGAGCCCGGCGATGGCTCATAACTCCCGGCGAACTCGGCCAGTAACTGAGGCGACATCCCGGCCTGCCTGGGACCTTTCAGGCGGAACGGCGGCAGCCGCATCTCATCTATCCACGAAGTATCCAGCCCATCCGCCGTGCCGCTATCGATGAATCGCATCGTGATCCCCATCGCACACGGCCCTCCCAATCCGTGCGACGCATTGCGCGAGATGACATGCTTGCTGTGCGGAAAATACTTCGCCTCCTCGGCGGCGTACTCAGGCTGTCCCGCCGGGTCGAACTCGCCCGAAAACAGCAGCACCGGCCTATCTGACCGCACGGGCTCCACAAAGCTTTTCGGCACGTGCGCGTTGGGCCAGTCCCGGCACATCGCGCCCTGCTCTCGCACCCGGAAATCGCCGACGTAGGTCCCTTTGCTGACTCGCGCTGTTTCTTCGGCGGAGATGAACGGGAAGCTTTCATTGCACAGAATGGAGAAATACATGCCGAAGGGAGTGTCATCCTGCGTGCGGATGGAAAGTTCGTAGCACAGGCGCGCGAACGTCTCGAAATCGCCGCCATAGGCGCTGTGGATCGCCAAGGGCATCAGGCTGATTCCCTGCATGGTGTACGGAATCCGCCGAAGGTAATCGCCAAACATATCGCGCGAAAGCTTGATCTCGATTGGCTCCTGAATCGCAGGCGGACTGGTGAAGCGGAACGTGACCGGTGCCTTCCCCAGCCGATCGAGCACCGTCTCAAACTCCGCCCGAAGGTGCGGTAACGCGCCCCGGCAAGGCGCATCGGCGGCACACCTGGCAAACAACGCCTCCATCGATTTCTGTACCGTGTGCGCAAACGGCAGCGGAACCCGGTACGCCGGAGGGATCACCGCGACCAGCGTCAGGGTGCGCACGTGGTCTCCGTGGCGGCGCAGGTACTCCAGGCCGGCGGTGGTGCCGTACGATCCGCCCCAGACGTTGATGCGTTCGTAGCCCAGCGCCGCGCGCACTTCGTCCAGATCGTCCATCGCCACGGACGTGGTGTACTGGCGCAGGTCGGCCGTCTTTTCCAGTTGATCCCGGCAGCGCGCCAGCTTGTCGAGCGGCAGCAGGCGCGCGAAGGCGGCCGCCACGCCTTCATCCAGGTCGCAACGCAGAGGGTTGGATTCGCCGGCCCCGCGCTGATCCACCAGCACCACATCCCGCTTCTGGCGGTACTGCAGCGCCAGCCCCTGAAAAGTCTGCACCGCGGCCTGTCCCGGCCCTCCGGCCAGCAGGAATACCGGGTCCGGCTCGGGCTTGGCATCCACCGCCCGCAGCACCATCAAATTCAGTTTGATCTGCCGGCCGCTCTTAGTTGCGCGGTTTTCGAAAACTTCATACTTGCCGCACAACGCCTCGGCGCGGCCGCCCGCGGCCTTGCACGCCGTCAGCGGGACGTGCACCGTCTGCGCCGCGGCCAGCGTTGCCATCAGGAAGACAGAGAATCGCAGCATCGGCACACTCCCTTTCAGAACTGTGGAATCATTGTGCCACAACACGCTGGCAGGGCCGAAGAACAGGGGCCGAGGGCCAGCAGCGCCACCGACTGTGTCGGATGGAACGGGATGTGACTCGGGCGTATCGCGAGTTTGACCGGCGGCAAGACCGCCGGCGTTACCAGGTTTCGCGGGCGGAAATGGCCGAAGGGGAACAAAAGTGAGGCGTCGAACGTATGATTTACACTGAGGTATAGCTTGATCTCATGAGAGCCTCTACGAACAGCACTCTGGCGGCGACTCTGATCGCGACTGCCGCCGGCGCCGGCGCATGGTTTTTTGGCGTCGCACAAGCAATCTGGCCGGCCCATCCGCAAATTGCCGCCTTCGCGATTACTATCGTGGTCAGCGTAGTGGTCAAACAATTATGGCCCGTCAATCTGGGCCAGAAGAAAATCTGACTCTCGCCTCCTTCGAAATACTTATTTCATACGTGCCCAGCGGCGCGCTCCCGTGCTCGCGGCGTCTCTCGGTCGCGGCGAACCGAGCGAAGGCGCTAAGATGCAGATGGTGAATGGGCCTCGATGAAACTGGGAATCGATTTCGGTACTACGCGTATTGTGGCCGCGGCGGCGGACCGCGGAAACTACCCGCTGGTCGGTTTTGAATCGCCCGATGGACAGGTGCGCGAGTGGTTCCCGCCGCTGGTGGCGATCCGCGGCAAGGAACGCCGCTTCGGCTGGAACGCGCGCGCTGTGCAGGGCAATCGCGGGTGGACTGTTTTGCGCTCGCTCAAGCGCCTGCTGAAACCCGCCGGCCCCGCGACGCGGCTGGAACTGGCCGGCACGCCCGTCACGGTGATGGATCTGGCAACCGAACTGCTATCGGCCTTCCGTCAGCAGTTGCGCCAGGCTTCCACATTGTCGCTAGACCGCGTGGAGCCGCTCGAAGCCATGATCGGCGTGCCGGCCAATGCCAACAGCAACCAGCGATTTCTGACGGCGGAGGCTTTCCGCGCGGCCGGATTCCATGTGCTGGGCATGCTCAACGAACCATCGGCGGCAAGCGTGGAGTTCGGCCATCGCGATCGGGTGCAGCGCCAGGGCGAGCCGCGTCGGTCCCTGCTGGTCTACGACCTCGGCGGCGGCACCTTCGACGCGTCGCTGGTCGAAATGGAGGACGACACCCACACCGTGGTGGCCACGAAATGGAGGACGACACCCACACCGTGGTGGCCACTGCCGGCCTCCCGGACCTGGGCGGCGACGATTTCGACGAAATCCTGGCCGATCTGGCCCTGGAGACCGCGGGCCGCGCCGGCGAGCGGGACTCTCTCTCCGATGCCGAATCTTTCCGCCTCCTGGAGGAGTGCCGCGAGCGCAAGGAATCTCTCAATCCGAATACGCGCCGCATCATCGTGGACCTGGAAGGCGTACGCGAAGGTTGGGGCGAGGTTTCCGTTGCGGTGGCGCCTTACTACGAGCGCTGCCGGCCGCTGGTGGAGCGTACCGCGGAGGTGGTGGAGGAACTACTCGCCGCGCATCCCGGCCACTCCATCGAAACTCTGTATGTGACCGGTGGCGGGCGCATCCCGGCCACTCCATCGAAACTCTGTATGTGACCGGTGGCGGGTCCGAACTTCCCGCCGTGGCGCGCGTGCTCAAAGAGACGTTCGGACGAATCGTCCGGCGCTCCGCCTACATGCGCTCGGCCACCGCCATCGGCCTCGCCATCAGCGCCGACGCCGGCTCCGGCTATGTGCTGCGCGACCGCTTCGCGCGTCACTTTGGAGTGTGGCGCGAGGCCCACCACGGCCGCGACGTGGCGTTCGACTTGCTTTTCCCGCGCGGTCTGGAATTGCCGCGGCGCGGCGCACCGCCCTTGCGCGCGGTGCGCGCCTATCGGCCGGTCCACAACATCGGCCACTTCCGCTACGTGGAGGCCTCGCGCCTCGGTGAGAACGGCCAGCCATCCGGCGACCTCACCTTGTGGGACGACATCCAGTTTCCCTTCGACCCCGCTTTGCGCGGCGCCCCCGACCTGACGCTCATCGACGTGAGCCACACACCCGAAGGCGCCGGCTGCGATGTGGAAGAGGAATACTCGTGCGACGCCAGCGGCATCGTGAAGGTGACCATCTGGAACCGCTCCGCCGCCTACCGGCGCGAGTACACGCTCGGCCGCTGGTCGAACTCGTCAGCGCTGGCCCAGGAGGCGGTCGCGGTCAAGCACGGCTGGAGCCGCCGCCGGCCGGTGCGGTAGCACTCTTTCTCGATGATATTTTTACAGTTTGATGACGACAGACGACACAAAACGATCGTCTGTCCCACTACAAGTAGTGGGGAACCATTTCGCGCCAGGACCGGGCACGATGGGCCTCTCCCGGCCAGATAGCCAAGCGGTGCGGCACTCCTTTGCCGGCCAGCGCATGGCTCAGCACGCGGGTACTTTCGTGAAACGGGTCCTGCTCGCCCACCGCCAGCGTGATGTCCATGCGGCGGATGGGTTCCAGCAGGCTGGGATCGTTCAAATTGGGCAGGAAGTGATTCGGCGTGAGGAAGTAAACGTCTTCGTCGTAATGTCCGCTGAACAGGTCTTCAAACGGGCCGGCGGGGCGGGTCAGGTCGTACCGTCCGCTCAGTGCCACCACCTTGCAGAAGAGCGCCGGATGCCGCAGGGCCAGGTTCATCGCGTGGTAAGCGCCAATGCTGCAGCCGTGGACGATGAGGGAAGGCAAGCCGTTTTCCGAAAGCATCAGCGGGATCACTTCTTGCAGGATGTATTGCTCGTACTGACGGTGCCGCCCGGTGCGAACCGGCGGAGGAGCAGACCGGCAGTATAGGCTTTCCGAGTCTACGCCATCTACGCAGAAAAGGCGGATGTAGCCGCCGTCGATCGCATGACGGAGCGCGTCTACCAGTCCCCAGTTCTCGTAGTCGTAGAAGCGCCCCTCCCGAGTGGGGAAGACCAGCACCTTGGCGCCGGCGTGTCCGAAGACCAGTAACTCCATGTCGCGGCCGAGACCAGGACTGAACCATTTGTGATACTGCCTTCTCACCTGCTTCCAGAATAAGAAAAATATGTTCCAGAATTGCTTTCACTTGGTAAAAATTTGATTTCGATGCGACTCCAGCCGGGAAAAGAAGTAATCGCAGGCCTCCTCTGTGGAAGCTCTTCCATCCGTCTCTGGGACACGGGTCGAAATCCTCCGCCAGGGTAGATCAGCAGGGATTTGCGCGAATTCGTCGAGTTCCTCAGCGCGAACGGAATTGCGTATCTTGTGGCCGGAGCGTTTGCGGTTGCGTGGCATGGATACGCTCCTTTTAAAGCGGATATTGACTTCCTGGTTCGACTTGATCGCTCTCACGCGGAACTTGTGGTGAAGGCTCTCAGGGACCTCGGATTTGCGAGAGCCGGAATCTCGCCGGAAGACTTGACGCAGACCGGCCGGATCGCACAGTTGGGGGTCAACTCTCTGGACGGATTGTCAGTGGCGTACATCGGGCGAGAAGCTCTCATTCGCAACAAGGAATTGACCGGCCGCCCGCAGGATATTGGCGACGCACAACGGCTGCGGCAGCGCCCGCCCCGCCTGTGGTCCGCCTTCTCACGGTTAGGCTACC
>OKRF01000194.1:0-14082 GCA_900290315.1 Candidatus Sulfopaludibacter sp. SbA3 | reverse complement strand
CCCGCCCCGCCTGTGGTCCGCCTTCTCACGGTTAGGCTACCAGAGGCGGATGAAAGAGCTTCCGTTGACGGCCCCGGTTTGATGACGGGTGGGAGACAACGCTGACGCGGCTACGGGCGCGATTTTCGCATGAGGCGAAGCCTGACCCGGTGGGATGAAAATGGCGGGGAAAACGCGTCGGGATTTCGTGTCGTGCGGCGGCCATGCCGGCGTTGCGCACAGCGTTGGGCTGCCCCGGAGTCGCGGGGAACGCCACCACTTCCGCCAGTTTCATCCCGTGAAGTGGTCGATCAGTTCCAGCATTGCTTGGCTGGACCTTCCGTCGAACATGTGCCATCCCTTCTGCTCCAGCAGCTCCGCAGGCGTGCCTGGGTTGATGGCGTCCTGTTCCACCGCCGGACGCTTGACGCCCGGAATGGGTCTGCGGGCAGCGCCGGCAGGAAGCACGGCCAACAGGAAAAAGAGGGCCCGCATGGAATTTACCGGTCGCCGTGGCAGCACATGTCGATGACCACGGTGCAGGCCAGCATCAGCACCGGGTCTTCGGCCTCGCCAATCTCGACGCCGTAGGTGTCGGCCCATGTAAACCACTGCTTGGAAATCTGCGCTACCGCTGCGCCGTCGCGCGTGACCACATACTCGTGATCGCTAAAATTCCCTTCCGCGGCCAGGTCGCCCTGTTCATCCAAATGGATGTCGAACGTGCAATGGAAGAAAGTGAATAACTCTTTCTTGATGGTAGCGACGTGCTCCTCGCCCTTGTAGATCTCATAGGTCGGCCCCCACGAGAGCACTTTCTGCTTGATGAAGAGCAATTCGTTTCCTTGCGCGTCTTCAAAAGAGAGCTGGTGGCCAACGGAGAAAACTCTCCCGTCCACGAAAAAGGCCTCTGCTCCATTTTCGTCCTGAATGGCAAACTTATCACCCAGCGAGAAGACCTTCTGTTTCATCACATATCGCATCACTCCCAGTGTAGCGCCCGTTCATTAGTCGGCTCATGAGGAATGACTCACCCGGTGGGATGAAAATGGGGCCAGGGGCCAGCAAGGCGACGGGCATCCGCCTGGGACCTGGAGTCTGTGGGAGGTGACGGGGCGCCATCCCCGTCACTCGACCCATCAAAAAAGACGTCAGGATTCCCTCGCGACCAATGGGTACACCACGCCCGCGATTGCCGCTCCCACTATCGGCGCGACCCAGAAGAGCCAGAGTTGCTCCAGGGCCCAGCCCCCGACGAAGATGGCGGGGCCGGTGCTTCGCGCGGGATTGACCGAGAGGTTCGTCACCGGGATGCCGATCAGGTGAATCAGGGTGAGGCCCAGACCGATGGCGATGGGGGCGAAGCCTTGCGGGGCGCGGCGGTCGGTGGCGCCCTGGATGATCATCAGGAACATGAACGTCAGGACCACTTCGGCGACCAGGCAGGCCACCATGGAGTATCCGCCGGGGGAGTGGTCGGCATAGCCGTTGGAGGCGAAGCCGCCAGCCAGGTCGAAGCCCGTTTTGCCGCTGGCGATGACGTAGAGGACACCGGCGCCGGCGAGGCCGCCGAGCACTTGCGCCACCACGTAGGCCAGGAGGTCGGAAACCGGAAAGCGCTTGCCCACCACCAGTCCCACGGATACCGCGGGATTGAGATGACAGCCGGAGATGTGGCCGATGGCGAAGGCCATGGTGAGCACGGTGAGTCCAAAGGCGAACGCTACGCCCAGAAACCCGATGCCCAGGTTGGGGAACGCGGCGTCCAGCACGGCGGCTCCGCATCCGCCGAAGACCAGCCAGAACGTTCCCAGAAATTCCGCAGCAGCTCTTTTTCCGAGTGGCATGGTTAGTAGAGTCTCACAAAAGTGGCGCGAGTGGGGTGACGGTTTGGGTAACGGGGTAGGCCACGTACGCCGCATTTTGGAAGGCAGGGGGCTGGGGGAGGCGGTGCTCGGGTTGGACCACGATATACGCGATGCCGAGTGACTGGTACTGCGGCAGATCGATGGGGCCGTTCATGGTGAGTTGCCAGCGCTTCCACCACTCTTCGGCGAAACTCTTGCGATAGTTTACTTGGCCTCCGCCTTTCCAATCGACGTAGACGGCACGGAGGGCTTCGGCGCGGAAGATGCCGGGCGCGCGAGAGCGTCCGGCATCGGGAAAGAGGAAGACGGCGTCGCGCGGCGTGGCAGTGCGGGCCCATGCCGAGAGTTGGTCGAGTTGCGGGGTGTGCAGGGCGGGATACGCCACCGGGAGGATGAAGAATGCCGCCAGTGCGAGGACCGGCAAGCGCACCGCGACGAGTGCTACGGCGGCTAACGGCAGGGCGAGCAGCAATCGCGGCCATGCGAGGCCTTCGGTGAGGACGGGCTGGAGGGGTAGCAGGTAGGCGAAGGCGAACCAGGTGAACGCTTCGGCCAGTTTGTGGTTCACAGCAGCGCGCACTGCCGCGGCAGCGGTGAGGAATTGCATAGCGACGGCCACAAACAGCAGCATGCGCATGGGCTGGATCTGCGGCATCAGCACCCATCGCCAGCGTTCCAGCAGGAGCCAGGAGAGCGGCATGCTCAGCAGGCCGAGAATTGGAAGGCCCAAGAGAAAGAGCTCCAGTTCCAGCGACATCTTTCGGCAGGAGTATCGAAGCGGGACACGGCGGGATGAAAATGGGGCCGGGGGCCAGGGGCCAGGGGCCGAGGTTTTGTGGCTCGCTTCGCTCGCCCGGCGGCAAGACCGCCGACTTTACCAGCATTTTCGAGAGAGGCTACGAATTTCGCCAAAGCCGCGGCCGCGATGGCAAACAGGAGGCAGTAATTGACGATCCAGGCTGTGTGCCAGGTGGAGATCCAGGAGTATGGGGTGCGCATGCGCTGGAGTTGCTCCTGCAAGGGGGTGAGGCGTCCGAAGAAGGCCTGTCCTCCGTCGCCGTGCGCCATCAGCGCCAACACCAAGGCAGCGATGAGAAGCGGGGCCAGGGCCCACAGGCGGCGCCTCAGAACCAAAACCACAACGAACAGCGCCCAGAAGGGCAGCGCGGTGGGCGGGTGATAGAGAAACGCACAGGCGGCCGCGATGGCGGCAGCCAGATGGCGGCGGCGCGCCGCGAGTCCCATGGCACAGAAGATCAGCGGCACGGCAAACGCGCGCGGCGTGGGTTCGTACTCGAAGGAAAGCACCTGCGGGCCGGTGATGGTGGCGCCGAGCCCGCAGATGGCGGCCACGACGAAGGCCGGACCGGCGTTCAGTCCCAGCGCTGTGGCCATCAGGAAGAAGCCCCAGATGCCCAAGGCGCGCGTCGCGACCTGCTGCGCCGCCAGGACTTCGCGGAAGGCTTGGCCGGTGACTGCGCGCAGGCCCCGCGATACCTCATCGTACAGGGTGAAGGCGACGTGCGGCTGCTGCGCCAGGATGTCGTTGCGCAGCGCGGCGGGGTCGCGCTGGTGCTCCAGGATGGGAAGGTAGATTTGGGTATCCTGCTGCAGCCAGGTGTGACCGGGGTAGCGGAAGAAGGTCAGGAGTGCCAGCCCCAGGCAGACCGCGGCCACGGGCAGGGGCTTCATTTGGCCGGCGTCTTATCCAGTTGCTGCTTGGCCCAGATGCGCTTGGGGTTCAACTCCAGCGCCTTGGTGAAAGCCTGACGCGCTTCGGCGTCCTTCTTCTCATCGCGCAGGCTGAGGCCCAGGTAGGCGTAGGCCTCGGCGTTCTTCGGGTCGAGTTCGATGGCTTTTTGGAAATCGGGGATGGCGGCAGCGGGTCCGCCGCCCAGTTGCGCCGGAAGGTAGAGGTTGCCCACGCCGCGCGCCACGTGCACCATGGAAGACTTGGGCGCCTTTTCGACCGCCTTGCTGAGCGTGTCCTTAGCCTTGGCGCCGTAGCGCAGGCCGCTCATGATGTCGGAGACGGCCTGCCCGTAGAGCGTGCCGAGTACGCGCAGGTACTCGCCGTTATCGGGTTTGAGCGCGACTGCTTTTTCAGCGAACGGAATGCCGCGCTCGGCCACGTCGTGGGCCGGCTTCTTTTCGTGAAGCTCCACGTCCACGCCGGCCAGGAACGAGGCAGCGAGGGCGGCGCGATACTGCGCTTCGGCATCATTGGGCGTCTTGGCTGCCGCCGCGGCGCTTTCATTGAACATCCGCTCCAGAGTGGGACGATCCTGCTGATCGCGCGCCATCTCCAGGGGCGAGGGCGCCGCGGCAGCAGCCATGAATCCAGCCAATATGAGAGCCAGCATATCCTGTCCTTATTAAATCAGAGACTGGCGACCCGCCGTTGCGCCAGCAGAAAATACAGCGCTACCGCGAAGAGAAGCGCTCCGTTCACGGCGAGGACGGTTGGGGCCCCATACCATGGGACGAGTTGGCCGGTCACCAGGTTTCCCATGGGCATGCCGCCGCGGAACGCAAAGTTATAGACGCTGATGACGCGGCCGCGCATTTCGTTGGTGACGATGAGCTGTACCAGGGAGATGACCATGGCGAAAGCAGCCATCATGGCCGCGCCGGAGAGGAATAACATGATGCAACTCACCGCCAGCGATTTGGAAAGCGCAAATCCGGAGATGGTGGCCCCCAGGCACACGAGCATCGTCAACGCAAACAGGCCTTTCTTCCTGACGTGACCCAGACCGGCCACCGCAAGAGCACCCACAACGGAGCCCATACCGGACATGGAGAGCAAGGTTGCATTGATCTCGACGCCGCGGTGAAAGACCTTGTCGGCGAACATGGGAAGGAAGGTCCGCATGGGGACCGCGAGAGCGGTCATGCAGAAGCCCAGGACGATCAGTCCCTGCATGGCGCCTTGTTTGCGGATGAAGACGATGCCCTGCTTCATGCTGTCCAGAATAGTCTCGCCGGTTTTCTCCGGTTGAAAACGGGTGTTCAGCATCAGCAAGGCCACAATCGGAAAGAGGAAAGACAGGGTGTTGAGGGCGAAGCAGCCGGTGTTGCCCAGCTTGGCGAGGGCGATGCCGCCCAGCGCCGGTCCTACCATCACAGCAGCGTTAAACTGAATGGAATTCAGCGCGATGGCGTTGGGCATATCCTCTTTCGGAACGAGCGTGGGGATGAGAGCCGAATATGCCGGGCCACCGAAGGCTTGGCCAAATCCCGCGATAAATGAACAGGTCAGGAAGTGCCAGACCTTGACCCAGCCGAAGCCCACGAGCACGGTCAAAACCAGGGCGCAGGACATCTGCACGCACTGGGAAAAGATCAGCATGTGGCGGCGCTCAAAGCGGTCGGCCAGCACGCCGCCCAGCAGGGAAAACAGGAAGATGGGCACGGCCTGCAGGATGGGGTCCAGCGCCAGCAGGCGCGCGGAGTGGCTCAATTGCCAGATTAACCAGCCCTGGGCCAACATCTGCATCCAGGTGCCGATGGCGGAGGTACACGCGCCGATCCACATCAAGCGGAAGTCGCGGTATTGGAAAGCTTTGAAAACCCGTTGAAGCACGTGGAAGAGGCGCTGAAACCTGGATTGTAGCAGCTTTGCCGCGGCCGGCGAGAAGCGGGTCGAAAAACAGGGGCCAGGGGCCGGGATTGTGTGCGGCTCGCTGCGCTGGCCGTACCGGCGACAAGATCGCCGGCGTTACCGGCGCGTTACAAAAGAAACGCGTCGGCCAGCATGATCACAGACGCCGCGGGCAGCAGGAGGAGCGCCTTCTTGAGGCGCTTGGGATCGCTGCCGGCGATGCCGCCGATGATGGGCGAGCTGACTGCCAGGCCGAACCAGCCGAAGGTGACGGCGATGCCGATGGCGGTGGCCGCCGTATCGCCAGTGAACTTAGCGCCGACAACGCCCAGGCATCGCCAGGCCTGCCAGGAACACCAGGGCCTGTGCAATGCCGGGGCTGTTGCTGTTCAGCATGAAGTAAGTGGTGACGGCCATCAGGGCGGAAGCGCCAATCAGGACGGTCTTGCCATCCACCTGGGTGAGAATATTGGCGGCGGCCACGCGGCCGACCAGCAAGCCCAGGGCGAAACCCAGCGAAAGAATCGTGAGGGCCTTGCCTTCCGGCACTCCGTGCGCGACCAGGTGGCGCACCAGCCAGTTCCACACGCCCACTTCGCAAGCCACGTAGAGGAAGAGCAGAAAGGCGAGAGTCAGCAATCGCGGATCGGTGAGCAGGCTGCCCACGGCGGAGAACTGGAAGGAGACTTTGCCGCTCGCCGGCTTGAAGGGCGCCACCACGCTGGCCAGGAGTCCCAGGATGGCCAGGACGGCTGCGAAGAGGGCCAGGGAACGGGGTTTCTGCTGGAAGAGCTTGGCGCTGATCAGGGGAGTCACCAGGCCGCCCAGTCCGAAGAAGAGATTGAGCCAATTGCTGATCACGGCCGGGTTGTCGGGCTTGATATCGGCATTGAGGGTATTGGCAGCGGTGACCACGATGCCGCCGCCGATGCCGAGCAGGAGCATGGCCACCACCACCGGCTGGTAGCCGCCGGCGCCTCTCAGCATGAGCAGCGCCAGGGCTACCAGGCCCAGGCCCGCCAGCATGCCCACCTGCTTGCCATAGATGTCCATCAACGGCCCCACGAAGAACGATCCGATCATCAAGCCCAGCGCTTGAAACAGCGCGATGTTCCCGTTCTGTTTCGGAGAAAGGGAAAAGCGCTGCGAGATATCGGGCAGGATCGTGCCCAACATGGCTGCGATGATGCCATAGACGAATATGGCCAGAATGGCTGCAGTGATCAGCATAGTTTCCAGATACTATCACGTTGCACCAGCCAAAATACCAGACGGCCGGTCTGTGCGGCCGCCTGGACAAGGTGATGCGGGTGCTACCTCCGAACCATCGCCCGCTGCACCTTTTCGATCTGGACTTGTGCGTTGGGGATGGTCTCCGCCGCTTTGCGCAAGTGCTCCAGCCCTTCCTGCACCGTGCGGGTATCGGTGGATAGCGCCATCCCCAGGATGAAGTGGGCTTGCATGTAATCGGGCTCCAGCCGCAGGGCCGAGCGCGCCGATTGGGCCGATTCCGCGAAGCGCTTCAGGGCAAGCTGGGTGGCAGCGAGGTTGGTGAGCACGAGCGGATGGGGGCCGCCGATTTCGAGGGCNNGCCAGGTTTGTATACGCATCGGTGTAGTAGGGAGAGATCCGGATGGCCTTCTGCAACTCCTCGGCCGCTTTTTCGTAATTCCCCGACTCGGAGAATTTCTGCGCCGCCCGGGCCGCCTGGAAAGCCTTTCTCGTGGGCGGATGTTGCAACTGCGCCAGCGAAACCGGGCCACCGGGCGGACGCTGGGCCACCGGAGCGGCCAGGTGGATCACCATAGCGGGGATCATTCCGGCGATGTTGACATGCTGGTCGTATAAGGCGTTGCCGCCCGCATCCAGTATCGACATCTGATAGTCGCCGTACGGCACGTGACGCAGGGTGAATCCGCCATCACCCTCCAGATCGGCGGAAGCCACCTTCTGGCGGGTGCGCACTTCGTACAACTCGAGCGAGTACTCGGGACGCACGCCGCAGTTCTCGCATTTCAATTCGACTCTTAGAGTTGGCACTTCGCTCATCTGCGCCCAGCCTGGAACCCTGGAGCAGAGAATAGCGATCGCGCCGAAGAGGCGCAAGGTTCTTCTTTGCACAGTAATCCTCCGTAAGTTTTTTGGTGTGGTTCTCAGGCGGGGAGAAGCCGAAGCACGGGCGCAACACGCCGGTGCGGGTTTCTTATCTACACGATTTCAACTAGTTGGACTGCTCTTCGCGGTTCAAATCTTCGGACAGAATGATGGCCTCGGCCAGTTCCTTCATGGGGCGACGGAGCCGGCGGCTTTGATTGCGCAGACGGAGGTAAGCCTCTTCTTCGGTGATGCTATGGCGCTGCTGAAGAATTCCTTTGGCGCGCTCCACCAGTTTACGCGTCTGCAGTTCCCGCTTCATCTCCTGGGTTTCTTCCAGCAGGCGGGCATTTTCTTCGGCCAACAGGGACTTGGATATGGTGACTCCCAGTTGTTCGCCGATGAACACCAGGATGCTGGTCTCTTCGGGAGTGTGCTCGTGGGAATCCCGATGATGTACGTTGACCACACCGATCAGTTCGCCGCCGCTGACCAGCGGCACCGACAGGAACGCCTGATAGGTATCTTCGATGAGTCCCTGGAAGCGCTTGAAGCGGGCATCCTGGGCGGCGTTGGAGCTCAAGGCGACCACGGACTTGTGCTCGGCGACCCAGCCCGTTACGCCTTCGCCCACTTTCATGCGCAGCATACCTAAGTCTGTGGCGTGCGGTACCTGCGAGGCACGCAGAACGACCTCATTGGATTCGTGGTCGATCAGGTAGACCAGACACGCATCGCAACCCGTCGCCTGAACGGTCAGACCGATCACTTCACCGAGCATTTCATCCAGTGACAAATCCGAGCTGACGATGTTGCTGATCCGGTGAAAAATCGATACCTGGGATTCCGAAGAAGCCATCGTAGCAGTCCCCATGTATCCAAGCTACCGTTCTGCTGAAGTACAGTCCAATTGAAAATTTCTATGTGGGCCATTATTACCTATCGATGAATGGGAGAAGACGACACCCTCGAAAATCCTGAACCGTGTGTCCGCCGCAAATCCGTGCCAGGCTCGAAGATCTTGAGCCGGTGCGCACGCCGCAAACCGTGCCAGGCTCGAAATTCGCCGCCTTTTGGCGAATCTTCGTGCCTGGCTCGAGTTTGCCCCGGCGCGAAACCCCGACGCGTTCCCTCCCATTTTCATGCCTATCGTTGCCCGCGCGCGGGCTTTTTAACAGGGTCGAAAAACTGGTCCAGCGACTGGGTAACGCCGGCGATCTTGTCGCCGGTCGGCGAGTGCAACCGGCGGCAAGACCGCCGGCGTTACCGGCTTTTCATGAAGTTCCGCGGGCGAAACGCCCATCGCAACAGACGACAAAAAACGCTTCGTCTGTCCTACTCGTGACGCAGGGCGGCCATGGGATCGAGAGCGGCGGCGCGCCGCGCCGGAAGGAAGCAAGCCAGCAGCGCTGCCGCAGTGAGCAGCGTCACCACTCCCAAAGCGGCGAGCGGATCTGTGACCGGCACCTGGAACACTTCGCTGCGCAGCAGGCGCTCCAGCACGAAGCTCCCCACGAGTCCCACGCCCAGGCCCGCGAGGGCCAGCTTGCCTCCCATGGCGAGCATCAGGCTGAGCACGTCGCTCCGTTGCGCTCCCAGGGCCATGCGCACACCGATCTCGTGGGTGCGCCGGGCCACTGTGTAGGAAAGCACACTGTAAATTCCCACTGCGGCCAAGGCCAGTCCCAGCAGGCCGAAAAAGGTGAAAAGCGCCACGTTGAAGCGCGGTTGCACGGTCTCTTGGCCGAGCAGTTCCTGTAGCGTGATGGGACGGCTCGCAGGCTGGTCCTGATCCAGCGCGAACACCTGCTGGCGCACGGCGTTCAACAGGAGCATGGGATTGCCCTGCGTACGCACCGCCAGAATACGGCCGGGAGGGGCGGCGGCCGTATAGGGAACGTAGACCGCTGGAGCGGGCGCGCTGGTCAGGCCCTCATTGCGAGTGTTGGCCAGGATGCCGATGATCGTCACCAGCCCGCTCGGGCTGGGTGACGGCAGTATCGTGCCTTTGGGCTTCTCGATCACATCGATCTGCATGTGCTTGCCGATGGGGCTGTCGCCCGCGGGCCACAACTTCGCGGCGGCCTCGTTGACCAGCGCCACCCGGTCCGCGTGAGCCACCTCCTGCCGGGTGAATTCGCGTCCCAGGCGTAGGGGAATGCCCAGCGTTTGGGAATAGCCCGCGCTCACCAGTCCTACGTTGATATTCGAATCGCCAGTGGGGGCCACGCCTTCGATACGGAACCGGGACTGCACGCCGCCGAACGGCATTCCACCATTGCCCATGACCGCCGATTGCACTCCGGGCAGCGCCTGCACGCGCTCCAGCACGCTCTGCGTGAAGGCCACGCGCTGCTGATAAGTGGTGTAGCGCTTGGGCGGCAGTTGCAGCGCGACCATCAGGACGCGGTCCGGTTGAAAGCCCACGTCCACATGTTGCAGGTTCACGAATCCGCGGATGGTCAGGCTCGCGCCCACCAGGAGCATCACGGAGAGCGCCACTTCGCCTACCACCAGCAGACTGCGGGTGCGGCCGCCCGCGGTGGAGGCGCCGGACATGCGGGCCGCGTCTTTCAACGCCTCCACCAGGTCCTGCCGCGAACAGTGCAGCGCGGGGGCGAGGCCGAACAGAATGCCGGTCAGCACGGAGACTCCGGCGGAAAACGCCAGCACATACCCGTTCAGGGTGATACGCGCTTCGTTGGGAACGTAGAAGTCAGGCATCAGGGCCACCACGGCGTTCGTCATCGCCACCGCAAAGAGCACGCCCAACACTCCGCCGGCGACGGACAGCACGACGCTCTCGGTGAGCAACTGGCGGAAAACGTGGCCGCGCGCCGCCCCCACAGACATGCGGACCGCGATCTCCCTTGCCCGCGAGGTGGCGCGCGCGAGCTGCAGATTGGCCACGTTGGCGCAGGCGATGAGCAGCAGGAAGCCCACGGCGCCGAACAGCAGGCGCAGGCTGGATTGCATCTCGCCGGAGGCGACGGTGACATCCAGATAGTTGTGCAGGACGGTGACGAAGCCGGTGGGGATGAAGTTCTCGGGATGTTCGGCGGCGAGGCGAAGATGCAGCGCTTGCAGTTGCTGTTCGGCGGCAGCTTGGGAAACGCCCGGCCGCAGCCGCACGATGGTGGCGAGAAAGCGATCCTGGTGCAGATCCATGGGCATGGGCAGCCAGCCGCCTTCGTTGGTGTACCAGCCGAAGCGCGGCGGCATGACGCCGATCACGGTGCGGGGCACGTCGGCGAGCACCAGTTTCTGGCCCAGCGCGTCAGCACGTCCATCGAAGAGGCGCTGCCAGGCCTTGTAGCTCAGCACAATCACCGGTTCGGGCTCTCCGGCACGGCTGACATCGGAAGGCAGAATGGTGCGGCCGATGAGCGGCGGCACTTCCAGAAACTGGAAGGCGTTGGCGGTGACCAGGATGGTCTGAAAACTCTCGGGAGCGCGACTGCCCGTGAGGAGGGCGTTCTCCGGGCTGGTGCCCATCACTTCGGAGAAGGCGGGTAGCTTCTGCACCTCCAGGTATTCGGCCAGGCGGTGGGCTCCGCGACCCTGCTGCGGATTCCTGGCATTGCGGATCTCCGCCGCCCAGATCTCTCCGGGATGGCCGTACGGGTAAGGCGCGATCAACACACCGTAGACCACGCTGAAGATGGCCGTGGTCGCACCGATGCCCAGAGCCAGTGAAAGTAGCGCCACTCCTGTGAATCCCGGGCTCTTGCGCAGCATGCGCCCGGCAAAGCGAAGGTCCTGCCAGAGATTTGCCATTATTCTGGTAGGACGAAGTGCGCGAGGATAAAGTTAGGAATGCTGATCTGGTTATTCGCTCTCTTATTGGCGGCTGCGGCTCAGGACCAGCCTCCGCAGACCTGTACTCTTTCCGGCCACGCGATCAACTCAGTGACGGGTGCGCCCCTCGGCAAGGTGGAGGTACTGGCAGAGGCCGCGGATCGGGATGCGCCGCCCGCATCCACCACCACCGACGCCAAGGGCAATTTCACCCTGGTGGAGCTTCCCGCCGGGCAGTATCGCTTGAAGGGCCATCGCAACGGGTATGTGGACACGTATTACGGGGCCCGGCGGGCGGGATCCGGCGGGACCGTCATCGCGCTGGAGGCCGGCCAGGAATTGAAAGACGCTCAAATCAAGCTGCTGCCATTCGGCGTGATCGCGGGAACGGTGCGCGATACCGATGGCGAACCGATGTCCGGGGCGGCGGTGATGTTGTTCCGGCAGCAATACACGGAGACGGGGCATCGCGAGGTCCACGCGGAAGCGGAGACCGTCACGGACGATCAGGGTCAATATCGCGTGACCGACCTGGAGCCCGGGAAGTACTTCATCAAAGCGGAGGCGCGCTCACTGTGGGATTACGGCATCCGGACGCCGGTGGATCACTCGGCGAAATCGGCCGAGCCACCGCCGGCGCTGTTGCCCACAGTGTATCCGGGCACCGTCGAAGTTACTTCGGGCGGCAGGTCGGCGGGCATCGACATCACGTTGCAGAGAAGCAAGGTCTTTCGCGTGACCGTGCATGCCACCGCCGCTGAGGGCCTGTTTCTGTACGATGCCTGGCTATACAACGCGCCTCCTCAGGAGCGGTTCGGCCTGCTACTCAAGACCCAGAACCGGAACCGCACCGGCGAGTTCGAATTCCATGGCGTGCCTCCGGGGGCGTACACGCTGGAGGTACGGGCCAACTCCGAGGAAAGCCGGGCGCGCATGCCCCTGCTTGTAGGCGGCGACATGGAGGGTGTGCGGATCGCCGTAGGGTATCCGGCCGAAGTGACGGGGCACGTTCGCGTGGAGGGGAGCGAGAAGGTCGACCTGGCAGGCATCCGCATCAGCTTCGATGGCGGAAGTGAAAACGCGGGAGACGCTTTGATTCAGAACGACTCCAGCTTCGGCGCGGGGCTCTTTCCCGGCCAGTACCAGGTCTATTTCGAGGGGCGCAATCTCAAGCTGGTGGTCAAGAGCATGCGCGCGGGAGGAGTCGACGTATATCAGAAGGGGCTTACCATCACCGAGGCGTCCAAGGCAGTCCTGGAGATTGTGCTTGCGCCGGAAGGCGGACAGGTGGATGGCGTGGTGCTCGATAAGGACGAGAAGCCGGTGTCCGGAGCCACTGTCGTCATGATCGCTGAGCCCGGTTTGCTTGCGCGCCCGCCACGATTCGTACCACGAAGAGACTACCGATGCATTCGGCCGCTACCATTTCGACAACGTCCGCCCCGGCGACTACAAGCTGTTCGCGTGGGACGACGTAGAGCCCTATGTCTGGTTCGATCCCGATTTCATGAAGGGCGTGGAGACGGGCGGAGAAGCAGTGACGATCGCCGCGAGCGGACACAGCTCAGTCCAGTTGCACGTACATTAATGAGGTTCGCATAAGGATGAAAATTCGGTAGCTCCGTGGGACAGACGATCGTTTCTTGTCGTCTGTCTGCTGCGGCGCCGCACGGTATTTTCGAGAGAGCCGGCGCCTGAGGCGACGCCTCACCTGGCGGGATGAAAATGGGGGAGAAAACGCGTCGGGATTTCGCGAAGGGGCAAACTCGAGCCAGGCACGAAGATTCGCCAAAAGGACGGTTTGCGGCGGGCTCGCGGCTCGGGATTTTCGAGAGAGCCGGCGCATATGCGAGCCTCATTAGATCCCCGCAAACGGCCGAATTACGCCTAACGCCACGCCGGTCATCAACACTCCGGCGCAGACAATCACCCCCGCCGATGCCACTGGCAGATAGCGGAACGCCATGTTGTTGGCCGTCTTCCTGCTATCAGGCAGCAGATGTTTGGCGAAGAGTACCATCATCCCGATTCCCATCAGCACTACCGCCAGCCCCATGCTGAATGCTACCAGCAGCGTCAAGCCCAGCGCCACGCGGCCCAGCGCCACCGAGCTCAGCAGCAGCACCAGGGCGGAAGGACACGGCACCAATCCACCGCTCGCTCCCAGCGCGATCAGGCTACCCAGTGTGATGTCGCCTTCGGGTACATGACTGTGGACGTGCCCATCGCCATGATCGTGCACCAGCGCGCCATCGTGATGATGATGATGAGCGTTTCCGTGGCCAGTGGCCGCGCGCATCCGCCGGAAGAACAGCATCGCTCCGATCCACACAATCGACAGCCCCGAAATCGCGCCGAGCACCGGATAGATCTTCTCGGGCAGCACGTAGCGCGACAGGAACAGCGTGACGAATCCCAGGAAGAACACGCTGATCGTGTGGGTGAAGGTCACCATGGCGCCTAAAAAAGCTGCGTGCTTCGCCGTGCCGCGCGAGCCCACCAGGTAGGCCGCCACGATGGTCTTGCCGTGCCCCGGCGAAAGCGCGTGAATCGCTCCCAGGCCGAATGCGACAACCATTCCCAGCGCCATCATGCCCCAGCCGATCTCGCCCTGCTTCAACAGACGAGAGAGAAAGTCGCCCTTCGCCACCATGCCGGCGCCGGCATCGAAAGAGGGGGGCCGGGGGCCGGGGGCCAGGGGCCGGGGTTGTGTAGGGCTCGCTTGGCTCGCCAAGGGCG
>OKRF01000170.1:7517-21068 GCA_900290315.1 Candidatus Sulfopaludibacter sp. SbA3 | reverse complement strand
CAACCAGCAGCCCGATCGTCAGGGGAAGATCGGATTCTCTCGTGAAGTACTTGATTGGCTGGGGCTTGCCGTCCTCCAGAATGGTGAAGTCGGCCTTCTCCAGGCTGGGAATCAGCATGCCCTTTTTGTCGCGAACCGAGGCCAGCACATTCACCAGGTCCACATCCACCTTGATCGAGGGCAGTTCGTCTTCGGCCGGCTTTTGGGACGCCTGCTTGGGCGGAGTCTGGGCGTAAAGCGCCAGGGTCAGAGTGAGACCGAGAAGAGTTCGCATGCCGGTACAATAGTGACGTGCACTCGCGCGCGGATGTTTCAACATGAAAGACGCCATTTTGCACCTCAAGCGGCGAGATCCCGTGCTTTCCCGGATCATCGACCGCGTTGGAGAATATCGTATCCAATTTCGCGACCCGGTTTTCGAAACGCTCGTGCGCTCCATTGTTTACCAGCAGTTGAGCGGTCGGGTGGCATCGGTGATTTACGGCCGGCTGTCCCAGGCCGTGGCCGGCCAAGTGACCCCCGAGAGCATCCTCAAACTGCGTCCGGCGCGCATGCGGAAACTGGGACTTTCCACTCAAAAGACGGCCTATATTCGCGACTTGGCGAGGCACACCCGGGACGGCGCCGTGGTCTTCGAAGAACTGCCCGCGCTGAGCGATGGCGAAGTCATCGAGCGGCTCACCATTGTGAAGGGAATCGGAGTCTGGACCGCCCACATGTTCCTCATGTTCGCGCTGCAGCGCACCGATGTCCTTCCCACGGGCGACCTGGGAATCCGCACCGCCATGCGCAAGGCTTACGGCCTGCCGGAGATGCCGCAGCCGGCTGAAATGGAGCAGATCGCCAGCCCCTGGCGCCCCTATTGCACCGTGGCAAGTTGGTACCTTTGGCGCAGTCTGGAATCGACTGCCGCCATTTGATGAAGGAAACTGCGCAACTTGCCCCACAAATTCAGAGATTTACCTCCCGTTTGATTAAATCCCGTTGTGTATTCCGACACTATGGGCCATAATGAGATCAGAAATTTACACCTCAGGATGCGGTACTCTGAGGACATTAGGAGAATGCAATGCGCACGTTGAAACTCGCCCTCCCGGCGGCTATCCTCACGGCCGGCTTCCTGGTTTGCACTATTTCGACCTACGGTAAGCCCGCCTACGCCTCCAAAGAAAAGAAGGCTTGCACCTTCTGCCATGAGAAAGCGCTCCCCACAGATAAGGACGCCATGGCCAAGAACCTGAACGATGCCGGCAAGTATTACGCCGCGCACGATCATTCGCTCGACGGTTACAAAGGCAAATAGTCCGCCGGCAGCCCGGCAAGCGGGCGTTCTCACCCGCCAGTACCGATTCGGCAGAGAACCGGCCTGGGCTGCTCCTCTCACCCTCTCCGGCGTTTCACCATCATCTCTGCAAGGATTATCATCGGAGCGGGAGTGCGACCCGCATGGCCATCAGTGATGACGCGGCGGCTGGCGCGCCACAGCCGGCCATTGCGTCCGGAGAACTGATGACCGTCGGCGGACAGACGGTCTGACCCCAAACCCGCATGCTTCCCGCACGGCCAAGGAGTCCGGTCCGGGGCGTGGATATGTTAGTAACGTATTTCTGAAATCGACGCTAAGCTGGCGTCCTCTCGCGTGGTCAGACGCGCCACTGGCGGTGCAAGACTCGGAGTCAGAATGGGCCACTACACCGTTCTTGTGACACTCTTTCACTCGCGGCACCATGCCGGTCTATCCCGGTGCGCAGCTTATCCTACCGGAACAGTTTTTCCAGCTTGCCCAGGGCGTCTTCCATGCGCTGCGGCTTGTTGAGGACGCCTTCGAACAGATCGCCTTTTTCGCGGAAGCGCTGCATCGCGTTGGTGATGTTGAACTGGGTGGGCCGCAATCCGGGCTTCACCTCGCGCCACTCCAGCGGAGTCGCCACGGGCGCCCCATCGTAGGCGCGCAGCACGTAGGGCGCGGCGATGGTCTTCGATTTTCCGTTCTGCAGATAATCGAAGTACACACGATTCTTCTGCCGCTTGGAAACCGTGCGCGGGGTAGTGAAGAGATCGGGCTTGCGGTGCACCACCAGGCGCGAGATCAGTTCAGCGAAGGTGCGGGTCTCTTCGTAGGTGTAATCCGTCTCCACCGGAATGTAGACGTGCATGCCATCGCCGCCGGTGGTCTTGGCGTAGCCCGCGAGGCCGATCTGGTCGAGCACCTGCTTCACCAGGAGCGCCGCTTCCACAATCATGTCGTAGCTGCACTCCTGCGGGTCCAGGTCGATCAGGATGAAGTCGGGATTGTCCAGGTGCGGGGAGCGGCTCATCCAGGGGTTGTGATCGATGCAGCCCAGGTTCACCAGGTACAAAAGGCTGGCGCGGTCCTGGGCGAAAACGTACTTGATGGGCGCGCCATTGTGGTCGGAATCGATCCACTCGGTGCGCAGCCAGGGAGCCACCACCTCATGGACGTTCTTCTGGAAGAAGAAGTCCTCCTTGATGCCGTTCGGGTAGCGTTTGAGGGAGAGCGGCCGGTCCTTCAGATGCGGCAGAATCCAATCGGAGACGGCATGGTAGTAGTTGAGGACGTCGCGCTTGGTGTAGCCCTGGTCGGGATAGAAGATCTTGGGAAGGTTGGTGAACTTGAGAGTGTGGCCCTCCAGTTGGAGGGTGGCTTCCTTGGCGTCGGGGCCCAGGAGCGGTGCCGGTTCGGCCTCGGCTTCTTCACGGGCGATATCGGGAGCGGCCTTATCGAGACGCAGGCCCAGGTAGACCGGCGCGCGCAGATGGTTCTCCTGCGTCCAGTTGGCGTACTTCACCTGGCAGACCAGCTCCGGCTTGACCCAGGTCATCCCGTGATCGGGTTTGGGGCGCACGGCGAACGGGCACTCCTTGGTGACCAGCGGTTTCAGGCGGGCGTAGAGATCGTCCAAGGTACGTTGATCGAAACCGGTGCCCACGTTGCCCACCCATTGGAGCTTGCCCTTCTCCCAAACACCCAGCACCAGCGCTCCGAAGTGCGACCGGCCGCCCTGCGGTTCGGTGAACCCCCCAATGACGAATTCCTGCTGGCTCACTATCTTAATTTTCAGCCACTCGCGGCTGCGGCGCGATTCGTACGTGCTGGTTGCATGCTTGGCCAGAAGGCCCTCCAGGCCAGTCTCGCGCGCCGCTTCCAGCATCTCCTCGCCCGCTCCCGGAAAGCACTCGGAGATGCGCAGCGAGCCGCCGGCCGTCACGACCGCGTCCAGCAACTCCCGGCGGCGCGCCAGTTCAACGCCACGCAGGTCGTAGCCATCCAGGTAGAGCAGGTCGAACGCGTAGTAGACCACCGGCGTGGAGCGCACCAGGTGGGCGATGGTGTTGGGGTCGGTATTGGCGATGCGCGGCTGAATGAGGTGGAACTGCGAGACGCCCTTGGCATCCAGCACGGCGATCTCGCCATCCAGCACCGCCTGCCGGGCGGCGACCTGGTGGTGAATCACGGCGAGCTCGGGGTACTGCCGTTCGCACCGCAGGCCGCTGCGCGATTGCAGGCGGACTTCTTCGGATTCGATGAAGGCGATGGCGCGGACGCCGTCCCACTTCACTTCGAAGAGCCACTCATCGCCGCGCGGCGCCTTCTCGGCGAGCATCGCGGTCATGGGCTCCAGGGCGGAAGGCATAGGCGCCTGCCGCGCGCCCTTCAGGCCGGCAAGGTCAGGGTGCTTTTTTTTTTGACCGGCGCGGGTTGTGGGGTGGATGCGGCGGCAGGCTTGGCGCCGCGCTTGGCGGGCGGACTGGTGGCCCAAACGCGGTCGGCCGCTCCGGCGGTACTCGCGAGCCGGCAGGTTCTTGGCGATCTCTTCCTGAGTGCGGCCGCTTAACGCACTGGTGGCGTGCGCTTCCACGTCCCAACTTTCCTGGGCAAACTGGTCGCGCTTCTTGATAATGAGCCACTCGTTGCCCTTGCCGCGGCCCTTCATGTGGACCAGCGCGAAATCGCCTTGCAGCTTTTCGCCGTGCAGGCGGAATTTCAAGTCGCCGCGCTGGATCTGCGCTTCGCCATCGACGTCGCCCAGCAATTCGAACGTGCCGTAATCCCACAGCATCACGCTGCCCGCGCCGTAGTTGCCCTTGGGGATGGTGCCTTCGAAATCGCCATACTCCACGGGATGATCCTCCACGTGGGCGGCGAAATGTTTCGCCGTGGGGTCGAGCGTGGGGCCTTTGGGGACGGCCCAGCTTTTCAGCACGCCCTCGATCTCCAGGCGAAAATCGTAATGCAGGCGGGTGGCGTCGTGGCGCTGCACACAGAAATAATTGCCGCCCGGGCGGGGTTGGGCGGACGGAGGAGGCTCCGGAGTGTTCTCGAACTTGCGTTTGGCGGCGTACTCTTCGAGAGGCATAAATCCCTTACCATTTACATCTTACCGGGGATTCTGCTATCTTGAAAACCGCGAGAGTCCGGAGGGTGAGGAGGAGCGAATTATGGCAGCGAGCGTCTGGAAGGGCCACCTGACCTTTGGCCTGGTTTCGTTTCCGATTCGATTGTTTAGCGCCGCCCGCAGTGAAACCATCAGCTTCAATCTGCTGCACAAGGACGATCATTCGCGCATCAAGCAGATGGTGTATTGCCAGGCGGAAGACAAGCCCGTGCCGCGCAGCGAGCTGGTGAAGGGCTACGAATACGAGAAGGACCACTACGTCGAAATCGACGACGAAGACATCAAGAAGGTCGCGCCCAAAACGGCCAAGGTGATGGAGATTCTGGAATTCGTCAAGAGCGACCAGGTGGACCCCATCTACCTGGAAAGCTCCTACTACATGGCGCCCGATGAAGGCGGCGAAAAGCCGTACGCGCTCTTGTTCCAGGCGCTGCGCGAGTCGAGCTACTACGCCCTCGCGAAGGTGGCGATGCACAATCGCGAGCACATCATCATTCTGCGGCCCGGCCCCAAGGGGATTCTTTCCCATACCATGTATTACCAGGACGAGATCCGCCAGGTGGAGGAGTTCCGCACCGATACCAGCCTGGTCAAAGAGAAGGAACTGGCCATGGCGAAGATGCTGATTTCGTCGCTGGAAGCCGATTTCGAACCGCAGAAGTATCACGACACCTATCGCGACAATCTGCGCAAGATGATCGAGGACAAGATCGAGGGCAAGAAGGTCGTGGCGACTCCCGAGACTCACGTCGCGCCCGTCATCGACATTATGGAAGCGCTGAAGAGGAGTCTGGCGGAGAAGCGCAAGCCTGCCCAGGCGGCCACGGCGATCGCGGAAGAATCGGTTGAAGAGGAAGCTCCCAAGAAGCGGACTCGCAAGAGTCAGGCGGGGTAGAGGGCTGGCCGGCCTGGCGCACAGAACGCGATTCATTACCGTGGTAATATGAAGCATGGCTCTTGCTCAATCCAAGCTCACTGCGCAGGGGCAAATCTCTGTCCCGGCGAGCGTTCGTAAGAAGCTAGGTATCGGCCCGGGTTCGATCCTGGAATGGGACGAGGATGGTGATAACATCATCGTGCGCCGTTCGGGGCGCTTTACTTCCGAGGACCTCCATCGAGCCGCGTTTCCGGATGGGCCACCAAAACCCCGAACGTTGGACGAATTGAAGGACGGAATCCAACAGTACATTCGGCAACGCCATGCGCGCCGTTGACACGAATGTCCTGCTTCGTCTGATCACTCGCGATAATGCGGCTCAAGCGGCCTCCGCCGACGCCTACATCGGAAAGGGCGCCTGGGTGCCAGTCCTCGCGATTGCCGAGGTGATCTGGGTTCTTCGCTCCGTCTACAAGCGAACCGCAGCAGAGCAAGCCGCGGTGATCGAGGTACTTCTGAATCACGAGGACCTGACTCTTCAGGATTCCGACGCCGTGGCAGCAGCGCTCGATTCTTTCCGCTCGCGGCCGGTCCTGGGTTTTTCCGATTGCCTCATGGTGGAACTTGCGCGCAAAGCCGGCCATCTGCCGCTCGGCACCTTCGATCGCGCCTTAGCGAGAGTCGAAGGGGCTCAGAAGCTGTGAGGGACGTAAGGATAATGAAGAGAGTTCGTCAGGGGACAAGTTACTCGTAGCGTACGCAGGCGCGTGACTGGGTACAGGGCAAGCCCGGGCGTGTGCGAGTCACGACGTTTCGCCGAAGTTGGACAGCGGTCGACCGGCTGGTAGGCTGCCCCCTGTCCGAACGCCGTCTTCCGTCAACTAGAGACAAGGACCTGCGCGTCTCATTCAGCGGAAGTGATTCAGCGCTGCAAGCGTTCGATCAGCGTTCTTCCTAATGGTGGCGTCGTTCGTGGCTCTTCGGATTTGCGTGACGTACCGGATGGCGGCGTCGACGGGGGGATCGGGCACCGAGCCTTCGAGACGCCAGTCCTGTGCCCCGCCCCGGCCTAATGTCTTCACCAGACGGAAATCCTCTTTAACCTTGATCCCGGACGGTAGCCCGTCCCCGACCGAAAAACGGAGTTGTGGAAGATCGATCTGTCCAAGCCGAATGTACACCCTGCCAACGGCAATCTTGTCCCCTTCGGGCATTGATCCGGAGTGGTCATCCCTGTCGTCAGTAACGATGATCCTGTCGCGCCGAGGTGTCCCAGGGCTTACGAAAAGTGCGGCGATCAGCCATCCGGATTCAGTTGCGCGCCCTGCGAATCGAGTTCGCAGAAACTCACGAAGACAGCATCAGGCGATGCCCTCTGAGAGAGCCCTAAGCCTCCTGCCCCGGCCAATATGCAAGTCGCGGCGAAGGTCTTAATAGTAAACGCCCGCTGCATGGTAAACCGTCTCCTTCGATGCAAGCGCGGGCAAACGACCCCGCTGCCTTTCGCGAATGCAGTTAGCACGGCAAATAATAGCCTCGGATGATACTTTACTTCGGCGCGTCGAGATTGTCTTCACGGCAGAAAAGCGTTATCGGAAACTGCCACCACCCCCACTCCCCCCTTCAATCCCGAGATAGAGTCCGATTCCGGAACAGCCACGCCGCCAGCAGGAAACAGACCAGGGCGTAATCCAGCCCCGCGGCCAGTGTGAACACGTGATCCGTCCACGGCGCCGCCCGCAGAGTCGCGCGCGTCACAGTAAGAAAGCGAATTTCCGAGAGCGCGCTCGTGGAGGGCAGAATGTCGAACAGCGTTTGCCGCACCCAGGGCGCCATGAATTGCGGGGGAGTCGCCGATGGGGCCACAATCTGCGCCGTGATCGACATCACCAGTACGATGCCGAACGCGATAATGGGATGCATCACCGTCACCAGCAGCATGGCGATGGCGCTGAAAATCGCGTACCTCACGAAGGGATAGACGATCAGCGGCCAGACCGACGTTTGAATGTGGATGCCGCCGATGGCCGCCATCGCGTAGTTCAGTCCCAGCATGGCGAACACGTACAGCAGCGTGAGCATTTGCACCCCCAGGTACTTGCCCAGCAGAAATTCCCAGCGGCGCACGGGACGCGCCATCACCGCCAGAATAGTGCCCGATTTCATTTCGCTGGCCACCGCATCGGCCGCGGACCAGGCGGCCAGCAGACTGCCGAAGCCGCTGACCATGCCCATGATCCCGGCGATGATCGCCAGCACCATGGTCTGCATCTGGTCCGCGGGGATGCCGCGATTGTTCTTCGCCAGCATCAGCGGCGTCAGCGCCAGCAGCATGATGCACACCATGCCGGCGCAGAACAGGATGATGATCTTATTGCGCAACAGGCCATTGAAGGTGTTCAGCGCAATGGCACGAATCTTCATCATTTGGCATCCTTCCCGTCCACAGTCTCGAGGAAGACTTCCTCCAGCGTGCTCCTCACCGGATTGAGGCTGACCACATCGCAGCCTCCGGACCACAGCGCCTCCGCCAACTCCCGCTTGCGCGACAGATCCGTGGTGACCTTGATGCCCTGCGGCGTTCGTTGCACCACTCCGCCGCGCTGCATCATAGCGCTCTCCATTTCCTGCGACAAGCTGTCCACTACGATCTCCACCGCTGTGCCGCTGCCCAGCATATCGCTCAATCGCCCGGTGCGAATCAGCTTGCCGTGGTCGATGATCACCACGCGGTCGCAGATCTGTTCCACCTCGGGCAGGATGTGCGAGCTCAGGAATACCGTTTTCCCTTCGGCCTTCAGCGAGACCAGCAGTTGGAGCACCTCGCGGCGCCCGGCGGGATCGAGCCCCGAAGTGGGTTCGTCCATAATCACCAATTGCGGATCGCACAACAGCGCCTGGGCGATTCCCAGGCGCTGCACCATACCGCGCGAGTATCGCCCAATCTTCAGATTCTCGTAGCCGGCCAGCTTCACTTTGGCCAGCAGTTCGGCAATCAACGCTTCGTCGCCCGCCGCCGTGCGGCCCGCCAGGGCGCGGTGCATGCGCAGCAGTTTGGGACCGGTGAGGTATTTGTAAAACGCGAAATTCTCCGGCAGGAAGCCGATGTGCTCCTTCGCGCGCACGTCTCCGGGCGCGTAGCCCAACACCCGGATGGAGCCAGCATTGGCGAAGTGAAAGCCCATCAGAATGCCGATGCTGGTTGTCTTCCCCGCGCCGTTCGGCCCCAGAAAGGCGCAGACTTCGCCGGGCGCCACTTCGAAGGAAACGTTCGACAGCGCCTCCACGCGCTCTTCGCTGAACCAGCGCTTGTAGACTTTGCTGACTCCCTGAAATTCAATTGCCGCGGCGGCCATCCATCCCTCCCATGCGGAATCCCGCGGCACCGAGCTTGCCGGCCAGTTCGAATTGCGTCCGCTGATCGAAGCCGGAGTGTCCGTACACAATCTGGCCATTCCGGTCGACCAGCACCAGCGAAGGTACGCTCTCCACGTGAAACGCGTCCACGGTTTTCCGTCCCGGGTCGAGCAGCACGGGGTACGTCATGTTGTTCTCGCGGACGAACTTTTCGGCTTCGCTGCGGTCTTCGTCTACGCTGACCCCCAGAATCTCGAACTCCTGGCTGGAATTCTTCAAGCCCTTGTAGAGCCTGTCGAGGAAGGGTATTTCCGCGCGCCACGGGCTGCACCAACTGGCCCAATAAACGATCAGCACGTTCTTTTTACCGCGATAATCCGCCAGGGAAACCGTGTGGCCGTCCAGCGCCGGCAGCGCCAGGGCGGGCGCCGGCTTGCCGGTTGCGTTGATCGCGAACCCCCGCTTGTCGAAGTCTTCCTCCAGGGTCTTTGCCCGGATCGTGATCCACCCGCTGAACGCCGCGATAGCCGCCACCGCGATCACCGCGGCCGGAGAGATGGTTTTCATGTTTACGCCATTATAGTTGGTCGCGCGCTTTCTGTAGCAGCATCTCTGCGTTCAGTGCGCCTTCCGGCGTTTCTTCGTGCTTGAACATCAGGTAGAGATCGCGGCCCGCAGCCAACAATTCCACGGCCCGCGCCGCAAAGGCGTCCACATCCTCCGCCGTATAGTCGGGCTTCCGCAGGCGGTAATAGACGAAATCGGCCGTGATCACCTCGGGCACTTCCAGCCTCTCCGATTCGGCCACGCAGAGCGAAATGTTGCGCTGCCTCAGCTCCCCGTACACCTCTTCGTTGAGCCAGGAGGCGTGGCGGAATTCGAAGGCGTAACGCATGCCTTGCGGCAGCAGGTCCAGATACGCTTTCAACAGGCCGGCGTCGCATTTCATCGCGGGTGGCAACTGGAACAGCACCGGGCCCAGCCGGCGCGACGTGCGCAGCGGATCGATAGCCTTGAAGAAAATCTCCGTGGCCTGTTCGGCATTCTTGAGCCGCAGAATATGAGTGATCCGCATGTTGGCCTTCACCGCGAACACGAAACTGGCGGGCGTGGCCGCCACCCATTTGGCCAGCGTGGCCGCGGCAGGAAGTCGGCGGAAGGTGTAGTTGATCTCCACGCAGTTCAGCCGCTCCGCATAGTGATTCAGAAACTGGTCGGCCTTCATCTTGGCCGGGTAAAAGGCCGGCTTCCAAGCCGGATACGCAAAGCCGGAGGTCCCGGCATACAAAGTCGCCATGGCTTATCATTATCTCTGGCTGGAGATCTAAATGCTGATCCACATTCTCGTAAGCTGGTTGTTGAGCGCACTGGCGATCTGGCTGGTGGCCCAGATCGTCTCCGGAATCGAACTCCGCGGCTTCGGCGATGCCCTGATTGCCGCGGTGGTGATCGCAGTGGTGAACGCGGTGATCGGCCCCATCATCCGGTTCTTTACCTTTCCCCTGGTGTTTCTCACGTTCGGACTTTTTCTGGTTGTCATCAACGCCATACTACTCATGCTCGCTTCCATGTTTACTCCCGGTTTCAAAGTCCGCGGATTCTTCCCGGCAGTCATCGGGTCCATCGTGCTCACCATTCTGACCTGGATCCTGCGCCTGGTGTTCTAGTGCTGAAGCCGCAGACGCTTGACGAACTGGCCGAGGCGCTGCAGCGGCCCGCCTCGCACTCTCGCACCATCTCGCTGGAAGGCAACGCCAGCAAAAGGCTCATGGCCGGGCCCACCGAAAGTGCCGACGAGTACGTCTCTACCGCCTGCCTCCAGCGGGTGCTTGACTACGAACCGCACGACCTCACCATCAGCGTGGAAGCCGGCCTGCCCTGGCGCCAGCTCACCAGCCTGCTGGCGGAACACCGCCAGATGATTCCCCTCGACCCTCCCTTTGCGCCCTTCGCTACCGTGGGCGGCGTGGTGGCGTCCAATTCCAGTGGACCGCGGCGGCGCCTGCACGGCACAGCGCGCGACCTGGTCATCGGCATGACCTTCGTGACCTTAGCGGGCAAGCAGGTGAAGTCGGGCGGCATGGTGGTGAAGAATGTGGCGGGGCTGGATATGGCCAAGCTGATGATCGGCTCCTTCGGCACCTTGGCGGCGATCGGCATCGTCAACTTCAAGGTGCTGCCCGCGCCGGAAGTCGAGCGTAGTTTTCTGCTGCCTTTCGATTCGGCCGCCACCGCCATCGCCGCCCGCGACCGCATCCTGAACGGCGTCCTCCAGCCTTCCGCGCTGGACCTGTTGAACCCCGCTGCCGGCGCTGCCATCGGCAATCGTACCTGGCTGCTGGCCCTGCGCGCCGGGGGCAACAGCGCGGCTGTGGACCGCTATGAGCGCGAACTATCCCCGCTGGCGGCCGGCGTGGCCTTCGAGGGCGATCGTCACGACTCCCTGTGGACCTACCTGCAGGAGATGACTCCCGCGTTCCTGTCGCAGCATCAGAATGGCGCGGTGGTTCGCGTCTCGTGTACGCTGAAAGAGCTGCAAACAGTCATGGAGTCTTACCCTGGTCCCGCCTTGGCGCGCGCCGGGTCGGGTGTGTGTTACGGCTACTTCGAACGCACCGAGGCGGCCGCCATCTGGCTCTCCAGCGCGGTGAAGCGCGGCTGGAAAGCGGTGCTGGAGTATTCGCCGGAGGAGTGGAAGAACGATCTGGAAATGTGGCCCGCGCCCGGCGGAGATATCGAAATCATGCGCCGCGTGAAGAAGCTGTTCGACCCGGAGAATCTGTTGAATCGTGGAAGACTCTACCGCCGTATCTGAAAAACTCGGACCCAGGCAGTTCGATCTCGATCGCTGCGTGCACTGCGGCCTCTGTCTGAACGCCTGCCCCACGTATCGCGAACTGGGCCTGGAAATGGACTCGCCGCGCGGCCGCGTGTACCAGATGGTGCAGATCGCCGGCGGCGCGCCCATCACGCCCTCCTACGTCGAGCATATCGAGCTGTGCCTGGCCTGCCGTGGGTGCGAATCCGCCTGCCCTTCCGGCGTGCAATACGGCCGCATGGTGGAAGATGCGCGCGCCGAAATCGAAAGCCGCGTCCATCGCGGACCCCTTGCCCGATGGGTGCGGCGCTTCGTCTTCATGCGCCTGCTGCAATCGCGCGCGGCCCTTTCGGTGGCCGGCACGATGCTCTATCTCTACGAAATCTGCGGCCTCAAAGCCCTGGTGCGCGCCCTCGGATTCATGCGGCTGCTGGGCCGTCTGGGCGACCTGGAGCCGCTCACTCCGTCCGCCGACCCACCCTTCTTCTTCAGCCAGATCGGGCGGACGTTTCCACCGCAGGGCGAACGCCGCCACCGCGTCGCCTTCATGGCCGGATGCATCGCCAACATTTCGTTCGCGCGCTTGAACGAGGCCACCGTGCGCGTGCTGCAGCGCAACGGCTGCGAGGTGGTGGTGCCCGCCGGGCAGGGCTGCTGCGGAGCGCTGCATCTACATTCGGGGCTGCGGGGCGAGGCGCGCAAGCTGGCCTGCCGCAACATCGATGCCGTGCTGGGCGGCGGATTTGACGCCATCATCACCAATGCTGCCGGCTGCGGGTCCACCTTGAAGGAATACGGTGAGCTGCTCGATGACGATCCCGAGTACGCCGTCAAGGCGCGCCAGTTTGCCGGTCTCATGCGCGACATCACGGAGTTTCTCGCCTCCATCGAACTGAATCGCAACATGCGCGCGGTGAATTCCACCGTCACCTACCAGGATTCCTGTCACCTCGCGCACGGCCAGAAAGTCCGCGGTGCGCCTCGAAAGTTGCTGGCCGCCATACCGGGCTTAAAGTTTCAGGAGATGCGCGGCGCCGATCTGTGTTGTGGCAGCGCGGGCGTCTATAACGTGGTGCAGAACCGCATGTCCATGCAGATTCTAGGCCGCAAAATGGAAACCGTGAACGCCACCGGTGCGGACATTATCGCCACCGCCAACCCCGGATGCATGCTCCAGTTGCAGGCCGGAGTCCGTTTGCACGGCAAACGCCAGCGCGTGATGCACGTGGTCGAGCTACTGGACCTGGCCTACAAGGGCATGAGGTAACGCCGGCGATCTTTCTCGCCGGTCTTCCCCACGAATCATTTTCTGCCTCGCTGTAGTTGAAACGCCGTCACTCGGGTCTTAGAGAGTAGGAAGCACCGGAACTCCAAAGTGCGGCGCGCGCCCGCTTCCGATCAGTTTTCATATGCCACCTTCGCATGCAATTCAAGTGGGTCCGTACTACGCTCTGGCGCTGGCAATGCTGCTTGCGCCGGTGCTTTGGTTTCACGCCCCGGGCGTTCCGGCCATGCGGACAGGCGTGCGCCGGTTCGACGACACAGAGGCCGCGACGCGCATTCCCGCGCAGCAGGAATATTCGCCGGCGCCCGATCCGGGAATGCCTCCTTCCTTCCTCGAGATGGGCGATCCGCGGGCGAACGATTGCATCGTGCGCGACGTCAGCGCCACCGCGGAAGGCGCTGGCTGGCGCTGGACGTACCTGAAGCCCGCACTGCGATTCCACCTCATGGACCGCTATCGCCAAGAGTTTGCGATGGACTTCACCATCGTCGACATCGCCTTTCGCAGCACCGGGCCGGTGACCCTTACCTGCCTGGTGAACGACCGCGTGCTGGCACGCCTATCCTGCCCGCACCCGGGCAATTATCACCTGGAAAGAGACGTTCCGGCGGCATGGTTGACGCCGGACCCTGTAATCGTGCAGGCCGCGCTGGACAAGGTGTGGACCGCTCCGGCGGATGGCGCGCGCCTGGGCTACGTACTTCAGCGCGCCGGATTCGGTCACTAAAACCGTTTTCTCGCAAAGCCGCAAAGAAAAGTTGTGCTGGTTTTCTTGGCGACTTTGCGGCTTGGCGGC
>OKRF01000170.1:0-7512 GCA_900290315.1 Candidatus Sulfopaludibacter sp. SbA3 | reverse complement strand
CGTGGCCGCTGCCTGTGCCCTCGGTACGCTGATGATGCAGCGACTCGCCATCGCGCTCACGCGCCTGGAATTCCGCTTGTTCGCGCTCCTGGCGGGCAGCGCCTGCTTGAGCGCCCTGGTGCTCCTGTTGTCGTCGCTCCAACTGGCGCGAAAAGGAGTCTTCCTCGCCCTGGCGGCCGTCGCGATCTTGTCCGCATGCCGCGCGCCGGATTCGGTCACTAAAACCGTTTTCTCGCAAAGCCGCAAAGAAAAGTTGTGCTGGTTTTCTTGGCGACTTTGCGACTTGGCGGCTTGGCGAGAGAGGAACTCATGAGCGCTCCCATCTATCCATTAGCCGGAGGTGTCCTGACCGTGGCCGCTGCCTCTGCCCTCGGTACGCTGATGATGCAGCGACTCGCCATCGCGCTCACGCGGCTCGAATTTCGCTTGTTCGCGCTCCTGGCGGGCAGCGCCTGCTTGAGCGCCCTGGTGCTCCTGTTGTCGTCGCTCCAACTGGCGCGAAAAGGAGTCCTCGCCCTGGCGGCCGTCGCGATCGTGTCCGCATGCCGCGCGCCGGATTCGGTCACTAAAACCGCTTTCTCGCAAAGCCGCAAAGAAAAGTTGTGCTGGTTTTCTTGGCGACTTTGCGGCTTGGCGGCTTGGCGAGAGAGGAACTCATGAGCGCTCCCATCGATGCATTAGCCGGAGGTGTCCTGACCGTGGCCGCTGCCTGTGCCCTCGGTACGCTGATGATGCAGCGACTCGCCATCGCGCTCACGCGGCTCGAATTTCGCTTGTTCGCGCTCCTGGCGGGCAGCGCCTGCCTGAGCGCCCTGGTGCTGCTGCTGGCGTCCTTGCAACTGGCGCGAAAGGGAGTCTTCCTCGCCCTGGCGGCCGTCGCGATCGTGTCCGCATGCCGCGCGCCGGATTCGGTCACTAAAACCGTTTTCTCGCAAAGCCGCAAAGAAAAGTCGTGCTGGTTTTCTTGGCGACTTTGCGACTTGGCGGCTTGGCGAGAGAGGAACTCATGAGCGCTCCCATCGATGCATTAGCCGGAGGTGTCCTGACCGTGGCCGCTGCCTCTGCCCTCGGTACGCTGATGATGCAGCGACTCGCCATCGCGCTGACGCGGCTCGAATTTCGCTTGTTCGCGCTCCTGGCGGGCAGCGCCTGCTTGAGCGCCCTGGTGCTGCTGCTGGCGTCCTTGCAACTGGCGCGAAAGGGAGTCTTCCTCGCCCTGGCGGCCGTCGCGATCGTGTCCGCATGCCGCGGGCGAAACGAGACTTCCCACGAAGCTTCCGCCGCAGCGCCGCGGAGCTTCCTCATCCTCTTCTGCGCGATCGCGCTGCCCTTCCTGGTGTTGTACCTGTTTACCGCGTGGGCGCCGGAAGCGAGCCCGGATGGCAGCGCGTACCATCTGGGCAATGTCCTCCGCTATTGGGCGCATCACGGCATCTACCCGATTCGCGACATGTACGGCGCTCTGCCGGAAGGCATGGAGATGCTGTTCCTGGCTGCCTTTTCGATCGGCCGGCACTCCGCCGCTGCTCTCGTGCACCTGGCATTTCTGATCGCACTTCCTCTCCTGGTGATCGCCTTCTCCCTGCGATTCGGCTTTCCGAAAGCGGGATTCCTCGCCGCCGCCCTGGTGTTCGCCAGCCCCGTGATCGGTAAAGATGGCGCCAGCGCGTACAACGATGTCGCCCTCGCGGCCGTCGCCTTCGGCGTGGTCTATGCGATGGAGTTGTGGCGGGAGAAGGGCGACAGCCGCCTGCTAATCCTGGCCGGACTGTTAGCCGGATTCTGCTTCGGCATCAAGTACACCGGCTTCGTCGCCGCCCTTTATGCGCTCGTGCTGGTAGGTCCCCGCCTCCGCCAACTACTGCTGTTTGCCGTTCCCTGCGTGCTGCTCGCGGCGCCGTGGCTGGTGAAGAACGTCGTCTACATGCACAACCCCGTGTCGCCGTTCTTCAACCGCGCGTTTCCAAACCCGTACGTGTCGCCGAAATTCGAGAAGGACTACACGCACTCCATGATCCACGCCGCCGGCGCCTCAAACCCGCGCGAACTGGTGCTCCAGTATGCCGTGTTCGGAGGGCGCGTGTGCGGGTTTTTAGGACCGCTGTTCCTGCTGGCGCCCCTGGGACTGGCAGCGCTGCGGCAGCGGCAAGGCAGGCGATTGCTTCTAGCGGCAGCGCTGTTCGCCGCACCGGCGCTGGCCAACCAAGGAACGCGCTTCCTGATTCCGGCGGCGCCCTGCGCGGCCCTGGCGCTCGGCATGGCGGTGGCCGACACGCGCTTTGCCGTACCCGCGCTGATGCTGCTGCACGCCTTCGCCTCCTGGCCATCCGTCGCCATAGCTTATTGCGATCGCTACGCCTGGCGACTCGGCGGCGTTCCCGTCCGCGCGGCGTTCAGCACTCGAGCAGTCCCCGAGTATCTGCGGCAGAACCTGGGCGCGGCGTATGACATGGCGCGCATTCTGGAGCGCGAAACCGCTCCCGGAAGCCGCATCTTCTGCATCAATTGTCCTCCGCAGGCGTATGTGCTGCGCGATGTTTCTGTCTCCTACGAATCGCAGGAAGGCAACGCGCTCGGCGACATGCTGTGGACTGCCATGGAAAAAGAACGCCAGCCGCGCAAACGCATCGTGCTTTCGTTTCCGCGCGTCCTCGCGCACGGACTGCGCGTGGAACTGCTGCGGCCCAAGCCGGACCAGGTCTGGCGCGTCACCGAATTCCGCGTCCTGAGCCGCGGGCGCGAACTGCCGCGCTCGCCCGCNNGTTCGATAACAGCCCGGTCAGCAAGTGGTCCACGGAACAATACGGGCCGCGTGGCGCGTTTCTGGAAGTCGAATTCGGCCGCGCGGAGAGCGTGGATGCGGTGGCGCTGGAGTGTCCTGAAGACGCTCCCACGGACTTGGGCCTGCGCGCGGAGACTTCGCGCGGAGACTGGATCGCGCTGCACCCGGCGATCGCCGGCGCTACGGTCGACCCTCCGGCCGGAATGCGCCGCGCCGCGGTGCGGATGCTGGAAAGCTATGGCTTCGACTACCTGGTGATTCCCGATGGTGACTACTACTCTGACGACTACAAAAAGTATCCCGCGTTCTGGGGACTCCGTTCCGCTGCTCGCGCCGGTGATTGGACCCTCTACCAGTTGGAGTAACGACGCCGGGGTTCTGCTGCTGGCGATCTTCGCGCTGAACGTCTACCGCGCGGCCACGCAATCCATCACCACCGATGAAGCCTTCACCTACAACCACTTCGTCTCCCAGCGGCTGGCCGGCCTCCTGGCGCCGTACGACGCCAACAATCACGTGCTGAACAGCCTGCTGGCGCGGCTCTCCGTGATGCTGTTCGGCCTGAGTGAATTCACCGTGCGGCTGCCCAGTGTGCTCGCGGGCGGGGTGTACCTGTTTGCCGCGCGGCGCCTGTGCCGGCGGTTGTTCGGCACCGGCGCCTGGAGTTTTGTCGTCACCGCGCTGCTGTGCCTGAATCCCTTCCTGCTGGACCATCTCTCGGCAGCACGCGGGTACGGCATGGCGCTGGCCTTCCTGCTGCTGGGCGCGGACAACCTGCTCCGCCGGCGCCTGTACGCGGCAGGAGTCTTCTGCGCTCTCGCCATCGCGGCGAACCTGACTTCGGTCTTTCCCGTGGCGGCGCTGGCCCTCGCTTTCGCCCTGACCGCGGGGCCGCGGCTGCGTCTCTTCTGGGAACAGTTCATCGTCCCGGTCACGCTGATTNNGGCCACACCGGGTAACTTCTACTTCGGAGCCAAACGCCTGGGCGATACGCTGCACAGCCTCTCGGATCTCACCTTTTCCTACGGCGCGATTCGCGTGCCGTGGCTGCACGATGCCGTGCCCCTTGCCACCATGCTCCTGGTAGCGGCGTGCGCAATCTGCCTCGCCGTGCGCCGGCGCGACAGCTTCTTCCCCGCCGCGCTGCTGGCCTGCATCGCGCTCGTGGTGTGCGCGCACCGCCTGCTGGGCGTGCCCTATCCCTTAACGCGAACCGCACTCTATTTCCTGCCGCTCGGCACCCTGAGCGCGGCCAGCATCCTGTATGACTGCCGCCGCTTCAGGCCGGCAGTCTGGTGCGGCGGCGCCATCGCGGCCCTCTGCCTGCTGGCCTTCGCGCTACAGGTGAACACCGAGTATTATGCCGAGTGGCGTTTCGACGCGGGCACCAAGCGCATCGTGAATCTGATCCGCGAACGCGCCGGCAGCCAGCCCGTGACCATCCGCGCAAGTTGGCCTCTTGAGCCGGCAATCAACTTCTACCGCACACTGTACCACTTGCACTGGACCCCGGTAGATCGCGGCCCCCTGGATCGGCCCGCCGGCTTCTGGATCGCCATCGCGGACGACCGCGAGACTCTGGCGAAATTGGGGCTGCACTTGATTTTTCAGGACGCAGTTTCCGGCACCGTGTGCGCAGTCCGGTAACACAGCGATCTTAGGGCTATTTGAGTCGCACAACAAGGCCAGAGCCGCAACGGTCAGTTTTCCGAAGGCTTCTCGATGTGATCGATGACGAGCGTGTCTACTGGGCCTCTGCCCGCTTCGAGTCTGAGACCGAGCTCGTCCTGTAACGCAACGAATATCGACGGAGCGCCTGTTGGGTCGGCTGCGGTGGACGGCCCTTTATTAAGCCGGATACTCTCTAGCGCAGTTCCCTCCCGCGAAAACTTGACGTGGATATCGAACCGTCCAGTGATTCCTGTCTTGTCGATCACTGGACGATCCACCAACAGGCTGAGGACCTTGGAGAATTCGTCGAGCGTCGAGCCCAGAGCTTCCACCGAAGACGCTATGCCGTTAATCATGCTCCCGCAGATTTTTTCGCCCGGCTTGAGTGGCGGAGGCGGGAGAGTCCAAGGCGTGCAGCTTCCTTCCGAATATGGCTGTAACTTTGGCCGGCCGCGGGCAACAGTCAGGAAATAGACAGGTCCCTCACTCGTTTCACGATGGATCTTCAGTTGAAAGCGATCCTCCAATAGCTTCTGCATCATCGGACCCAGCATCATCGGTACGGTCGGATTGCCTTCGGCCCTTGCGTTGATGTCATAGGAGGCGGAACGGATCCACGAGGGACCCCCGGTGATCGGAGTCGGATCCCTATTGCGATTGAGATGACCGTCAGCGTATGAGGTATAGGCGTTCCCCATCAAATTGAGCAACTCGGCGCAATCGGTGGCGAGCCTTCCAGGAGATGAATTTGGGGCAGGTCCGTTCAAAGGTTCAGAGCAGGGCTTGATTGAGGCGGCCTCGAATCTCGGCGTGTTCGCAGGCGCAAATTGAGCCTGGCTCACAGGCGCGATCAGCACGCCGATTGCGATGGGCGCCACCAGGGCCGCCAGGCCAATGATGGCCAGCGCTGCCCTGCATGGGCCGCTCAGTTCCTGAGCGATGCTCCCTGCGATGATCGTCCGCAGACGCCTCTTCACATCCCCTCCCGAAACTCCCGAAACACACGCTAACGGGGATGCCGTGTGGAAGCGGCAGACTTTCAGTATCCCCTCCAGATAGTCCGCCGGTTCGCAGCCCATTCTCAGGACTTCCTCGTCACAGGCAAGTTCACGTTCTTCCACCAGGCGAGATCCAACCCACCACACGAGCGGATGGAACCAAAAGATCGCCTCCACTGCCATATGCACCGCGGCGAAAAGATTGTCTCGCCGGCGCACGTGGCACAGCTCGTGCGTGAGAATGGCGCCAAGCTGCCGGGGACTCAGGTGCTCGATAAGCTCGGCTGGCAGGATCAGAACCGGGCGCAGAAAACCGACAATCCCGGGTTCTGCCGTCCCGGGCGTTATCAGCGACCGTATAGGAATCGAAAGTTCTACCGGTGTGCTGGCTCGCAGTGCCGCTCGAAGTCTTAACCAGCCGCGCCATCGTGCCAGCAAGATTGCAAAACAACCGAAGGCCCATGCAACCGCGATCGTGACCGGCATCCAATTCATCGCGTTGTGCGCTGGACGAATGCGGCGGGGAGCCGGCGGAAACGGCGACGCAATTTGAACAGCGGTGGCCGAGAAGACGGGAGCCACGGTGGACGCTGCGTTGCGCGATGGCCGTGGAACCACACTGCCAAGGCTCATCAGCAGTGCGAACGGTATGAGAAACTTTGCCGACGAACTCAGCCAAACCCAGTAACGGATCCTAGGCGAATTGTTGCGAAGCGCGAACGCCACCAAACCGGCAACGAGTACGAAGCCGGATGACTGCCACAAGTGGTTGAGGACGAACTGAGTGCTCATTTCGATTTCCCCTCCCCTTCCACCTTTCGTCGCCTGTCGGCTTCCGCGGCTGCCTTCTCGAGTTCGCGAATATCGTCAAGCGTGAGCTTTCCGGACTCGATCAGTTGCGCCACCATCGGTTGTGGCCGCCCGCCAANNCCCGCCAAAGAAGCTCAGAATTTCATCCAGCAGGCTGTTGCGAGCCGCTTCCCTGGCGATCAATGGTTCGAAAATATCGGCGTTTCCGACCTTACGAACGCGGCGCACGGCTTTCTTGCTTTCCATTCGGTATACGGTGTTCGTAATCGTCGTATAGGCAGGCCGAGGTTCGGGAAATGCCTGCTGAATCTCTCGCATGGACGCCCCGTTCCTGGACCACAACACTTCCAGAATCCGAAGTTCCAACTTTGCTAGTGTGGGCCGCTTCATATATGCGTTCTTGAGGGTCGGTTCTATCTTACTATCAACTAGTAAGACCGTCAAGACAAAATTTGGTTCCTTTTGATTTAACGTCCCGGTCGTTCAATGTTCACCGGCGGTGATCACGGGTCATCGGTGAGAACCTGCCGGTACGAAGCTCACGCATCGAGCGAGACCGTCAAGTCGATGGCCGTTGGATTGCCAAAGTGCCGGAGTTGCACGTCCTCCTCTACGGAGAATCGAAGCAATTCTAAGAGCTCAGTCAGCCGCGCGGGAGATTGTTCTCGCCCGGATCGCCCATGGCGAGTTGCCACCCGATTCGGCGGATGCTGTATTCGACATCGCGGCATGAGCTCTTGGCCTTCGGCGATGGCGTCACGGCCGCACCGAGGAGTTGGATCCCGCCATCCTTGCGAGAATCTCAAAAAACACCGGCCCCAACCTCGCGACTTATGAAGGTGCCGGACTATATGTTCTGGGAAGCCACCCTCGCGCAATCTGCCCCCCCCCGGGATTCCCGCTAACGTTAACTGGCCCAACTTGTGTTTAGTTCTCCCCTTCTTACCTGTCACCACCGCCGGTGTCTTCTCTGCGGCCTCAAAAACCGCGCTGAGCAGAAAGGCGCCCCCAACATTGGCACACTCCAAAAAGCCCCTTTCCAAGCCATCCACGCCTCCAAATCACAAGATCCCATTCGAAGCGGAAACAGCGTCTAAGTCTCTGCGCCTCGAGAGTGATTGTGTTTCTCCGCATTTCTCCGCGCTTCCTCCGCGTCTCCGCGCCTCCGCGGTAAGTTCGTTTTCGGCGGTCACAAATCTGGCCAATCTGAGCCTGTTTTTGTCCATCTTCCCCACAACGACCGATGGCGCG
>OKRF01000009.1:7611-18788 GCA_900290315.1 Candidatus Sulfopaludibacter sp. SbA3 | reverse complement strand
CCACCCGCGAGAGGGCTAGATATTTTTTACGCCGAGTTTTGCAAGTCGTTCACAAAAGTTGCAGACAAATAAATCCCATTATCTCAATCACTTACTTGAACGCTCAGCCGGCAGCGCCAAATCGGCATGGTACCTCTTAATTGACGGAGCATTTATGAGCCCGGAACCTATCGAGACAGAAACGAACACTCAGCGCGATCCTCGCGCCTTTAACTCTTATAGACACGGCCTGACAGGCCAAGTGATGATCATGACGCCAGCCGACGAGCTGGCCTACACCAGGCAATGCCAGGGCATCCTCGCATCCCTTGCGGTGGAAGGCGACCTGGAGAAAAGCTTCGCCCACTCCATCGCCGACGACCGCTGGCGCCTCCTGCGCTGCGCCGCCATCGAGCACCCCCGATTCTCCATGGGCATGTCCGAGCCCGACAAATACTTCGCTCACCATCCCGAAATCGATGCCGCTCTCGCTCAAGCCGTAGTCTGGGCCTGCGAAGCCAAAAACTTCAACCTCATGTCGCTCTACGAAAGCCGCGCCCAGCGCCGCGTCGAAAGGAACCTGCTCATGCTCAAGCAACTGCAAGCAGAGCGCAAAGCCGCTTTGGACCAAGCCGTGGAAGAGGCCACTCTGCTCGCCCAATACGCTGCCAGCCAGGGAGAAGCCTACGACGTGGAAACGGAGTTCCCGCCCTTCCCCCACAATTTGCTTTTTCACTCCCGAAAATCGCAGGCCGGGTAACTCACAACCTCCGCGTCGCCGCCGCCAAAAAGCACTTCGCGGCCCCCAAGCAGGCCTTCCGGAAGGCTGCCTGAGGCGTTTTTCACTGTCCACCGCTACCGATCTTTGACAACTTGAGATAGTAACTGAACAGTATTGTGGTCTTATCCGTGTTAATCCGTGTTCATCCGTGGCCCATATTGAGTTTCACTTCTCTTCAAACGGCCAATGGGAAAGGCAAGAAGTCAGGCCATGGATGGACACAGATGATCACGGATGCAACACCAGGAGCTGGGCGCGGAAGTTGGCGACACGCTCGGCTTTCTGTCGCGCACCCCACAAGTTGCGGCGAGACCGCCGGCGTTACTGACTCTGCAACAATAGTTCTGATGCTCGGAATTCTGGTCCACGGGGACAATCACTTCATCGTCCGCGGTCCGCGGCCCAACCGGTCCACCGCGCTTGCCCTCGTGCGCGCGTGGTCGGTGATCCGCATTGGCTCGACCCCATCGCCTGAACTGGCGGCATGGCGTATCAGTACGCACGAGTTCCGCGAAAACCTGCGGTGGGCCATCGTCGTGCCAGGAGACCGCGAAGCCTTGCCCGCCGTAGCCGAATTGCTCGCCGAGCTGGAGGCGCGAGGCGTCGACATCGAGACCGATCCGACATAGGGCACCAACGCAAACACCAGCTTCAGTGCAGCCACAACTCCGCGAGAGCCATCAGTGGTAGCCGGCCACAGATAACAGCGCGGCGAGGAGCATCCCACTTCGCGGCGTCTCGTCCCCCTGCACCCCGAAAACCGTTTCCATTCCACTGAACTCACCTGCTCCCGATTGACACCCGCCATTTGAAAGAGGTATTACTCAGAGATCCTAAAAGGACAAACGTTTCGCTATGACTACCCGTTTTGCCTCCATTGGGAGCGCGCTTCTGGCGCTGGCTCTCGCTACCGGACCTGTGCTGGCCCAGACCAAGAAAGGGAAGGCCGCCGCTGCTGCGACTGCCGCTTCCGCTCCCCAAAAACAGGATGAAGAGTACACCAAACTGATCAAGGAGTACCTGCAGGATCCGCGCTTCACCACCGAACTGGTGGACCATATGCCGGCCTCGGACACCGTGCCTTCTCCCTTGAAGTTCTTCGGCCGCATCCCCGGCAAACCGGGTGAGCTCACCTACGCCCACGATATCGAGCGCTATTACGAGGCGCTGGCCAAAGCTTCGCCGCGCGCGAAATTCTGGAAGATGGGCACCACCGAAGAGGGACGCGACATCGTCGTCCTGGCCATCGCCGACGAAGCCACCATTAAGGACCTCGACAAATATAAAGACATGGCCGCCAAACTCGGCGATCCGCGCAAGATCACCGAAGAGCAGGCTAAAGAGTTGTTCCACACCGCCAAGCCCATCTACTGGATGAACAGCGGCATCCATTCCCCCGAAACCGGCGGCCCGGAGTGCCTGATCGAGCTGGCCTTCCGGCTCATTGTGGAAGAGACGCCGTTCATCCAGAACATCCGCAACAACGTGATTACTTTCATCACCCCGGTGCTGGAAGTGGATGGCCGCGAGCGCGTGGTGGACGCCTACTACTACGGCAAGAATCACCCCGGCGTGAGCCGCAACAACCTCATGATGTACTGGGGCAAGTACGTGCAGCACGATGACAACCGCGACGGCATGGGGCAGTATCTGCAGATGACCAAGGCCTTCACCAGGGGCATGCTGGAATGGCACCCCACCATCCTGCACGACCTGCATGAGAGCGTCTCTTACCTCTACGTCTCCACCGGCACCGGGCCGTACAACGTGACGCTCGACCCCATCCAGATTGACGAATGGTGGTGGCTGGCCGAAACCGAGATCATGGAACTGGCCAAGCGCGGCATTCCCGGCGTCTGGACCTACGGCTATTACGATGGCTGGGTTCCCAACTACCTGTTCTGGATCGCGCTCACGCACAATTCCTTCGGCCGCTTCTACGAAGTGCAGAGCTATGGCCCTGACGTTTCGGCGAACCTGCAACTGGGCGCGCAGACCACCAGCCGCGAATGGTTCCGGCCGAATCCGCCGCTGCCCTCGGTCAAGTGGGGTCCGCGCAACAATACCAACATCCAGGAATCGGCCCTTCTTTTTGCATTGAGCCAGGTTGCCAAGACTCGCGAAACGTACCTGGAAAACTATTACCTGAAGAACAAGCGGTCCATCGAGAAGGGAAGGGCAGGCACGGAGAGCCCCACCGCGTGGATCATTCCCGCCGGGCAGCATCGCAAGGCCGACGCCGCGGACATGATTAACGAGTTGCGCCGCCAGGGCGCCGAAGTTCATACCGCTAACTCGGCATTCAAGGTGGGCAACGTGGATGTGTCCAAAGGCGACTACGTCATCCGCGCCGATCAGCCGTATCGCACCTTGGTGGACATGTACACCAGCATTCAGAACTACCCCACCGCCAACCCGCGCCCCTACGACGATACCGGCTGGACCATGCAATATCTGCGCAACGTCAAGCTGGTCACCACGCATGAAAAATCGGTCTTCGAAGCGCCTCTGACTTTACTCACGGCGGAGGCGAAGGCCACCGGCGGAGTGGATGGCAGCGGTGGGACGCTGGTGATTGAGCACACCAGCGACAACAACCTGATGTCGTTCCGTTTCCGCGCCGCCGACGTGAAGATGATGGCCGCCGAAGACGATTTCGAAATGAACGGCCACAAGTTCCGCGCCGGCGCGCTGATCATTCCTAACGCAGACCGCGCCCGCCTGGAGCCTATGCTGAAGGACCTGGGACTTTCCGGCTGGGCCGTGGCCTCCGCGCCCTCAGTGAAGACCCACGACCTGACGGTGCCGCGCATCGGCTACGCGCATTCGTGGTCGCGCACGCAGGATGAAGGCTGGGTGCGCGCCGCCCTGGATTACTACAAGGTTCCCTACAAATACTTCGGCGACAAAGAGCTGAAGGACCCCAACCTGCGCGCCAAATACGATGTGATCATCTTCCCGCACACCGGTGGTAACGCCGCGTCCATCCTGGCCGGTGTGAATGCTGCGGCGCCCATTCCGTACAAGAAGAGCACCGAGACGCCCAACCTGGGCGGAGTGGATTCGAGCGACGATGTCCGCGGTGGCATGGGCATGGAAGGGTTGATGGATCTGGCCAAGTTCGTCCAGGAAGGCGGCGCGCTCATCTCCGAAGGCTCCACTGCCGCCATGATGGCGGAATACGATTTGGCCGGCGGAGTCACGGTGGAGCATCCCACCACTCTCTTCGTCCGCGGCTCCATTCTGCGCGGCAAGTTCGCCGACCTGAAGAGCCCCATCGCTTACGGCTATGACGGCGCCGATCTGCCGGTGTACTTCAATCAGGATCCCGTGCTGAGCGCGGCCGGCGGTGGTGGCTTCGGCGGCGGATTTGGTGGCGGCGGCGGCCGTGGCGGCGGTGGCCTCATCAACGGCGGCGAAGGGCAGAACGTCACCCCCAACGTGACGGCGATTCACGTTTCCCCGCTGGATCCGGCGGACGCTCCCGCGGAAGCTGCTGCTCCGGCAACCGGTGGCGGGCGCGGAGGACGCGGTGGTAGAGGTGGACGCGGCGGCGGGGCAGCGGCGCCCGATGCGGCCGGCGTCGGTCCCGGTGGTGGAGGATTCNNTGGCGGCGGTGGCCGCGGCGGTCGCGGAGGCGCTCCGGCTGAGGATCGCGCCCGCGTGATCCTGGCATTCCCCACCAACGCGAGCGACATGCTGCTCTCCGGCACCTTGGCCGGCGGCGAAGCTCTCTCGGGCCGCGCCGCGGCAGTGGATGTCCCCATGGGCAAGGGTCACATCGTCATGTTTGCCATCCGCCCCTTCTGGCGCTGGCAGACGCAAGGCTCCTTCATGCTGGCCTTTAACGCCATCATGAACTGGGACCACCTGGACGCGGGCAAGCCCACGCCCCCAGCGCCCAATCGCACGACTCCGGCCGGCGGCCAATAGGCAAGGTCACAACAACGCGCGTCGAAGCCGCGACCGTGAGGGAGCGGTTGTCCTACTGATACCGCAAAGCTTCCGTAGGCGGCGTGGTCGCGGCACGCCGGGCGGGAATGTACGTCGCAACCAGCGCCACTGCCGTCAATAGCGCAGCCACCGCGACGAACGCCACTGTGTCGGTGTTCTTGATGCCGAACAGCATGCTCGCCAGCACCTTGGTGACGCCATACGCAATCGCCAATCCCACTACGACGCCAATCGCCGCCAGCTTCATGCCTTGCCCCATGATGAGCCGGAGCATCTCACCGTGACTCGCTCCCAGAGCCACGCGGATGCCGATCTCCTGCGTGCGCTGCTGCACCGAATACGACATCAGGCCGTAAATCCCGATGGCCGCCAGCAGCATGGCAATGGCAGCGAATATGGAGAGCAGCAGCATGTTGAAGCTCTGCCGCGCCACGGCTCGCGCCAGCACCTGTTCCATAGTGCGCTCCTGCGCCACCGTCATCATGGAATCCACAGCGCGGAATTCACGTTCCACCGCGGTACGCAGGCTCAGGGGATCCATCTCCGTGCGCACCGCCCAGCTCATCGGAATCACGCCGTTCGCCAGTTTTGTCAGACCTTCGGGCACCTGACTCTGCGGCACGTACATCACCCCCACTTCGCCATCCGTGACACCCGTTTCGCGCACGTTCCCCACGACCCCCACAATCTGGCGAGGCCCTTCCTCAAACTGCGGGCCGATGCCTTTCCCGATCACGATCACCTGTCCGATGGGGTCCTGCTTGGGCCAATACTGCTTGGCCATTTTCTCGTTGATGATCACCACCTTTGTCGAATTGCCAGTGTCGGTTTCGGTGAGCGCACGGCCGCGCAGCACGGGAATCCGGAACGTCTGAAAATAGTGTGCCGAGATGTATCGATACTGTTCGTCTCCGTTGAACAGACTGCCCTTGTCCGGCGCGCGCCCCACGATGTTGAACGGCAGATCGACCCCGCCAGTGCCGGCCGCCGGCAGCATGATCGTCAGGGTCGCGGCCTCCACGCCGGGCAGGCCCTCCAGCCGCCGCACTGCCTGCGTGCCGAAGCGGTCCACTTTGCCGGTGCTGTCGTAGCTTGCGCCGGCCATGGCCGTTTCGAAGACCAGCAGGTGGTGCGGATCGATTCCCGGTTTGGCGTCGCGCAGTCCGATGAACGAGCGGATCAACAACGCCGCGCCGGAAAGTAGCACCAGCGCCAGCGCCACCTCCGTCACCACCAGAACGGAACGGGTGCGATTGTGCCGCCGTCCCGTGCCTGAGCGCCCGCTGGTCTCTTTCAAAGCGGAAGCCAGATCGAGCTTGGAGATCTGCAGCGCCGGGAAGACGCCGAACAGAATGCCCGTGAGCACGGCAAGGCCTAGAGTGAAAGCTGCCACNNCAGCTTGCAACCCGTCCGGCCCCGTGAGCCGGGGAATCTTCCCCGGCACCATCAGCAACAGCACGCGTACTCCCCAGGAGCCCACTACGAATCCCAACACGCCGCCGATTCCCGCCAGCAGCACGCTCTCGGTGAGTAACTGCCGCACCACACGGCCGCGGCTGGCGCCAATCGCCGCGCGCACCGCCATTTCCCGCTGCCGCACCGCCGCACGCGCGAGCAGCAGATTCGCCACGTTGGCGCACGCAATCAACAGCACGAAGCCGACCGCGCCGAGCAGTACCAGCAACGCTGTCTTTGCGTTGCTCACCACGGACTCTTGCATGGGAATCGCCGTGGCCGATTCGTTCGGATCGACCTTGGTGGGGTTGGCCCGCCGGAACTCCTCTGCCAGCAGTTTCATTTCAGCCTGCGCCGCAGCCACGCTCACCCCGGGCTTCAATCGCGCCGCCGAAGACAGGTAATGGCCCTGGTTGGTGCTGTTCGGGTCCGCCTGCAGCGGAATCCACACATCCGCGGGCGGATCCGATTCGAACCCCCTGGGCAGAATCCCGATCACTGTCACCGGCGCGCCGTTCAGTTGAATTCCGCGACCCACCATCTGCGGATCGCCGCCGAAGCGTGCCTGCCAAAGGCCATAGCTCACCACAGCGAGTAGCGGTCTTTCCGGCACATCCTCCGCGGCGGTGAACACCCGCCCTTGCACCGGGCTCACTCCGAATACCGGAAAGAATCCGCTGGAAACGGTCAGTGTCCGCACCTGCTGCGTCCGGTCGCCGCCTCCCAGATTCATCCCCGGCGCAGTCATCCCGTACAGCGTGATGGACTCGAACACGTGATTGTGTGTCCAGGCCATGTATTTTGGAATGGAGTTCGACTCTGGCGTGCCATCCGGGAATTTCCGCGTCAGCCTCACCAGCCGGTCAGGCTGCTTGTAGGGCAATGGCTGCAACAGCACGGCATTGACCACCGTGAAGATCGCCGTGTTGGCGCCAATTCCCAGCGCCAGCGCGGCCACTGCGATGGCCGTGAAGGCGGGATTTTTCCAAAGCATGCGGAAGGCATAACGCAGATCGGCAGTGAATGTCCCCATGGAACTGATAACGGAGATCCGTCTCACGATGTTCCTGTAAATTCATCGCTCCGAACCTTGTCCGGCCGAGGACGCCTGAGATAAGGTGTGGGGAGGACTCCCATGAAACTCATCCGTCACACCACAGCCGCAGCGATCCTCGCTACTCTCTGCCTGGCGGCAGAAGTACCCCAGGCCGGACAACCGGCGCCCGACTTTTCCCTGCCATCCCAGGAAGGGCCGAACGTCAGTCTGAAGCAATTCCACGGCAAGTGGGTGGTGCTCTACTTCTACCCCAAAGACATGACCCAGGGATGCACCATTGAAGCCCACAACTTTCAGCAGGACCTGCCCAAGTACACTTCCGCGAACGCCGTGATTGTGGGCGTCAGCGTGGATTCCACGGACAGCCACAAAGAGTTCTGCACCAAGGAAAGCCTGACTTTCAAACTGCTGGCGGATACTGACAAAAAGGTGGTCGATTCCTATGGCTCGCTGGGCTCGCGTGGAGTGGCCTCGCGCAATACGTTCCTGATCGATCCCGCCGGCAAGATCGCCAAAGTCTGGACCGGCGTCAATCCGGGCAAGCACAGCGAAGAAGTCCTCGCGGCGCTCGGCGCCATGAAGTAGGGTAAGCTTCAGTTCGCCCGGTTTGTGCTAGTTTTTGAGTATGTCTGTGCGCCCGACTGCGTCCACAGGAGCTTTCCTGATCGCGATCGCCGCGTTTGGCCAGACACCCGAGCCCGGTCCCCGATTCGAGACCGCTGCCATTCGGTTCGCCACCATTTCGCCCATGCATCCCTTATTGGGCCCGCGGAGCAGGATGGATGCTTCACGGGTGGAGTTTTTGGCTGCCACGCTGCCTCAATTGATCACCAGGGCATATCGGCTCGAACCCTATCAGAGCGTTACCGGACCGGACTGGATGAAAAGGGCGTACTTCGACGTCTTCGCGAAGCTGCCCGAGGGCGCGAAGAAGGACCAGATTCCAGAAATGCTGCAAGCGTTGCTGGCCGACCAATTGAAGCTGGTAGTCCGCCGGGAAAGCCGGGAGGAGCCAGCTTGTATCCTCACCGTCGGCAAGAATGGGCCAAAACTCAAAGCAGTGCCGGCGGATGTGACTCCGGAGCCGTTCCTTCCCCACTCCGACGGCCGCACGCAGTTGCTCCGGACGAAGACGCCCAATGGCTATCTGACTTACTCCCGGCTGAATGGAACGGTAATCCTGGAGGCCACCAAAATCACGCTGCCGGAACTCGCCATCCTGCTCAGAAGGGAAGTTAAGCTGCCAGTCCTCGATCGCACCGGCTTGCCAGGATTCTATGCGATTTCCTTGTTTGTGCCTGGAACGTCCGTGGGATCGACCCGCACCAGGGCAACGGGCGGGGACGACGTCTGGTCCGTTACGCCTGAGTTTCCGGTCATACCCGTTGCATCCGAACCGGAGGGCGTCAACCTCTACAAATCGATCCAGCGGCTCGGGCTCAAACTCACAAAGACCAAAGCACCGATCGAGCACCTGGTTGTGGAGCACGCCGAACAAACTCCCGTTGAGCGGTGAGTGGAGTGGGCCTCAGGCTGCAAGTCAGTTGGCGCTACCAGGCTTATAAAACACGAGAGGAATTTCGAGTAATGCAGATCGGCGTCCTCATCTTCCCGGACATGGACCAGATGGACTTCACTGGTCCGTTCGAAGTCCTGGCCCGCCTTCCGCAAGCCAACGTTCACGTCATCTGGAAGGATCTGACGCCGCTCCTTGACGTCTTCGGCCTCATCCTCACTCCCACCGCAACTCTCGACACCGCTCCGCCGCTGGACGTGCTGGTGGTGCCGGGCGGCGTGGGTCAGTTGCCGCTGATGGACGATGAAGTAGTACTCGCCTGGTTGCGCGCCAGATCCGCGGAGGCCCGCTACATTCTCTCGGTCTGCACCGGCGCGCTGACTCTGGGCGCTGCCGGCGTGCTTCGGGGACGCCGCGCCACCACTCACTGGAACTCCTTCCACCTGCTGCCCTACTTCGGCGCGATTCCGCAGGACGCGCGCGTTGTGGTCGATGGCAACCTGGTCTCGACCGCCGGAGTCAGTGCCGGCATCGATGGCGGCCTGCGCCTCGCAGCCATCCTCAAGGGCGATGCCGTGGCGCAGCGGATTCAACTCGAAATGCAGTACGCCCCCGAACCACCCTTTGCCGCCGGCACACCCGCGCTGGCCCCGGAGTCGATCCTCGCCACCGCTCGCGAGAAGGTCAAGCCGCTTACCGCGGCGCGCCTCGCAGCAGCCCAACGCGCCGCCGCCCGCCTCAACGTCCCGGCTGCTTCGCAAACGTAGCCACATCCTTGGCCGCCTTCGTTTCCACGCCGGGCTTTTGCAGGAATCCCAGATCCCGGAACCAGTCGATGAAGCGGTACTGCCAAGTGCCATACGGGGTGTTGTTGCGGTCCGTCAAACCTCCCGTCTGATGGCTGCCGTCGGGGAGCGCGTCGCCGGGATGGCGTCCCACACCGTAAATATGCATCTCGATGTTCGGCACGCTGATCGCCAGCATCGCGCTGAAGTACTCGATGGCCCACACCGCGTGCCCCCGGTCGCCCGAACCGCCACAGACGATAAACGCAGGCGGCACATTGCGCGGAATCGGCGGCGCCGTGCGATTGCGCGCGAACGGCGAGGGGCCGGGATAGATGATTCCCACGAAGTCCGGCCGCGAGCTGATTCCCGCGAGAGGATCGTCTGCGCCACTGTTCTTCTTGTCGAAGTCGTCAAACAACACCGTCGACGGTGCCGCCAGTTCCGCGCCCGCTGAAAAGCCCATGATCCCGATCTTGTTCGGATCGATGTTCCATTCCTTGGCGTACGCGCGCACCATGCGGATGGCCTGCTGCGCATCGTACACCTCGTCCGTCTGCGGGTTGTACCCATCGCGCCGCAGCCGGTTGCGCAGGATGATCGTATTGACTCCGTAATTGTAGAAGAAGGGCACGAAATCGGCGGCCTCACCGCCTACGTTCAAGGTGTTGTGCCCGCCGCCCGCCGCCAGAATCACGGCGGCTCCGGTATTCAGACCGCGATCTACCGTGTGCACCTCGATGGAAGGGTTATGAATGTTGACGATGCTGTTGATTCTGCCCGGCACCGTCTGGCTCACGTTGTACTGCTCCGGCTCTTTGATGCGATCCATCTTGAGGAAAGGGGAACCGGCCGGAAAGAGTGTGACCACCACGCCGCCCTGCAGGATGGGCAGCGGAGCGTACGGAGCGTCTGTGGCCGGTCCCGGCTTGGGCACTCCCTGAGCGGCAGGCAGGGGAGGCAGCGCCGGCCGCGGAGTTTCCTGTGCACGCGCGGCGACGGCTGCCAGAATCAGCACGGCGTTCTGGATGGTTGTTCTCATCGTTTCCAGACTATATCACTGAGCATATGACGGGGGCGCAGTCTGGAAACAGTGCCTCGGGTTTGCGGCGGGCTCGCGGCTCGAAAATGCCCGCTTAGCCTGAAGAAGACGACAAANNGCGGCGTATTCGCCGAACGGAGGATCTTATTGCGCCAGCCCGGCCAGCGGAATCCGCAGCAATTGCGCTTTGGGTGAGAACTTCGAGCTTTCCTGAATGAAGCAACTATGGGTGCACCAGCAATTCGCTTTGGGAATCGCCTCCACTTCATCGCGCATGCCCTGCGATTCCAGAGCCCGCCGCACGTCGAAATCGTAATCGTGCAGGTCTCCCACAATCCCGCGCATCTCGCACGCACGAAACCGGCCGTTGTGGTCGATCACGAGCGATGTCTCACCCGCCGTACATGGNNAATAGATTCTGGCCAGTTGACGGACGCCCGCGGGCAGATTCGCGAACAGCGTCTCCGCATAATGCCGGTGAAATGGCATGAGGCGCCGGTGCAAGTCCGCTACCGATTCCCGAGTCAAAATCTTGAGCGATGGGTCCGGCGCCTGCCCCCGCACCACTTCGAAATACTGCCCGTCGATCTCCGCCTGCTCCTTCAGAT